>NZ_JBZEGV010000037.1:0-55341 GCF_058312955.1 Mesorhizobium sp. LEGMi-168a
ACCCGGATGGCGGCAAGTGGCGAGGCTGGTTCTGCTGTCATGGCAATCCCCTTCAGAGTGGTTGGTAGCAAACCGACTCTGATCTCACACAAGCCGCTGTCCACTACTCATCATGGGATCTTGTGGGGGAGATGTCCGGCAGGACAGAGGGGGGCGCGACGGATCGCGGCCTATCCCTTTGTCAATCCAGGGTTCGATTTGCCGCTTCTTGCTCCGCCATAGGATGACGACGGGATTGGCGTCTTGGCCAATCTCGAAGGCAGGCGACTTGCCAGCGACGGGTCGAAACGTTGGCATCAAGCAACCAGGTTTGAAATTTCCGCCGACAGCCGCCAAGATGCGGCCGGAGTCGCTAGCAAAGAGGCGCTGATGTCTGACTTGGCCCATATCACTGCCGCTATCTTCAAGCGCGCCGGCAAAGCCAAGCGTTTCGTCGTCGCCATTGCCGGCCCGCCGGGCGCCGGCAAGTCAACCATATCGGGCAGGCTGCATGAACTGCTGCCGGAAGGCACGTCGGAAGTCGTGCCGATGGACGGCTTCCATTTTGACGATATCATTCTCAACCGGCGCGGCCTGCGCGCGCGCAAAGGCGCACCGGAAACCTTCGACTTCGCCGGCTTCGAGACGCTGTTGAAGCGCATCCGCTCCGGCGAGCCGGACATTGCCATTCCGGTCTTCGACCGCAACATGGAACTGTCGCGCGCGGCGGCCGAAGTGATCGGCGCCGACACCAAGTTCATCCTTGTCGAGGGCAACTATCTCCTCCTCGACGAGGAGCCGTGGTCGCGGCTGGCGCCTTTGTTCGACTTCACCATCTTCGTCGACGTGCCGCGGGGCGAGCTCGAGCGCCGCCTGATGGAGCGCTGGCGCGGCCATGGCAAGTCCGATGAGGACGCCCGCGCCTGGATCGCCTCCAACGACATGCCCAACATCGAGCGCGTGCTGGCGCGCCGCCGGGAGGCCGATCTGGTGCTTGGTTAACCTGCTCAATTTTCACTATTTTTGGACGGGAACCTTAAGACCTACAGGTCGTTATGGCCGATATCCCGATTGTCTGGCGCTGAAGCAATTCCAGGAAAAGTGTGTTGCGGTTTTCCGTCCGGAATTGCGCAAAAAAACGGAACCGTCTTATGGCAACCAAGACCAGAAAACCCGCGCCCGCGAGAAGCAGGGCCAATCAATCCAGGACGCAATCAAGGGCCGGCGCCGGCCCGGCAATAGCTGAGCGCTCGAAGGACGCTAAGCCGACCTTCGGCAAGGCTGCACCCAAGAAGGTGGTGTCTGGAGCATCGCACAAGACCGCCGCAAAACCTGCTAAGCCTCATAAGCCCGCGACGAAGTCGGGTCCGATCCGCACCGTCGCAAGCGTTGCGACCGGCGCGGTGGTCGCCACCGCGCGGCTTGCTGCTTCCATGCTCGGCAGAGGCGGCACCAGAGCCAAGACCAAATAGAAAGCCTTAGAGCGTTTCACCGTTTCACGGAAACGGCGAACCGCTCTATCTCTTTGTTTTTACGCAATTCCGAACGGAAAACCGTTTCACACTTTTCCTCTAGCCCCTCGCCGGAATGGTGAGGCCCCTCTGCACGGCCGGCCGTGCAAGACCCCGCTCCAGCCATGCCGCGACGGTCGGGAAATCGTCAAAGCCGACGAGGTCGCGCGCTTCGTAGAAGCCGATCAGGTTGCGCACCCAGCCGAGCATCGAGACATCGGCGATGGTGAACTCGTCATCCATGATCCATTTACGGCCCTTCAGCCGCGTTTCCAAAACGCCGATCAGCCGCCGCGATTCGTCGCGATAGCGCTCCAGCGGCCGCTTGTCGGCGATCTCGCGCCCGGCGAATTTGTTGAAGAAGCCGACCTGGCCGAAGATCGGGCCGATCGCGGCCATCTGGAAGAACACCCACTGGATCGTCTCGTAACGCCGGATCGGATCGGCCGGCATGAGCTTGCCGGTCTTGTCCGAGAGGTAGAGCAGGATGGCGCCGGACTCGAACAGCCCGATCGGCTTTCCGTCGGGTCCGTTCGGGTCGATGATCGCCGGTATCTTGCCGTTCGGGTTGAGCGACAGGAATTCCGGCGTCCAGCTCTCGTTCTTGCCGATATCGACGTAATGCGGCTCGTAGGGCAGGCCGATCTCCTCCAGCGCGATCGAGATCTTCACGCCGTTGGGCGTCGGAGAGGAATAGAGCTGCAGGCGGTCGAGGTGCTTGGCCGGCCAGCGCTTGGCGATCGGAAAGGCGGACAGGTCGGTCATCGGAGGCTCCGGATGCGGATTGGCGCCGGACGGCGCGGTGGCGGGTGCGCAAGAATTAGGACCGTGACCCTTCAGGATCAATATGCCGGCAACCCCCCTGCCGTGCACGGACAGTCAACCAAAGCTATCCGCCGGGACGGAAGCGCGTTCCGGCGGATAGCGGTATCCGTGTCAGATTGCCTGCATCAGATCGCTTTGAAGGCAAGCACCGCATTGGTGCCGCCGAAGGCGAAACTGTTGCTGAGCGCGGCGCGCACCTTGCGCTCGCGCGCCACGTTCGGCGTCACGTCGAGATCGCATTCGGGGTCGGGCTCGCGGTAGTTGGCGGTCGGCGGCACGATGCCGTCGCGGATCGCCATGACGCAGGCGATCATCTCCAGCCCGCCCGACGCGCCGAGGCAATGCGCATGCATCGACTTGGTCGAGGAGACCGACAGCGTGCGCGCATGCTCGCCGAAGACGCGCTTGATCGCCGCCGTCTCGATCTGGTCGTTGGCCTTGGTGCCGGTGCCGTGCGCGTTGAGATAGTCGACGTCCTCGGGATTGAGCCCGGCATCCACCAGGCAGAAGCGCATCGCCGCTTCCGGCCCCTCGATCGTCGGAGCGACGATGTCGGAGGCGTCGGCGGAAAGCCCGGCGCCTGCGATCTCGGCGAGAATGGTGGCGCCGCGCGCCATGGCATGGTCGTAGCTTTCCAGCACCGCCATGCCGGCGCCTTCGCCGAGCGACAGGCCCTGGCGGTCGGCCGAGAACGGCCGGCAGGTGTCGGGCGAAAGCACCCTCAGCGCTTCCCAGCCCTTGAGCACGCCCCATACCAGCGGCGCTTCGGTGCCGCCGGCGACCATGACGTCGGCGCGGCCGAGCCGGATCTGGTCGACCGCAGAGGCAATGGCGTGATTGGCCGACGCGCAGGCCGAGGTAGCGCCGAACACCGGGCCGCGCAGGCCGAGATTCATGCTGACCTGGCCGGCGGCCGCACCCGGCATCACCTTCGGCACGGTGAAGATGGCGGCGCGGTTGCGTCCCTCGATCAGGATCGCGCGGTAATTTTCCTCGATGGTCTCGAAGCCGGCGACGCCGATGCCGACGACGGCGCCCATGCGATAGGTGTTGTCGGCATGCGCGACCAGCCCGGACTGTTGCATCGCCTCCCGCGCCGCGATCACCGCCAGCAGGCTGAAGCGGTCCATCGACACCACCTGCTTGCGGTCGATGCCGTGATCGGGCAACGCCTTGATTTCGCTGCCGACCTTGACCTTCAGGTCATGCAGCGAAGGGTTGTCGATCGGGCCGATTGCCGAGCGGCCCTCGCGCATGGCGCTCCATATGGCCGGCACATCGTTGCCGAGCCCGCATATCCCGCCAATGCCGGTGATGACGACGCGTTTCAGCATGCAATCAGGCTTTTTTCGCGATCAGTTCGCGAACCGCCTCGACCATGTCGCCGACGTTCTTGAGGTTGCTCCAGGCATCGACCGTGTTCATCTCGATCTCGATGCCGTACTTCTCCTCGAGATCGAAGATGATCTCGGTCAGCTCCAGCGAATGGATGCCAAGCGTGTTGAGATCGGTGCTGGTGGTGATTTCCTCGCCGCCAGTCTCGGCATGAGCCTTGATCTTTTCGATGATTTCGGTCGTCAGCTGGTCAGCCATTCGGTTCCTTCCCCTGTCGTTTTCCGACGCCAACTGAACAGCGCCCCTTCGTCCCCGGATTCGCAAACGCCGTCATCCTTACCTCTCCAGGCATCGCGTGACCGCTCCAAGGTGGCTCCCTCTATAGAAACCGAAACGATGTCAAGCAACAAGCTATATATCGACAAAGCCACCGGAGTGCTTAACGTTGGCGCCGTGGACATGATCGACGATACCCTGGTTCCCCCGCCTGCCGCCCAACGTGTTGCCGGGCGAGGCAGGCTTTTGTGCGGCAGAACAGGCGGTCGGACCCGACTTCAGCGCCTCTACCAGGACGGATCGGCCAAGATTCGCATGCCGGCGGTGCAAGGCGATCCGCTCGAGGCCGTGCTGATCAACACGGCCGGCGGATTGACCGGCGGCGACCGGCTTGGCTGGGCGATCGAGGTCGGCGAGGGCGCTTGCGTCTCGATCACCACCCAGGCCTGCGAAAAAATCTATCGCGCGGCCTCCGATCGCGCCGAAACGAAGGTCAGCCTGGATGTCGGTGCCGGCGGCCGGATTGCCTGGCTGCCGCAGGAAACCATCGTTTTCGACCAGGCCGCCTTTGCCAGGACACTCGATGTGACGCTTGCGGCGGACGCCGAGGCGCTTTTGCTGGAAGCTACGTTGTTCGGCCGGCTGGCGATGGGCGAACGGACGGTCCGGGGCAATTTCCACGACCGCTGGCGGGTTTGGCAGGACGGCAGGCTCATCCATGCGGAGGATTTTCGCATCGGGCCGGACATCGCAGCCAGGCTCCAGCGCTCGGCTGTGGCCTGTGGCGCGCGCGCAATGGCAACGCTGCTTCTCGTCTCCCCGCGTGCGGAAACCCTGCTGGAACCCGCCCGCGCGATCATCGGCGACCCGATGATCGGTGGCGCCGCCAAGAGTGGCTGGGGCGGCGCCAGTTTCTGGAGCGTCGGGCAATCTGGCAAGCTTCTTGCGAGGCTCACCGCCGGCGACGGCTACCAGCTCCGCAAGCGGCTGGTTCCGCTCGTCGAACTGCTCAACGGGCAGGCTGGTCTGCCCAAATTATGGTCACTCTGACCTTCGAATCGTTTGATCTAGAATACCGGGAAGCCGTATGAATCTGACGCCGCGTGAAAAGGACAAGCTGCTGATTGCCATGGCGGCGATCGTGGCGCGCAAGCGGCTGGAACGCGGCGTCAAGCTCAATCACCCCGAGGCGATCGCTTTGATCACCGACTTCGTCGTCGAGGGCGCCCGCGACGGCCGCTCGGTGGCCGAGCTGATGGAGGCCGGCGCCCATGTCGTGACGCGCGCCCAGGTCATGGACGGCATTGCCGAGATGATCCACGACGTCCAGGTCGAGGCGACGTTTCCCGACGGCACCAAGCTGGTGACCGTGCACGAACCGATCCGGTGAGGCCCATAAGGCGAAGAGAGGACCGATGCTGGAACTAAGGCCCAATTGCGAATGCTGCGACAAGGATCTGCCACCGGAGGCGGCCGATGCGCTAATCTGCACCTTCGAATGCACCTTCTGCGCCGACTGCGTAGAAAGCGTGCTCGGCGGCGTCTGCCCGAACTGCGGCGGCAATTTTTCGCCGCGGCCGATCCGGCCGGCGGCAAAGCTGGAGAAATATCCGGCCTCGACCAAGCGCGTGCTCAAGGCCGAGGGCTGCGGTCCCCGCAGGGCCGCTTGATTGTTCCTGCAAGAATGGAAGGCAGACCCATGATCTCCGCTTCGACCAAACGCACCACGCTCGCTGTCCTCCTGCTCTTGGCAGCAGTGATGCCCGCCTATGCCCATGTCGGCATAGCGGCGACCTCTTCCTTCACGGCCGGCTTCATGCACCCGCTGTCGGGCCTCGACCATATGACGGTGATGATCGCGATCGGCCTGTGGGCGGCAATGAAGGGAGGCCGGGCGGTGTGGGCATGGCCGCTTGCCTTTGTCGGCGTGATGCTCGCGGGCAGCGCGCTTGGCATGCTTCAGGTGCCGGTGCCCTTCGTCGAGCCGGGCATTCTCGCTTCGGTGGTGGCGCTCGGCCTGCTGGTCGCGCTGGCGGTCGACCTGCCGGTCTCGGCGGGCGTCGCCGTCATCGGCCTGTTCGCGCTGTTCCATGGCCACGCGCATGGCACTGAAGTGCCGGAGAATGCCGGCGGGTTGGAATATATGGTGGGCTTTGCCGTCGCCACGGCGCTTCTTCATGCCATAGGCATCGCGGCCGCGCTCGGACTTGGGCTGCGCTTCCGCAGCCTGACACGCGCCGCCGGCGCCGCCTGCGCGGCGGTCGGCGTCGGCTTGGCTTTCGGCATGCTGTGAGGGCGCGATGATCCCGGGCGAAGTCATCACGGCCAAGGGCGACATCGAGCTGAACAAGGGCTTGCCGACGGTGACGCTCAAGGTCGCCAACAGCGGCGACCGCCCGATCCAGGTCGGCAGCCATTATCATTTCTTCGAGACCAATGAAGGCCTGAAATTCGACCGCGAGCGCACCCGCGGCATGCGGCTCGACATTGCCGCCGGCACCGCCATGCGTTTCGAGCCGGGCCAGGAACGCGACGTCACGCTGGTGCCGCTCGGCGGTAAGCGCGAGGTCTATGGGTTCCAGCAGAAGGTGATGGGCAAGCTGTGAGATCTGGCGGCGCGCTCAAATCACTTCGGCGGCTTGGCGGCCGCGTAGATGACGATCTTCTCCGGATTGTCGAACTCGACAGCGAGCACGTCCTCGGCCTGCACGCGCCGCGAATCGATGGCATTGAAGAGCAGCGCGTTCGCCTCGATCTCCTGTCGCAGTTCGGCGACGTCGTCCTGATGCTGCTTCACCTTGTTCTCGATCGCCGGCGGCGGTCCGCCCTCGCTGCGCGCGGCATCGGTCAGGAAGACGATATCGACGGTGTCGAGCTTGGTCGTCTTGCGCACCGTGCCGATGTTCTCGCGCGTGCGGTCGATAGCGGTGATGACTTTACCGGCTTCCGTCTTCGACAGCGCCTCCTCCTGCCGGACGTCGGAATCGACGATTGTCGCGCCGGGCTTTTCGCTGTTCACGGGTTGCGCCGGGAAAGCGGCCTGAGACGCGGCCAGAACAAGCGGGACCGCAGCCGCGGCTGTGAGCCATTTCCTGAGGCGCCGGATGTTCGCCATCGCTCGCTCCTGGCTGAACCCGTGGCGGGGCGAAAAAAGCGAAACGACTTTCCTTGGCCTGAAGTTCCCCTCAAACGGGTGCTGGCGGGCCGGATTTCCGCCCACCAGCGAGCGCAATCAGCTTGCTTTCTTGGTGATCAGCGTCAGCGCGCCATTGGGCTGCAGGCTGGCGGCGATCACCTGCGCCGAGCTGATCCCCTTGGCGTCGAGCGCGGACTTCACCTTGGGCGTCGCGTCGATCGATTTGCGCAACGTCTGCAGGCCGGCATCGCCGCGTTGCGCCACGATCTGGTTGACCTGCGTTTGCGTGTCCTTCGGCAATTCCGTGATGTCGACGATGCTGACGCTCTGGATGGATGGCACGGCCGGCTGGGCCTTCGGCGTGGCCGGAGCGGGCGTGGCGGGTGCCGGGCTGGGTTGCGGCGCTGGCTGTTGCTGAGCGCTTGCGGCGCCCGCCAGCATCAAGGTGGTGGCAGCGGCGAAAAATATCGTCTTGCGCATGGATATTCCTTCCATCGGGTTGGCAAACGGTCGTTTTGGGCTGACTCGGCCACCTCAACCGCCAAATGGGAGCGCAAAGTGTCGCCGAGCGGGTCATTGCGTGACCATTGGATGGCGAGAATGTGCGCCCTACCCTCAATCTCAATTCCAGGAGCAATCCCTGATGGCCAGAATTAGCCGCGCCGCCTATGCGCAGATGTATGGCCCGACGGCCGGCGACAAGGTGCGGCTCGCCGACACTGAGCTCTTCATCGAGGTCGAGAAGGATTTCACCGTCCATGGCGAGGAGGTAAAATTCGGCGGCGGCAAGGTCATCCGCGACGGCATGGGCCAAAGCCAGGTCGCGAGGGCGCAGGGCGCGGTCGATACCGTCATCACCAACGCGCTGGTCGTCGATGCGCTGACCGGTATCGTCAAGGCCGATATCGGCCTGAAGGACGGCCGCATCGCGGCCATCGGCAAGGCCGGCAATCCGGATACGCAGGATGGCGTCACCATCATCATCGGCCCCGGCACGGAAATCATCGCCGGCGAGGGCAAGATCCTGACCGCCGGCGGCTTCGACGCGCATATCCACTTCATCTGCCCGCAGCAGATCGAGGAAGCGCTGATGAGCGGCATCACCACCATGCTCGGCGGCGGCACCGGTCCTGCGCACGGCACCTTGGCCACCACCTGCACGCCCGGCCCCTGGCACATGGCCCGCATGATCCAATCCTTCGACGCTTTCCCGATGAATATCGGCCTCTCCGGCAAGGGCAATGCGTCCCGGCCGGCGGCGCTCGAGGAGATGGTGCTTGCCGGCGCCTGCTCGCTGAAACTGCATGAGGATTGGGGCACGACGCCCGCCGCGATCGACTGCTGCCTGTCGGTCGCCGACGACTACGACGTGCAGGTGATGATCCACACCGACACGCTGAACGAATCGGGCTTCGTCGAGAACACAGTGGCGGCCATCAAGGGCCGCACCATCCATGCCTTCCACACCGAGGGCGCCGGCGGCGGCCATGCGCCCGACATCATAAAAGTCTGCGGCCTGCCCAACGTCATCCCGTCCTCGACCAACCCGACGCGGCCTTACACGGTCAACACGCTGGCCGAGCATCTCGACATGCTGATGGTCTGCCATCATCTCTCGCCCTCGATCCCCGAGGATATCGCCTTCGCCGAAAGCCGCATCCGCAAGGAGACGATCGCGGCCGAGGACATCCTGCACGACATCGGCGCCTTCTCGATCATCTCCTCCGACAGCCAGGCCATGGGCCGCGTCGGCGAGGTGGCGATCCGCTGCTGGCAGACCGCCGACAAGATGAAGCGCCAGCGCGGCGCGCTGCCGCAGGAGACCGGCGACAACGACAATTTCCGCGTCCGTCGCTACATCGCCAAGTACACGATCAACCCGGCGATCGCGCACGGCCTGTCGAAGGAGATCGGCTCGGTGACGGTGGGGAAGCGCGCCGATCTCGTGCTGTGGAACCCGGCCTTCTTCGGCGTCAAGCCGGAGATGGTGCTTGTCGGCGGCTCGATCGCCGCCGCCCCGATGGGCGATCCCAACGCCTCGATCCCGACGCCGCAGCCGATGCATTACCGGCCGATGTTCGGCGCCTTTGGCAAGGCGTTGACCAACTCCTCGGTTACCTTCGTCTCGAAAGCCGCCTTCGATGCAGGCCTGCAAGGTCGGCTCGGCGTCGACAAGGCGATGGTCGCGGTCGAGAACACGCGCGGCGGCATCGGCAAGCATTCCATGGTGCTCAACGACGCCACGCCGCATGTCGAGGTCGACCCGGAAACCTACGAGGTGCGTGCCGACGGCGAGTTGTTGACCTGCGAGCCCGCGACGGTGCTGCCGATGGCGCAGCGGTATTTTCTGTTTTGATGCTGGATCGCAGGTTGGCATAGCCGCGATTGGCTTGAGATCGAAAACGGCGCATTATGTGATCATGAACAAGATCCAGATACAGCGTCGGCATAAGTCTACACCCTACGAGGCCGATTATGCTCAGTGGTGCGCCGAGCAGGGCGCGCTGCTGCGCGAAGGTCGTCTCTCCGACCTCGATCGCGAGAACCTTGCCGAGGAGATCGAGAGCTTGGGGCGGAGTGACAAAAGGGAAATTGCGAGCAGGTTGGGCGCCTTGCTCCAGCATTTGCTCAAATGGGAATTTCAGCCTGAGAAACGGAAAACCGGATGGTTGCTGACCATCCGCGAGCAACGATATCGGATCGAAAATCTGCTCGACGAGAGCCCTGGCCTGAAAGCTTATCCGGGACAACGGCTCGGCCGGGAGTTCAGGATCGCAAGGTTGAAGGCGGCCGACGAGACGGGCCTAAGGGAAGATGATTTTCCTACAGATTGCCCGTATTCGGTCAAGGAGATCCTCGACCATGACTTTTTCCCTGGCGTTCCTTGGTCATCGAACCAGCTTATTCGCGAATGAAATATCATTCTACGCGGTACGCAGGTTAGCTTCATTGCGCCGAAAGCTTTTTCAGTCCTAGTCGCCGATGCCCACCGAAATAGCCTCTCCCCACGACATCTTTCCGCATATCCGCATCGTCATGGGCATGGTGATCGGCCTTGGCGTGACACGGCTTCTGTCGGGTGTCGCCCGCATCGTCCAGCATCCCGGCCAATACAAGCTCTATCCCGTGCATCTTGCCTGGGTCGGCTCCATGCTGTTGCTGCTGGTGCATTTCTGGTGGTGGGAATTCGGCCTCTACGCGCTGGAGACTTGGACCTTCGGCAAATACCTTTTCATCATCTTCTATGCCGTCACGCTGTTCCTGCTGTGCGCGCTGCTGTTTCCGGATTCGATGCTCGATTACACCAGCTACGAGGACTACTTCTATTCGCGCCGCGCCTGGTTCTTCGGCCTGCTCGGCATGACCTACCTCCTCGACGTGATCGATACGCTGCTGAAAGGACCGGAGCATTTCGCCCGCTACGGCCACGAATATTTGATCCGCACGCCGGTCTTCGTGGCGCTGTGCATCGCTGCCATCCTGGTGCGCGACCGCCGCTTCCACATTGCCTTCGTCGTCGCCACGCTCATCTATCAGATATCGTTCATCCTGCGGCTCTTCGACACCATCGTATGAGCGGCATTGGGTGGACGGCCGGGATGGTCTAGGGTCGGGGAAAAGGCAGGGTTCAACTATGTACAAGGCCGTCGGATCGCGAGGCTCCCGGGTCAGCCGCGTGCTCTGGATGCTCGAGGAGCTCGGGCAGCCTTACGAATTCGTCGAGGTCAAGCTGCGCTCGCCGGAGGCCTATGCGCTGAACCCTTCCGGCAAGGTGCCGATCCTGATCGACGGCGATCTGAAGATCACGGATTCGGCCGCGATCTGCGTCTACCTGGCCGACAAGCATGCCGACAAGGGCATGGGCGCCAATCCCGGTCTCGCCGGCCGTGCCGAAATGGATTCCTGGATGCATTTCGCCCAGAGCGAGCTCGAAGCGCCGCTGTGGAATAAGCTGCGCCACCGCTTCCTGTTGCCGAAGGAGATGCGCGTCGATGTCGGTCCTGCCGCCGCGCATGATTTCGCTTCGGAGGTGAAGGCGCTGGACCGCCGGCTCGGCGACAAGCCCTTCGCGCTGGGCGAACGGTTCTCGGCCGTCGACGTGCTGCTCGGCGACATGGGCGGCTGGGCGCGCGCCGGCAGGTTTCCGATCGAGTCCGATCGGGTCAACGCCTATTTCGATCGTGTTTTGCAGCGCCCGGCCCGTGCGAGGGCGCAAGCCAATGCATCGGCCCGAAAATCGGAATCGATTTTCGGAAAGCACGATGCATAGATTCAAGATATTAGAGCGTCCTTTGCGCGTCCAAGAGGACGCGCGGCGCTCTAAGGGCGGAGCCATGAGATGAAACTCAACATCAATACCGATTTCACCAAATTCCCGCGCGCCGTCTCGGTGCTCCCTGCCGCCGAGGCATCGGCAGCCGCAGCCTACGACAAGGCAGTGCTGGCCCATGACGAGCGGCATCTGCGCCGTCGTGCCATAGAGACGGCGGCAGGCGGCAGGGTGCTGGTCGACCTGCCCGAGCCTGTGGCGCTGAACAATGGCGACCGGCTGGTGCTGGAGGATGGCCGCCAGCTCGAGATCGTCGCCGCGCCGGAAGAGGTCTACGACATCCGCGCCCGCGATGCCGTGCATCTCGCCGAGCTTGCCTGGCACATCGGCAACCGCCATCTCGCAGCGGCGATCGAGGCGGACCGCATCCTCATCCTGCGCGACCATGTCATCAAGGCGATGCTGGAAGGCTTGGGCGCCATGGTGCGTGAGGTTCTGCTGCCGTTCAGCCCCGTGCGCGGCGCCTATTCCGGTCATGGGCACGACCATGGCCATAATCACCATGCGCATGATCATCATGGGCATCGCGATCATGATCATCACCATCATGACCATGACCACGACGACCACCACCACCATGATTGAGCAGCCGTCGTCCATAGCGCTGTTGCGGCTGATGGCCTGGCTGTCGCCGTCCTTCCCGGTCGGCGGTTTTTCCTACAGCCATGGCCTCGAACGCGCCGTGCATGACGGGCTGATCACCGATCGCCAGGATCTCGCCGGCTGGCTGGAAACACTGGTCGAGATGGGGTCAGCCTGGAACGACGCCGTGCTGTTCGCCGAGAGCTGGCGGCGCGCGCGTGACGGCGGCGATCTGACGGAAGTCGCCGCGCTGGCCGAGGCGCTTGCCGGCTCGCAGGAGCGGCACATGGAGACCACGCTGCAGGGCGCGGCCTTCCTCAAGGCGGCTTCCGCCTGGCCGTGTCCCGCGCTGGAGCGCTTGCCGGCCGACTGCGCCTACTGCGTTGCCGTCGGCGCCGTTGCCGGCAGCCACGGCATCGGCCTTGGCGATGCGCTGTCCGCCTTCCTGCAGGCCTTCTTCTCCAACCTCGTGCAGGCCGCGATCCGGCTCGGTGTGGTAGGGCAGATCGATGCAACGGCATTATTAGCCGGCTTTGAGCCTTTGGCTCTTGCGACGGCCGACCGCGCGGCCAATTCCTCGCTCGATGATCTAGGCGGCTCGGCTTTCATGTCCGACATCGTGGCGATGAAGCACGAAACCCAGTATTCGCGTCTGTTCCGTTCATGATCATCCTCGCCTTCATCCTCTCTTTCGTCCTGCTCCTGATCACCGCGCTGCATGTCTATTGGGGCATTGGCGGCATCTGGCCGGGCACGGATGCAAAATCCTGCGCTCACGCCGTCGTCGGCTTTCGCAACGTTGACGAAATGCCCTCGTCTCTTGCGAGCTTCGCCGTCGCGGCCTGCCTGGCGCTCGCCACACTGTGGCCGCTGGCGCTCGAAGGCGTCTTCGCTTCACCTTTCCCGAGGGAAGGCCTTGCCGCCACGGCGCTGCTCATCGGCCTCATTTTCCTCGGCCGCGGCATTGCCGGCTTCACGCCCTGGTGGCGCCGGCTGACGCCGGAGCAGCCCTTCGCGCGGCTCGACCAGCGCCTCTATTCGCCGCTCTGCCTTTTGATCGGGCTGGGCTTTGCAGTCCTTGCCATCACGGAGTTTCCGGCATGATTTCGAAAAACGGTCCCCTGCGCATCGGCATTGGCGGCCCGGTCGGTTCCGGCAAGACGACGCTCACCGAAAAGCTCTGCAAGGCGCTGCGCGACCAGTTTTCCGTCGCCGTCGTCACCAACGACATCTACACCAAGGAGGACGCCATGATGCTGGCGCGCCTGCAGGCGCTGCCCGAGGAGCGCATTGTCGGGGTCGAGACCGGCGGCTGCCCGCACACGGCCATCCGTGAGGACGCCTCGATCAATCTGCGGGCGATTGCCGAGCTGAACCGGAAGTTCCCCGACCTCGACATCATCTTCATCGAATCCGGCGGCGACAATCTTGCCGCCACCTTCTCGCCGGACCTTGCCGACTTGACCCTCTATGTCATCTCGGTCTGCCAGGGCGAGGAGATTCCGAGAAAGGGCGGCCCGGCCATCACTCGTTCGGATTTCCTGATCATCAACAAAAGCGATCTGGCGCCCTATGTGAACGTCAACCTCGACGTCATGGAGACGGACGCCGCCCGCATGCGCGGCAAGCGGCCCTTCGGCTTCACCGACCTGTCGCGCGGCAAGGGCCTGCAGCAAGTGATCGACTTCATCGTCGAGCATGGCGGGCTGCAATCCGCGCGGCCGGCCGCCTGACCGATCGTTTGGCCTGACCCACCAGTTTACGGTTGCTGGCCACGGCCATGCACGGCATTCTCCAGCAATTCCAGGAAAAGTGCGTAGCGGTTTTCCGTCCGGAATTGCGTAACAGCAAAACCGCTACAAACCGGAGGATTTTCGATGAGCATCGCCCGCTTGCAGAAGGAAACCCTGACCAATCTTCCTTACTATGAGGAGCGGGTCGATCTCGCCGCCGCCTTCCGCTGGACGGCGCGGCTCAACATGCACGAGGCGGTGGCCAATCACTTCTCGCTGTCCGTCAACGAGGACGGCACCAAATTCCTGATGAATCCCAACCAGGTGCATTTCTCGCGCATCAAGGCGAGCGACCTGCTTTTGATCGATGCCAACGATCCCGACACCTTGTCCGGCCCCAATGCGCCCGATCCGACCGCCTGGGGCCTGCACGGCGCCATCCATCGCAACGTGCCGCATGCGCGCTGTGCCATGCATGTGCATTCGATCCACGCCACCGTGCTTGCGTCGCTCGCCGATTCGACGCTGCCGCCGATCGACCAGAACTCGGCCATGTTCTTCAACCGCCACGTCGTCGATGCCCATTATGGCGGGCTGGCCTTCGAAGAGGAGGGCGAGCGCTGCTCGCAGCTCCTGACCGACCCCAAGGTCAAGGTCATGGTGATGGGCAATCACGGCGTGATGGTCATCGGCGACACCGTCGCCGACACCTTCAACCGCATGTTCTATTTCGAGCGCGCCGCAGAAACCTACATCAAGGCGCTGTGGACCGGGCGGCCGCTGCGCACGCTTTCGGATGAAATTGCCGAGAAGACGGCAAGCGAGATGGACGACTATCCCGGCCAGGCCGAGCGCCATCTTTCCGAACTCAAGGCGATCCTCGACGAGGAAGAGCCGGTCTACAGGAACTGAGCTCGGCTCTTCCTTCTCCCCGTCAATTTACGGGGAGAAGGTGCCCGAAGGGCGGATGAGGGGCAGCGCCGACTTTGGCGATTTTATCAAAGCCCCAACTGCGCCCGCAGCTCATCCGCGCTGTTGATCACGATCGCGCCGGGCGGTCCTTCCATCGGCGCCTCCGGCCAGAAGATCGTCTTCATGCCCGCAGCCAGCCCGGCCATGGCGCCGGTGCGGCTGTCGTCGACCGCGACCGCGTCCGCCGGATCGACGCCGGCGAGATAGGCGGCGCGCAAGAAGGGTTCAGCATGCGGCTTGCCCAGGCGCACGTCGTTGCGGCTGACCGTATGCATGCCGGGATAGACGAGACCGACCGCGGCGAGATTGGCGTCGACGATCAGCCGGTCGGAGTTTGACACCACCGCCTGCTCGACCCTCAGCGCGCGCAATTCGTTGAAGACTTCGATCGCGCCCGGGCGCGGCTTCAGCGTCTCGGCCATCGGCAGGTAGTGGTCGTATTTGCGCACGATCCAGTCGTCGAAGGGCAGGTCGAGCCCGAACTGGTCGCGCAGCATCTCGTAGACCGGCCATGCCGCGACGCCGAGCACTCGTTCGTGCAGGTCGACCGGCGGCGCGATACCGACGCTGCGCAGCGCGGCCACCAGCGCTGCCTCGTGCAGCGGCTCGCTGTCGACCAGCGTTCCGTCCATGTCCCAGAAAACCGCTTTCGGCGTCATGCAAGGCTCCTTTTGCCGATCCCCTTAATGCGTTTGTACGCCGAGATAAACCGCCTCGCCGGCAAATGGCTGCGGCAGGAGCGAATTGGTCAAATCATAGCAGATACCCGTCGCAAGCAATTGCCCTTTCGATAGACAATTGCGCATAGCCGCTTTCGCTGTAATCTATAGCGCCCGCCCAGGATGCGGGCTGGGGAGGCAGGATGTGAATTCGCGACAGGAAACCGGCAACACCAGGTTGGATGACGCCGCGCGCGCCGGCTGGCTCTATTACGTTGCCGGCAACACGCAGGACCAGATCGCCGCCAAATTAGGCATTTCCAGGCAGACGGCGCAGCGGCTGGTGTCGCTGGCGATGTCGGAAGGCCTGATCAAGGTCCGCGTCGATCATCCGATCGCCAATTGCCTCGACCTTGCCGCGCGGCTGAAGTCGCGCTTCGCGCTCGATCTGGTCGAAGTGGTACCGAGCGATCCGACCTCGTCCTCGACGACGACCGGCGTCGCCGAGGCGGCGGCGGCCGAGATCGAGCGGCGGCTGCGCTCGGCCGCGCCCATCGTCATGGCGATCGGCACCGGGCGCACGCTGAAGGCGGCGATCGAGCAACTGCCGCCGATGGAGTGCCCGCAGCACAAGGTCGTGTCGCTCACCGGCAACATCTCGCCCGACGGCTCGGCCGCTTTCTACAACGTCATCTTCACCATGGCCGACCGGGTCAAGGCGCGCTCCTTCCCGATGCCGCTGCCGGTCATCGCCTCCTCGCCGGAGGAGCGCGACATGCTGCTCAGCCAGCCGATGATCCAACCGACGCTGGCGCTCGCCGCGGAGGCCGACGTCACCTTCGTCGGCATCGGCGACCTTGGCCCGAAGGCGCCGCTCTATGAGGACGGCTTCATCTCGGAAGGGGAATTGAAGGCGCTGCAGAAGGCCGGGGGCGTCGCCGAGATCGTCGGCTGGGTGTTCGACCGCGAAGGCCGCATGATCGAAGGCATCACCAATGACCGAGTGTCGTCCGCCGCCTTGCCGTCGCGCGAGAAATCGCTGGTCATCGCGCTTGCCATGGGCGAGCGCAAGCTGCCGGGCATCCTCGCCGCCGTGAACCGGCGGCTGGTCAACGGCCTCATCACCGATGAGCGGACGGCCGCGGCATTGCTCGGCGGCGCATGAGGATCATGCCCCACGATGAGTGCCGGTCCTGATAAAACAGAGCCGGCTATTCGTAGCGTCCGCGCGGGTCGTTGCCGTCGAGGAAACCCATGTCCCGCTGCAGATGCGGCGACAATTCCCGGATATCGACATAACCGCGCCTGCGGCTGGCGAACCATGAAAATTCCCGCGCCAACAGCGAAATCCAACTGCGAGCCGGGGTCGAAACGATTTTTTCCTGAACCGTGATCATGATCGTCAGCCTTGAACTGGATTGATCTTCGACCCCAAATATCGGGTTGGTTGGCCTGTGCTTCCAATCAAACGTCGATCATGACCCATAAAGAGGCCTTATGCCCGATCTAAGCTCCCGGCAGAATGTCCAGCTCCCGCCGCTGCAGGCGATCCGGGTGTTCGAGGCTGTTGCCCGGCACCTTTCCTTCACCAAGGCCGCCGAGGAGCTCGGCATGACGCAGGCGGCCGCAAGCTACCAGATCAAGCTTCTCGAGGAGCGCATCGGCGCGCCGCTGTTCCTGCGCCGGCCCAAGCAGATCGAGCTGACCGAACCCGGTCAGCGCCTGGCGCCGGCTGTCAGCGAGGCCTTCTCGCTGCTGAGCGGCGCCTACTCGGCCGCCCGCGCCGGCGCTGACGGCGTGCTCTGCGTTTCCACCTTGCTTACCTTCGCCTCCAACTGGCTGGCACAGCATCTGGGCTCCTTCCAGGTCGCGCATCCCTCGCTCGCCGTGCGTGTCGACACCTCGAACCGCGTCGTCGATTTCGCCCGCGAGGACATCGACATCGCCATCCGTTCCGGCGGCGGCAAATGGCCGGGCGTCGAAACGCATATGCTGTTCAAGGCCGACTTCACCCCGGTGCTCAGTCCCAAGCTTGCGGCGAGCATCGGTGGCGTCAAGGAGCCGGCCGACCTGCTCAAGCTCCCTATCCTCGATCCAGGCGACATCTGGTGGCAGGAATGGTTCGCGCTCGCGGGGCTGCCGTCGGAAGAGCTCGCCAGCCGTCCCGGCACCAGCATGGGCGCACAGGCCTATGAGGCCAATGCCGCGATGGCCGGCCACGGTGTCGCGATCCTGACTACCGCGTTGTTCAAGAACGAACTCGCCGATGGCCGGCTGATCCAGCCTTTCGACCTTGTCGGCGACGATGGCCATGCCTATTGGCTGGTCTATCCCACGGCCCGGCGCAACGTGCCGAAGATCCGCGCCTTCCGCGACTGGATCCTCGCCGAGATCGCCTGCCAGTAAGACCAGCCGCGCCCCTCGATCTCCGTATCAACGACCTGACCGCGTTCTCCGACAGGGTAACGCAACGTCATTTCTGCTGCGCTGCAGCATCGATTCCGGCTTGACATAATTCACACTTGGTGAGTAATTGCCCACAGCCAAGGCAAATGCTCATCTTGGTTTATGGGAGGAATTGATGAAACTTCGCACGCTCACCCTGGGCCTGTTGTCGGCCAGCGCCCTTGCATTCGCCGCGCATGCCGAATCCATCACCATCGCCACCGTCAACAATGGCGACATGGTCCGCATGCAGAAGCTGACGGACGACTTCACCAAGGCTAACCCCGACATCCAGCTCAACTGGGTCACGCTTGAAGAGAACGTGCTGCGCGAGCGCGTCACCACCGACATCGCCACCAAGGGCGGCCAGTACGACGTCATGACCATCGGCACCTACGAGGTTCCGATCTGGGCCAAGCAGAGCTGGCTGCTGCCGCTCGACAAGCTCGGCGACGACTACGACGTCAAGGACATCATCCCGGCCATCGCCGGCGGCCTTTCGGTCGACGGCAAGCTTTATGCCGCGCCCTTCTACGGCGAAAGCTCCTTCGTCATGTACCGCAAGGACCTGATGGAGAAGGCGGGCTTGAAGATGCCCGACGCGCCGACCTGGGACTTCATCAAGCAGGCCGCCGACAAGATGACCGACCGCGCCAATGGCGTGAACGGTGTATGCCTGCGCGGCAAGGCCGGCTGGGGCGAGAACATGGCCTTCCTGACCGCCATGTCGAACTCCTTCGGCGCGCGCTGGTTCGACGAGAACTGGAAGCCGCAATTCGACCAGCCGGAATGGAAGAACACGCTGCAGTTCTATGTCGACCTGATGAAGGCCGACGGTCCCGAGGGCGCTTCGTCCAACGGCTTCAACGAGAATCTGGCGCTGTTCCAGCAGGGCAAGTGCGGCATGTGGATCGACGCCACCGTCGCCGCGTCCTTCGTCTCCGATCCGAAGGCCTCGCAGGTCGCCGACAAGGTCGGCTATGCGCTGGCGCCCGACACCGGCCTCGGCAAGCGCGGCAACTGGCTGTGGGCCTGGTCGCTGGCCATTCCCGCCGGCACCAAGAAGGCGGACGCCGCTGAGAAGTTCGTGTCCTGGGCAACCAGCAAGCACTATGCTGAGCTGGTGGCATCGAAGGAAGGCTGGGCCAACGTTCCGCCCGGAACGCGCACCTCGCTCTACGCCAATCCAGAGTACCAGAAGGCAGCGCCCTTCGCGAAGATGACACTGGACTCCATCAACGCCGCCGACCCGACGCATCCGACCGTCAAGCCGGTGCCCTATGTCGGCGTGCAATTCGTGGCCATTCCTGAATTCCAGGGCCTCGGCACCACCGTCGGCCAGCTCTTCTCGGCCGCCCTTGCCGGCCAGTCGAGCGTCGACGACGCGCTGAAGCAGGCCCAGGACGCGGCGACCGCCGCGATGACCGAAGGCGGCTACATCCAGTAAGGCTCCTCCCGGTGCCGAACGCCGGTAGCGCATCATGACCGGCATTGGCCGCCCGAAACCCAGTTCGGGCGGCCACCTTTGCAATCAGGAAATTTGGCACGACTCTGAAATCCGGCCGACTATTGGAGGGTGACCGTCATGGCTACTCAGCAAACCCGTTCGCTTGCCCGTTTCATGATGGCGCCATCGGTGATCCTGCTGTTCATCTGGATGATCGTGCCGCTGGTCTTCACGATCTGGTTCTCGTTCCTCCAGTACAATCCGCTCAATCCGATCCGCGACGGGTTCGTCTGGTTCTCCAATTACAAGCTCTTCTACTCGAACCCTGCCTTCCTGCAGTCGATCCTCAACACGCTGACCATCGTCGTCAGCGTGCTGGTCATCACCGTTATCGGCGGCATCCTTCTGGCGCTGCTCCTCGACCAGCCGATCTGGGGCCAGGGGTTCGTGCGCATCCTCGTCATCTCGCCGTTCTTCGTCATGCCGCCGGTGGCGGCGCTTGTGTGGAAGAACATGATCATGCACCCGCAATATGGCGTCTTCGCCGATATTGCCCGCTTCTTCGGCGCCAACCCCATCGACTGGTTCGGACAGCACCCGCTGACCGCGGTCATCCTCATCGTCGCCTGGCAGTGGCTGCCTTTCGCCACGCTGATCCTGCTCACCTCCCTGCAATCGCTCGACGGCGAGCAGAAGGAGGCGGCCGAGATGGACGGCGCCGGCTTCCTCAGCCGCTTCTGGTACCTGACGCTGCCGCACATGTCGCGCGCCATCACTGTCGTCATCCTGATCCAGACGATCTTCCTGCTCTCGATCTATGCCGAGATCCTGGTCACCACCAATGGCGGCCCGGGCTATGCCTCCACCAACCTGCCTTTCCTCGTCTACCAGAAGGCGCTGCTGGAGTTCAAAATCGGCCAGGCGTCCGCCGGTGGTGTCATCGCGGTCATTCTCGCCAACATCGTCGCCTTCTTCGTCATGCGCGCCGTCGGCAAGAACCTGGACAAGTAGGGGGGAGGCGATGCTACGTGCGTTGAACCACCCCCACTCCGTCCCGCTGCGCGGGACACCTCTCCCCCTGCCCGGGGGAGAGGAAACGCCTGCATCGAAGCCGCGCCCTTCCTCTACCCCGTCGATCGGGGGAGAGGTGGTTTGCGCAGCAAACCGGAGTGGGGGTCGACCCTGCCCCCAACATCGCCGATACGGGAGGACCTGACCATGGCACGCGCAGTCACCACCCAGCACAAGACGATCGCCACCGCCGCGGCCTGGATCGTCGCGCTTTTGATCTTCTTCCCGATACTTTACACGATCATCACCTCGTTCAAGTCGGAGCAGGAGGCGATCCAGGGCTTCGCCCTGATCCCGTCGGGCACCACCGAAAGCTATGCGGAAGTCCAGGCGCAGAGCGGCTATTTCAAGTTCTTCCTGAATTCGGTGATCCTGTCGGTGGGCTCGACCGTCCTTGCACTCATCATCGCCATCCCGGCGGCGTGGTCGATGGCGTTCTCGCCGACCAAGCGGACCAAGGACATCCTGATGTGGATGCTCTCCACCAAGATGATGCCGGCCGTCGCGGTGCTGTTCCCGATCTACCTGATCTTCCGCGACACCGGCCTGCTCGACAGCCGCATCGGCCTGACCGTCATGCTGATGCTGATCAACCTGCCGATCGTGATCTGGATGCTCTACACCTACTTCCGCGAGATCCCGGGTGAGATCCTCGAAGCGGCGCGCATGGACGGCGCCTCGCTGTGGAACGAGATCATCTATGTGCTGACGCCGATGGCGGTTCCCGGCATTGCCTCGACCATGCTGTTGAACATCATCCTGGCCTGGAACGAAGCGTTCTGGACGATCCGGCTGACCACCACTGACGCAGCACCGCTCACCGCCTTCATCAGCTCCTTCTCCAGCCCGCAAGGCCTGTTCTGGGCCAAGCTCTCGGCGGCCTCGACACTGGCGATCGCGCCGATCCTGATCATGGGCTGGTTCAGCCAGAAGCAGCTGGTGCGCGGCCTGACCTTTGGCGCCGTGAAGTAAGAGTCGCAAGCGGCGGACGAAATCCCCCGGGAGGAAACCATGGGAAACATCACCCTCAAGAACGTCTCCAAGTCCTTCGGGTCGACGACGATCATTCCGAACATCGACCTCAATATCGAGGACGGCGAGTTCGTCGTGTTCGTCGGTCCGTCGGGTTGCGGCAAGTCCACGCTGCTCAGGCTGATCGCCGGCCTCGAGGACACCAGCGGCGGCACCATCAGCATCGACGGCCGCGACGTCACCCAGGAAGCGCCGGCCAAGCGCAAGCTTGCCATGGTCTTCCAGTCCTACGCGCTTTACCCGCACATGACGGTCGCCAAGAACATCGCCTTCCCGCTGAAGATGGCTGGCGAGGACCAGGCGACCATCGACAAGAAGGTGAAGGACGCCGCGCGTGTGCTGAACCTCACCAACTATCTCGAGCGTCGTCCGGGCCAGCTCTCCGGCGGCCAGCGCCAGCGCGTCGCCATCGGCCGCGCCATCGTGCGCCAGCCTTCGGCCTTCCTGTTCGACGAGCCGCTGTCGAACCTCGACGCAGCGCTTCGCGGCACAATGCGCCTGGAGATCAGCGAGCTGCATCATCAGCTGAAGACGACGATGGTCTACGTCACCCACGACCAGGTCGAGGCCATGACCATGGCCGACAAGATCGTCGTGCTCAACGCCGGCAACATCGAGCAGGTCGGCTCGCCGATGGAGCTCTACAAGACGCCGCGCAACCTCTTCGTCGCCGGCTTCATCGGCTCGCCCAAGATGAACCTCATCGAGGGCGCGCCGGCCGACAAATACGGCGCCAAGACCATCGGCATCCGGCCCGAGCACATCAACATCTCGACCACGGCCGGCGACTGGAAGGCGACGGTGGGCGTTGCCGAGCATCTCGGTTCCGACACCTTCCTGCATGTCCAGACGGATGGCATCGGCACGATCAACGTGCGCGCCGACGGCGAGGTCGCCGTGAAGCATGGTGACACCGTCTATCTGACGCCCGACAAGACCAAGCTCCATCGCTTCGGCGCTGACGGCAAGGCGCTGGCGCAGTGAGGCTGAAAGGCAAATCGGCGCTGATCACTGGATCGGCGCGCGGCATCGGCAGGGCCTTCGCCGAAGCCTATGCGCGCGAAGGCGCCACGGTGGCGATCGCCGACATCAACCTCGAAGCGGCGGAAGCGACCGCGAAGGCGGTCGGTCCGGCCGCCCATGCGGTCAAGCTCGACGTCACCGACCAGTCCTCGATCGAGGCTGCCGTGAAAGCGGTCGAGGCGAAGGCCGGCGGCTTGGACATATTGATCAACAATGCCGCCCTTTTCGACCTTGCGCCGATCGTCGAGATCAGCCGGGCGAGTTACGACAAGCTGTTCTCCGTCAATGTCGCCGGCACGCTGTTCATGCTGCAGGCGGCAGCCCGCTCGATGATCGCGCGCGGGAAGGGCGGCAGGATCATCAACATGGCGAGCCAGGCCGGGCGCCGCGGCGAGCCGCTGGTCGCGGTCTATTGCGCCACCAAGGCCGCCGTCATTTCGCTGACCCAGTCGGCCGGGCTCGACCTGATCAAGCACCGCATCAACGTCAACGCCATCGCGCCGGGCGTCGTCGACGGCGAGCATTGGGATCACGTCGATTCGCTGTTCGCCAAATATGAGAACCGGCCGAAGGGCGAGAAGAAGCGCCTGGTCGGCGAGAGCGTGCCTTACGGCCGCATGGGCCGGGCGGAAGACCTGACCGGCATGGCGGTTTTCCTCGCCAGCGACGAGGCCGAATACATTGTCGCCCAGACCTACAATGTCGATGGCGGCCAATGGATGAGTTGAGGGGGAAGGCGCGTCTCCCTTCCTCCGGGGGCATGCGCCGAGGGGCAGGTGAGGGGCGGCACGGAACGACCGGCGCCGTCCCTCACCGCTCTCCCTGGGGGCGGGAAAAGACGGAATTGTCGGGCCGCGTATCGGCCAAAGGGTAAAAGCAGATGACCGTGAAACTCTCTTCCTCGAACCTCGCAAAGCTCCCCGCCAAGGTTTCCGGCCCGAAATACGACCGCTCCTCTTTGAAAGCCGGCATCGTGCATTTCGGCGTCGGCAATTTCCACCGCTCGCACCAGGCCGTCTATCTCGACGACCTGTTCAATTCCGGGCTCGGCCATGACTGGGCGCTGATCGGCGCCGGCGTGTTCGAGGGCGAGAAGGCCGGCCGCGCCAGGCTCGAGCAGCAGGACTGGCTGACCACCGTGGTCGAGCAGGATTCTGGCCATATGAGCGCCCGCGTCACCGGCGCCATGATCGATTTCCTGATGCCCGGCGATGCTGGGGCGATCATCGAGCAGCTCGCCGACCCGGCGATCAAGATCGTCTCGCTGACCATCACCGAAGGCGGCTATTTCATCGATCCGGCCTCGGGCAAGTTCAACCCGACCCATCCCGACATTGTTGCCGACGCGCAGGCTGGCGCCGCCCCGAAGACCGTCTTCGGCATCATCCTTGCCGGGCTGGTCCGCCGGCGCGCCGACGGTATCGTGCCGTTCACCGTCATGTCCTGCGACAACATCCCCCACAACGGCCACGTCACCTCCGACGGCGTCATCGGCCTTGCCCGGCTGATCGACGAGGATCTGGCCGACTGGGTGAGGGACAATGTCGCTTTTCCGAACGGCATGGTCGACCGCATCACGCCCGCCACCACCGACCGCGAGCGCGGCATCCTGGCAAGCGATTTCGAGCTTGAGGACAACTGGCCGGTCTTTTGCGAGCCGTTCAAGCAATGGGTGCTGGAGGATCATTTCACGGCCGGCCGGCCGCCGCTGGAAAAGGCCGGCGTCCAGTTCGTCAAGGATGTCTCGCCTTACGAGCTGATGAAGATCCGTATCCTCAATGGCGGTCACGCCACCATCGCTTATCCGGCCGGCCTGATGGACATCCATTTCGTCCACGAGGCGATGCAGGAGCCGCTGGTGCGCGGCTTCCTTGCCAAGCTCGAGCGCGACGAGATCATCCCGACCGTACCGCCGGTGCCGGACACGGTGCTGGAGGACTACTACCAGCTTATCGAGCGCCGCTTCTCCAATCCGAAGATCGGCGACACCATCCGCAGGCTCTGCCTCGACGGCTCCAACCGGCAGCCGAAATTCATCATCCCGACCATTGCCGACCGGCTGAAGGCGGGCAAGGGCGTCGCCGGCTTGGCGCTGGAATCCGCGCTCTGGTGCCGCTACTGCTTCGGCACCACCGACAGTGGCGCCGTCATCGAGCCGAACGATCCGAGCTGGGACCGCATGCAGGCGACCGCGAAAGCGGCAAAGGACAAGCCTGGCGCCTGGCTTGCCATGGACGACATCTATGGCGACGTCGGCCGCTCGCCGGTTTTCGCGCAGGCCTTTGCCCATGCGCTCGATGTGCTGTGGGCGAATGGCACGCGCGAAACCCTGACGCGCTATCTCGCCGGTCAGCTCTGAAGCCGCTGGATTCAACCGCAATGACGCCCGAACTGGTCATCTTCGACTGTGACGGCGTTCTGGTCGACAGCGAGGCGCTCTCGGTCTCGGCGCTGCTCGGCATGATCGAGCTTGCCGGCGGCACCGTCAGCGAGGACGCCGCCTACGAGCACTTCCTCGGCAAGAGCATGAAGAGCGTGCGCGAGATTCTCGGCCGCGATTTCGGGCTCGAGATCAGCGACCAGCATCTCACCGCCATGCGCGTCGAGCTGATGCGCAGGTTCCGCGAGGAATTGAAGCCGATCCCCGGCATCAAGGAGGTTTTGCCGAGGCTCGGCCTGCCCTGTTGCGTCGCTTCTTCCGGCACGCTGGAGCGCATCCGCTACGCGCTCGAGGTCACTGGCCTGCTGGGCTTGCTGGAGCCCAACCTCTTCAGCGCCGCCATGGTGACGCGCGGCAAGCCGGCGCCGGACCTCTTCCTCCATGCCGCCGCCACCATGCGGGCCAAACCGCGCAAATGCCTGGTCATCGAGGACAGCCCGGCCGGCATCGCCGCGGCGCGGGCGGCGGGCATGCGCGTCTTCGCCTTCACCGGCGGCTCGCACGCGAACAACCCCGCCTTGAAGGCGCGGCTTGCGTCGACCGAACCGGACTTTATATTCGCTGACATGCTGCAATTGCCCGATCTGATTGCAGGCCTGGGAGCGAGAGTAGAAGCATCTTGACGAGTTTCGTTTGCGCGGTCGATGTCGGCACCGGGAGCGCTCGCGCGGGCATTCTCGACTCGAAGGGCAATCTGCTCGGCCGCGCCGAGCGGCCGATCGCCATGCATCGGCCCAGGCCCGATCACGCCGAGCATGATTCGGAAAATATCTGGTCGGCCGTCTGCGCCGCCGTGCGTGCCGCGCGCGAGAAAGCTGGCGTCGCCGCTTCGGATATCGTCGGCATTTCTTTCGATGCCACCTGCTCGCTTGTGGTGCGCGACAGGCAGGCCGGCCAACTCAGCGTCTCGGTCACCGGCGAGAGGCGCTGGGACACCATCGTCTGGCTCGACCACCGCGCCATCGCCGAAGCCGACGAATGCACCAGAAGCGGCCACGCCGTGCTCGACTATATCGGCGGCGTGATGTCGCCGGAAATGGAAACGCCGAAGCTGATGTGGCTGAAGCGCAACTTGCCCGGGACGTGGAACGAAGCCGGCTATCTGTTCGACCTTGCCGATTTCCTGACTTGGAAGGCGACCGGCTCGCTCGCCCGCTCGCAATGCACGCTGACCGCCAAATGGACCTATCTCGCGCATGAGAAAACGAGCTGGCGGCGCGATTTCTTCGAGCTCGTCGGTCTCGGCGATCTCTTCGAGCACGGCAATCTTCCGGAAAAGGCGAGCCCCGTCGGCGCCGATATAGGCCCGCTGACGGCGGATGCGGCTGCCGATCTGGGCCTGACCGAGAAATGCCGCGTCGGCGCAGGCGTCATTGACGCCTATGCCGGCGCGCTGGGCGTTCTCGGCGGCTTTGCCGGCGACGAGACGGACATCAGCCGGCATCTGGCGCTGATTGCCGGCACCTCGTCCTGCGTCATGGCGATGTCGCAGGATCCGCAGCCTTTCGCCGGCGTCTGGGGCCCATACTATGGCGCGGCGCTGCCGAAGCTGTGGCTGTCGGAAGGCGGCCAGTCGGCGACCGGCGCGCTGCTCGACCACATCATCCGCTGGCATGGCGCCGGCGGCGAGCCCGATGCGGCGATGCATGCGAAAATCGCCAAGCGCGTCGCCGAACTGCGCGCCGTCGAGGGCGATGCGCTGGCGGCACGGCTGCATGTCCTGCCGGATTTCCACGGCAACCGTTCGCCGCTCGCCGATCCGCACGCGGTCGGCGTCGTCAGCGGGCTGACGCTGGACTCCTCCTTCGACAGCCTGTGCAAGCTCTACTGGCGCACCGCCGTCGGCATCGCGCTTGGGGTGCGTCATGTGCTGGAGGCGCTGAACGAGAACGGTTATCTCATCGACACGCTGCACGTCACCGGCGGCCACACCAAGAACCCGCTGTTGATGGAGCTCTATGCCGACGCCACCGGCTGCACCGTCATCGAGCCGCTGGCCGACGAGGCGGTGCTGCTCGGCACCGGCATGGTGGCGGCGACCGCCGCCGGGCTCTACCCCGACCTCAACGCGGCCTGCGTCGCCATGCAGCAAGGCGGCAAGACGCGGCCTTCGAACCCTGCCGCCAGCGCCCGCTTCGATCGCGATTACCGCATCTTCCTCGAGATGCACCGCCAGCGGCAGGCGCTCGACGCGATCGACTAGACTTGCCTTCCTGCGCTATTGCTTGCGCAGCGACATGCCCGTGGTCGCGTCGAACAGGTGGATGCTTTCCTCGTCGAACGTGTAGCGGACGGGCGCGCGCGGGTCCGGGCATTCGCGAGCCGGCACCAGCGCGCTGATTTCCTTGCCGCCGGAGCCGAACGTCACCAGCGCGTCATTGCCGTGGAACTCGATGAGGTCGGCGGTGCCCAGCAGCAGGTTGCTGCCAGTATCGGCGCCTGCCGTCTTCAGGTCCGGAGGCCGGACGCCGAGCACGGCGCGGTCGCCATGCTGCAGATGGAATTCCCGGCCTTCGAGCGAAAGCACCGTCCCGGCGCCGTTCAGCGTCCACCCGTTTCCGGCCCGACCGATCGTCACCTCGATGAAATTCATGTTCGGCGTGCCGATGAAGCCGGCCACGAACATATTGCCCGGACGGCGATAGATCTCCGCCGGCGAACCGATCTGCTCGATCACGCCGTCCTTCAGGAGCACGATCCGGTCTGCGAGCGTCATCGCCTCGAGCTGGTCGTGCGTGACATAGACGGTTGTGGTCTTCAGCGCCTGGTGCAGCCGCGCGATCTCGACTCGCATATGGTTGCGCAGCTTGGCGTCGAGGTTGGACAGCGGCTCGTCGAACAGGAACACCTTCGGCGTCTTGATCATGGCGCGCGCGATCGCAACGCGCTGCTGCTGGCCGCCGGAAAGCTCGGTCGGCTTGCGGCCGAGATAGGGCTCGAGGCCGAGCGTTTTGGACACGGCCTCGACCCGTTTCTTGATCTCGGCCGCCGGCACCCTCTGCCGCCTCAGCCCGAAGGCGATGTTGCCGAAGATCGTCATATGCGGATAGAGCGCGTAGTTCTGGAACACCATGGCGATGCCGCGGTCGCCGGGGTCGAGATCGTTCACCACCTTGCCGCCGATCGACACCTCGCCGCCGCTGATGTCCTCCAGCCCGGCCAGCATCCTGAGCAGAGTGGACTTGCCGCAGCCGGACGGGCCGAGGAACACGACGAATTCGTGCTCCTCGATCGAAAGGTTGAGATCGCGGATGACGGTCGTGGCGCCATAGGCCTTGTCGACATGGGAGCAGGTGATCGCGGACATGAGTCACCCCTTCTCGCCGGTGAGCAGGATCTGCAGCTTGACGTCTTGCGGGTTGCCTGCAGCCGCCCGCTCGAAAGCCTTGATGCTGTCTCGAAAATCATAGGTCCCGGTGATCAGCGGCTTGAGATCGACCTTGCCGGAAGCGATCAGCTGCAGGGCGCGGTCGAAGATGTTGGCGTAGCGGAACACGGTTTCGATGCGCACCTCTTTCGAGATCGCCGCCGGCACGTCGAGGCTGACCGGCTCGACAGGCAGCCCGACCAGCACCACGGCGCCGCCCGGCCGCACCACGTCGAACAGATCGGCGAAAGCCTTCGGGCTGCCGCTCGCCTCGAAGACGATGTCGGCGCCCCAATTGCCGGTCGCGGCCGCGACGGCTTCGACCAGCGACTGCTCGCCGATATTGACCGGCACGACGCCTGGATACTGGGCGGCGATCTTCAACTTCGGCGCGGAGAAGTCTGAGATCAGGACTTTGGAGCAACCGCCGGCCAGAGCCGCGAGCGCGATCATGATGCCGATCGGCCCGCAGCCGACGACGACGGCGACGTCGCCGGGAACGATCCGCGCGCGCGTTGCCGCCTGCATGCCGATGGCGAAGGGTTCGACCATCGCGCCTTCGGCAAAGCTGACATTGTCCGGCAGCTTGTAGGTGAACGCCGCCGGATGCACCGCTTGAGGAGCAAGCACGCCGTGCACCGGCGGCGTTGCCCAGAATGTGACGTCGGGATCGACATTGTAGATGCCGAGCTTTGTCGCCCGCGAGGAGAGGTTCGGCACGCCCGGCTCCATGCAGACGCGGTCGCCGACCTTCAACGCGGTCACGTTGGCGCCGGTCTCGACAACCGTTCCCGAGGCTTCGTGGCCGAGCACCATCGGAGCGCGCACGATATAGCTGCCGATGGCGCCGTGCGTGTAATAGTGCACGTCACTGCCGCAGACGCCGACGGTATGGATGGCGATCCTGACGTCGTCCGGCCCGACGTCGAGCGGCAACGCGATCTCGCGCAGCGACAGTTCGCCTTTTTTCTCAAGCACCAGTGCCCGCATCGGGTATCCTCGCATCAACTTTTCTTTTGCCGGAAAACGGAATTCAGGAAGCCGCTTAAGATCCCGAGGAACAGCAGCGGCGGCAGCGACAAGAGCACGACCGAGGCGTTGAGGATCCCCCAGGGCACGTTCATGCCTTGCTGCGAGAGCTCCGAGGCGACGATCGGCAGCGTCTTGGCGTTGGAGCTCGACAGCATCAGCGCGATCAGGAACTCGTTCCAGACCAGCACGAAGCTGAAGGCAATGGCGCCGGCGAGCGAGCGCGCCGCGACGGGAAGCGCGATCCGCCAGAACACCGAATAGGCGCCGTAGCCGTCGACGAAGGCCGCTTCCTCGACCTCCTTCGGCACGGCCTGGAAGGCCGGGATCGCCAGCCACATGATCACCGAGATGGTGAGCAGGGAATAGGTGACGATCAGCGCCGGCAAAGTGTCGTAGAGGCCGATCTGCAGCCAGATCACCATCAGCGGGATGGCGACCGCCACCGGCGGCAGGAAGCGCAGCGAAAGCACGAAGAACTGGATGTCGCCGGCGAAGCGATTGGGATAGCGCGCCACCGCGTAGGCCGCCGGCAGGCCGAACGCGACGCCGATCAGCACGGCCGCGCCGCAAGCGACGACCGAGTTGTAGAGCCCGGTCAGCACGCTGTCGCGGCCGAGGATGTAGCCGATGTTGGCGAGCGTCGGCGAAAACACCAGCCGCGGCACGCGCGTGATGATGTCGACATTGTTCTTCAGCGCGTTGAGCGCCGTCCAGACCAGCGGGAACACCGCCAGGAACCCGGCCAGCGCCAGGATGGCCTTGGCGATCAGGCGGCCCAATCTCATCCGATATCGCCTCATGCCTGCACCCGCTTCCAAAGCATGGTGAAGGTGATGACCGTCGCGATCATCATCAGCACCGCCATGGCCGAAGCGTAGGAGACCTTGCCGGATTCGATGAAGCCTTGCGAGAAGGCATACATGTCGAGCGTCTCGGTCGCGACGCCCGGCCCGCCGCGCGTCATCACATAGATCAGGTCGAAGGAGCGCAGCGATTCGATCATCTTGACGAACATCAGGCTGATCAGCGGCGCTTTCAGCATCGGCAAGGTCACATAGGCGTGGATCTGCCAGCGCTTGGCGTGGTCGAGCCGCGCCGCCTCGATCGGTTGCGGCGGCAAGGTCTCCAAGAGCTTCAGCACGATCACCGCGAAGAACAGCCCCCATTGCCAGACGTCGACCGAGGCGACGGCGAATAGCGCCGTCGACGCCTTGGACAGCGGGTCGAAGATCAGCCCGCCGGTGATCAGCCGGTACGGGTAGGTGGCGATGCCGTAGAGCGGGTGGTAGGCAAACTTCCACACGAAGGCGGCCGAGACGCGCGGAAGAAGCACCGGGATGATGAACAGCAGGCAATAGACATTGCGCAGGCGCGGCGACGCGACCTCGAACATCAGCACGCCGAGCCCGATCGCCACCACCATCGTCGCCACGACGGTGACGATCTCCCACTTCACCGACACCCAGACGGCGTTGAGGAAGCGGCGGTCGAGAAACAAATCGGCGAAGTTCGACAACCAGACCCAGGAATAGTTAGCCGAGCTCAGCTCGCGATTCTGCAGGGCGATCACGATGGCGTAGAGCGTCGGCACCATCGACAGCACTAAAAGAATAGCGAGCGTCGGAACGAGAAATGTGACCGGCAGAAAAGAGCGTCGGCGCATTGCCTATCCTCGGGTATCAGAGCAATTCCAGGAAAAGTGTGACACGGTTAGGCTCGGCGCCTTCGCCGTAGCCTTCCGCCCGGAATTGCGTAAAAACAAAGAGATAGTACCGCTGGTGAGGACCCGCGGCGCACGGGTCCCGGCATTCCGACGAATGCCGCGAACCGCGCGCCACGGGCGGGAGGATTACTTCTTCTTCACCAGCTCGTCGGCATAGGCCTCGAGCTCGCTGAGGCCGCCCTTGATGTCGGTGCGCGTGCCGGTGACCAGCTCCTCGAGGATGATGCCCCAGCGGTCGCCGAGATCGGGCCAACGCGGATCCTGCCAGAAGTTCACCGCCGTGACCTTGCCGGTATCGGCCAGCGCCTGGCCGAGATCGGCGCCGTAGATGTCGGCGAATTCCTTGCTGGACAGGATGCTGGTGCGGTTGAGCTCGCCGAACTGATGCGCGTCGAGCCGGCGCTTCTCGTTCTCCTTCGACGTCGCCCAGGCGATGAACAGGCCGGCGCATTTCTTCGAGGCGTCGTCCGCATTGGCCTTGGTGCCGATGGCGAGCCCATGGCCGTAGCCGCCGCCGGGCAGCGGCGAGGGTGGCGGCAGGAAGCCGACCTTGCCGACCACCTGCGAGGTCTTGGGATCGACCGCCATGCCCGACAGCGGCGTCGATTCGACGAGGATGGCGACCTGGCCGGAGAGGAAGGCGCCGGTCGATTCATCCCAGCTGCCGGTCTGCGTGCCAGGCGCCGAATCCTTGAACAGCTTGAGATAGGTTTCCGTCGCCTTCACGGCCGCGTCCGAATTGAAAGCCGGCTTGTCGCCGTCGAACCATTTGCCGCCATAGGCCTTGAAGAAGGGCATCCAGCGCCAGACATTGGCGCCCGAGCCGCGCGCGCCGCGCAGCGCAATGCCGTACATGCCCTTGACGGGGTCGTTCAGCTTCGCCACGTCGGCGATCAGCTCGTCCAGCGTCTTCGGTGGCTGGATGCCGGCGGCCTCCAGCACGTCCTTGCGATAGACCATCAGGTCGCCGCCGCCGGTCAGCGGCGCGAACCAGACCTTGCCGTCATAGGTGGCGACCTTCTGGCGGCCGGGATCGAAATCGGCGAAGTCGTATTCAGCCGGGTAATAATCGGTCAGCGGCGCGATCCAACCCGAGGAGGCGAACAGCGCCACATTGGCCTCGTCGACATAGTAGACGTTGTAGTTGCCGACGGTGGAGGCGTCGGCGCGCGACTTGGCGCGGCGATCGTTCTCGTTGAGGTAGTCGATCTGGAACGAGGCGCCGGAGAGTTTTTTGAACTCGTCCTTGGAATCTTCCAGAAGCGTCAGGCCGTCGCGCGGCTGCGCCAGCACCTTGACCGGCGCCGAGCAGACCGGCGCCTGCGCAAGTGCTGCGGTTGAAACGGAAGCGGTAAGCACGAAAGCTGCGCCGAGGCTGGCAGCGAGCCGATTTGATTTCATTGATTTTTCTCCTCCAGGAACACTCGCAAGAAGCGGAGGTCCGCGGGCTAGGCGATCCTCACCGTCGCCCGGATGACCTGCCACCCGTCGCCAAAATGAGGAGTTGGAAGGAGCGAGACTAGAAGCCCCGTTGCAGCAGACCTGTACTTTTATGCATTGTGCGACGCAAAAAATGATGCGGGCAAAGCTTGCTCGTCACACGAGTATCAGGAGAGCCGGTTCTCGATCCGATCAGGTCCGCATCGTCAGCCGTCGCCGCGACAGCTTGCGATAGGATGACGGGGTCATCTTGTGCTTGCGCAGGAAGGCGCGGTTGAAGTTCGAGATGTTCATGTAGCCGACCTGGAAACAGATATCGGTGATCGGGATCTCTGTATCGGCGAGCAGCTTGCAGGCCTGCCAGAGCCTGAGCTTCGCAAGGTGGTCGCTGAAAGAGTTGCCGGTATTCTTCTGAAAGAAACGCGAGAACGTGCTTTCGCTCATGCCGGCCAATGCCGCCACTTCCGGCAGCTTCAGGTCCTCGGCGAAATGCTGGAATAGATAGGTCAGCGAACGCTGGATGATGTCCAGCGACGCCGCGTCGAGAAGCGGGGAAAAGTCCGGCGACGACAAGAGCTCGTATTCGTCGGTGGTGGCCAGCAGGTCCAGCAGTTCGAGGAACATGCGGAACCTTGCTAACCCATGCACCTCGCCCATTGTTTCCATCAGCTCGGCGCCGTCGAGCGCCGTCTGGCCATGGAAAACCATGCCGCGCAGCGAGCGCTCCAGGAACGGCTCCAGCTCGCGCAGTTCCGGCAGCAGCCCGGCCGAGCCGCGCAGCCGCTCCGGATCGAACTGCAGGACGATATCGCGGCCCTCGATCAGCTCGCCCGGCTGTACCGCAGTCACCCAGTCATGCGGCAGGCCGCCGCCGACGATCGTCAGATAGCCCGGCCCGAACTCGCCGATATGGTCGCCCACCAGCACCACGCCGGAGGATTTTCTGAGCAGATGGATCTCGTATTCCGGGTGAAAATTCCAGACATTGCGCTCCCACGGATAGTCGTCCAGCCGCCACAGAAAACTGTCGCTCGCTTCGGTGACGATATGCTCGAAGGCGGGCACCGTTCGCGGGATCGCGGCCGTGTTCTTTCTGCGCCTGAACGGCATCCATTCCTCCCGACGTGGTTCGCCGGCTCCGTGTCTTCGGACATTCCGTAGCAGCCCTCGCCCGGCAAGTGAACGTGGACGCCGGTGGCCGAGGCTTTCTGCTGGATCAATGACTGGCCGCCCCTCCTCCCTTGCCAATATGTCGCATTTCGTTCAATAGACGGCGCAAACGGCGCGAAGTTTTCGCCGTTTTGCATGCGGCTTCCGGGATTGATCCCGACGCGCCGCGATCTGAAAGAGCGGAACATGTCTGCGATCGAAGCCGGCGCTCGCGCGCCGGAAAATCTTTGGCGTCAGGAAATCAGGGCGACGCTGGCGCTCGCCTGGCCGATGGTGCTGACCAATCTCGGCCAGACCGCCATGACCGCTACCGACGTCATGATGATGGGCCGGCTGGGACCCGACACGCTGGCCGCCGGCGCGCTCGGCTCCAATCTCTATTTCATGCCGCTGATCTTCGGGCTCGGCCTGATGCTGGCCACCTCGCCGATGATGGCGACGGAACTTGGCCGCCGCCGCCATTCGATGCGCGACCTGCGCCGCACCGTGCGCCAGGGCCTGTGGCTCGCGGTTCTTATCTCCATCCCGATCTGGCTCTTCCTCTGGCACGGCGAAGAGGTGCTTTTGGCAATGGGCCAGAAGCCGGAGCTCGCGCATCAGGCCGGCATCTACCTGCACTGGCTGCAATGGGCGGTGCTGCCCTTCTATGGCTATATCGTGCTGCGCTCGTTTATCTCGGCGCTGGAGCGGCCGGGCTGGGCGCTGATCATCGTGTTCGTGGCGGTGGCCTGCAACGCCTTCTTCAACTGGGTGTTCATGTTCGGCAATCTCGGCATTCGCGCCATGGGCATTGCCGGCTCGGGCCTTGCCACCTCGCTATCGAGCACCCTGATGTTCGCCGGCATGGCCGCCGTGGTGTTGCTTGAGAAAAAATTCCGCCGTTATCGCCTGTTCGGCCGCTTCTGGCGTTCCGACTGGCCGCGTTTTCGCGGGCTGCTGAGGCTCGGCCTGCCGATCGCCGGCATCCTCGCCTTCGAGGTGACGATCTTCAACGCGGCGGCGCTGCTGATGGGCCTGATCGACGCGGATTCGCTGGCCGCCCATGCCATCGCCATCCAGATCGCCTCGATCTCTTTCATGGTGCCGCTCGGCCTCAACCAGGCGGTCACTGTCCGTGTCGGTCTCGCCCATGGCGCCGGCAATCCCGAAGGCGTTTCCCGCGCCGGCTGGACGGCCTTTGTCATCGGCGTCTCGTTCATGGCGCTGATGGGGCTGGTGATGATCCTCTGGCCGCATCTCTTGATCAGCGCCTTCATCGACCTTGCCGACCCTGCCAACGCCAGGGTGATCGGGCTTGCCGTGTCGTTCCTGGTGTTTGCGGCGCTGTTCCAGATATTCGACGGCGCGCAGGCGGTGGCCGCCGGCATGCTGCGCGGCCTGCACGACACCAAGGTGCCGATGATCTATGCCGCGGTCGGCTATTGGGGCGTCGGCCTGCCGCTCGGCGTGCTGCTCGCCTTCCATTTCGGCCTCCACGGCGTCGGCATCTGGATCGGCCTGGCGTCGGGCCTGGCCGTGGTGGCGGCGCTTCTGCTCGCGCGCTGGCTGCGGCGCGACCGCATCGCGCCGGCGCTGTCCTTCAGCCATTAAAAGATGGCCGCCGGGCTCCAGCGCGGCGGCCGTTTCGGGCTGCGTCAGCCCTTCTTGAGCGCCGGGCTGAACACCATCAGGCTCAGGATCTCGAACAGCACCTGCGCGCCGACATGGGCGGTGTTGGTGGTCGCGTCGTACTGGGGCGCCACCTCGACGACATCGCCGCCGACGATGTTGAGGCCCTTGAGACCGCGCAGCAGCTCGAGCACCTCGCGCGTCGTCAGCCCGCCGACCTCCGGCGTGCCGGTGCCCGGCGCGAAGGCCGGATCGATGCTGTCGACGTCGAAGGAAATGTAGGTCGGGCCGTCGCCGACGATTTTTCGCGCCTTCTCGATGATGGCGGGCATGCCTAGCCCGGTCACCTCCTCGGCATGCACCACCGTCATGCCGGACTCGTAGGTGAATTCCCAAAGATACTCGGCCGAGCCGCGGATACCGATCTGAATCGTGCGAGTGGGATCGAGCACGCCGTCCAGCACCGCGTTGCGGAACGGGCCGCCATGGTGGAACTTGGTCATGTCGAACAGGCCGCTGGTATCGCAATGGGCGTCGATATGGATCAAGCCGACCGGCGCCTCTTTGCCGACCGCCTTCAGGATCGGGTGGCTGATCGAGTGGTCGCCGCCGACCGACAGAGGAATGACGCCGGCGTCGACGATCTGGTTGGTGCGGCGCTCGATGTCTTCGTGGCTGATCTCCAGCCGGTAGCGGCTGCGGAACGGCGTGTCGCCGATGTCGGCGACGCGAAGCTCATGCGTCGGCGCGCATTCCAGCACATGGTTGTAGGGGCCGATGCGCTCGATGGCGCGCAGCGCCCGCGGCCCAAAGCGCGCGCCCGGCCGGTTGGTGACGCCAAGGTCCATCGGCACGCCGATCATCGCCACCTGCAGGTCGCCGAAATCCGGATTGTCGGCGGCGACTTGCCGGTAGGGCGCGGCGAGGAAGGTCGGGATGCCGGAATAGGGGGCCAGCCGCGTGCCGCTTTTCGAAAAGATCTTGTCGGCGACCTTGCGGAACTTCGGATCGAACATCTCGCCGCCATGGCTCTCGCCATATTTGCGGCGCAACGCTTCGAGCTTGCCGCGATCGTAACCCATATCTGGATCCTCCTATCGTATCCGCTAGAGTGTCCGGTAGCCCATGCCAAAAATCAATCGCGTTCGGGCGACGCCGCTTGCCGCAGACTGGCTCTTTTTGTCGGGCCAGTTGCGAAGCGGGCAGAACTTTAGAAAATTCGATGCTAAGAGGCTTTCTCCGGTGGCGAGCAGCGAAGGCGGCAGCAGGACATGGCAAAGACGGATATAGCGCGGCGCGTCTACAACCACACCTGGAAGCTCGACCCGATAGTCCGCAGCCTGCTGGACACCGACTTCTACAAGCTTTTGATGCTGCAGATGATCTGGGGCATGTATCCCAAGGTCGACGCCACCTTCACGCTGATCAACCGCACCACCTCGGTGCGCCTTGCCGACGAGATCGACGAAGGGGAACTGCGCGAGCAGCTCGACCACGCGCGCACGCTTCGCTTCTCCAAGAAGGAGATGATCTGGCTGGGCGGCAACACTTTCTATGGACGCAAGCAGATCTTCGAGCCGGAATTCCTGGCCTGGCTGGAGGATTTCCGGCTGCCCGAATACGAACTTTCCAGGCGCGACGGCCAGTTCGAGCTCTCCTTCAGCGGCCCCTGGATGTACACGACGCTCTGGGAGATCCCGGCCTTAGCCATCATCAACGAATTGCGCTCGCGCGCCGCCCTGCGCTCCTTCGGCCCGTTCGCGCTCGACGTGCTCTATGCCCGCGCCAAGGCCAAGATGTGGGACAAGACCGAACGGCTGAAGGCCTTGCCCGGCATCCGCATCTCCGACTTCGGCACGCGCCGCCGCCACTCGTTCCTCTGGCAGCGCTGGTGCGTCGAAGCGCTGAAGGAAGGCATCGGCGACGCCTTCACCGGCACCTCCAACGTGCTTTTGGCCATGGACAACGACCTCGAGGCGCTCGGCACCAACGCGCATGAATTGCCGATGGTGTTTGCCGCGCTCGCCAATTCCGAAAAGGAATTGCGGGAGGCGCCCTATAAGGTGCTGCAGGACTGGCAGCGCTACTATGGCGGCAATCTGTTGATCGTGCTGCCCGACACCTTCGGCACGGCTGCGTTCCTGCGCGATGCGCCGGACTGGATCGCCGACTGGACCGGCTTTCGCCCCGACAGCGCGCCGCCGATCGAAGGCGGCGAGAAGATCCTCTCCTGGTGGCGCGAGAAGGGCAGGGACCCGAAGCAGAAGCTGCTCATCTTCTCCGACGGGCTCGAGGTCGAGACCATCGAGGAGACCTATCGTCACTTCAAGGGCAAGGTGCGCATGTCGTTCGGCTGGGGCACCAACCTCACCAACGATTTCGAAGGCTGCGCGCCGACCGAAACCAAGAGCCTCGACGCCATCTCGCTCGTCTGCAAGATCAGCGAGGCCAATGGAAGGCCGGCGGTGAAGCTCTCCGACAACCCGGCCAAGGCGACCGGGGATGAGAAGGAGATCAAACGGTATCTCAAGATCTTTGGCGAGAAGGATCGGGTGAGGCAGCTGGTGAAGGTGTGAGGATCGCCGCCAAGCTCGACATCGCCACGCGGAACAGCAGAGTTGGATAGGCTGAGTTCCTTCGCGCCCCCCTCTGTCCTGCCGGACATCTCCCCCACAAGGGGGGAGATTGGACTTCACCCCCGCCTTCGCCAATCACCAGCGGTCCAGGAGAGGCGCCGATCGAGCGAACTGCCAATCTCCCCCCAAGTGGGGGAGATGTCCGGCAGGACAGAGGGGGGCGCCGTAGAGCGCAAGCCCCTGTGGTTGACTCTCGTGGCGACCCTAGCCCTCCTTCCCACCCCCGCCTTCGCCCACGCCTCCGACCGCGGTCACGTCCTCCTTCTCCCGACCGGCTACTACATCGCCGGCGGCGCGCTGGCGGTGGCCGTCAGCTTCCTCGTACTGGCGCTGCTGCCTGCCGTCGCCCTCGATCGCTTCTGGTGTAGGCGCCTCTCCCTCTTCGCCTTCAGCGACGGCCCACGCACCGTCATCAGTCTGCTTTCCTTTGCCGGCTTTGCGCTTCTCGTCGCCACCGGCCTCTTCGGGAGTCGCGACCCTCTCTCCAACCCGCTGCCGCTGGTGGTCTGGACGCAGCTGTGGGCCGGCTTCACCGTGCTGCAGGGCGTCTTCGGTGACCTCTGGTCATGGCTCAACCCGTGGTATGGACCGTGGCGCATTGTAAGCCGGCTTGTCGGCAAAGGCGGAGGCGAAACCCAACCGCAGCGTCTGCCGTCATGGCTCAGTTTCTGTCCTGCCTTCGTGCTGTTCTTCGCCTTCGCCTGGTTCGAGCTGATCGACCCGGCGCCCGACGATCCGTCCCGTCTTGCCTTCGCCGCCGGCCTCTACTGGCTGGTCAGCTTCGTCGCCATACTCTTCTTCGGCTACGGCGATTGGAGCCGGCGCGGCGAATTCCTGACGGTCTTCTTCTCGATGGTTGCCCGTTTCGCGCCTCTCCAGCGCGAAGAAGGCCGGCTCAGCCTCTGCTGGCCGGGCGCCAAGCTGCTCGCAGCCGAGCCGTTGCCGCCGAGCGGCATCGCCTTCCTCTTGCTGGCGCTGTCGTCGGTATCCTTTGACGGCCTGTCGAAAACCTTCTTCTGGCTCGGCCTGTTCGGCATCAACCCACTGGAATTTCCGGGGCGCACCGCATTGATCGGCATCGGCAGCTTCGGCATCGTGCTGACGTTCTTTCTGCTCGCGGTGGTGTTCGCCCTCGCCGTCTTTCTCGGCCAGCGCCTCGCGGGCGACGCACAGCCGTTCAACAAAGCCGCCGGCCTGCTGGTGTGGTCGATCGTGCCGATCGCGCTCGCTTATCACATCGCGCATTACCTGACGGTGCTGCTTGTCGATGGCCAATACGCGCTGGTCGCGTTATCCGATCCGTTCGCGCTTGGCTGGAACCTGTTCGGCACCGCCGACAGGATGGTCGAGGCGGGCGTCGTGGCCGGCGCCGAGTCGGCCTGGTGGCTGTGGAATTGCCAAGCCGGCGTCATCATTGCCGGCCACGTGCTGGCGGTCCTGATCGCGCATCGTCTCGCCTGGCGGATGCATCCGCAAGCCTCTCGCGCGGCGCTCAGCCAGCTGCCGCTGACACTTCTGATGATCGCCTATACGATCTTCGGCCTCTGGCTTCTTGCCACGCCGACTGCCGGGTGAGAGTGTCCCAGCGAAGCTCGCTTGCCAGGCCATGGCTTTGGTGATTTAGTTTGTACACATGCAATTTTCGCGTCCTCCGATCAGGGAGGATCGAGCCGCCTTATCGCTGGTCAGAACTGAGAAAACAGGGGAACGGACATGGCTGACAAGAACGGATTTTTCGACCTTTCCAAAAAAGCGCTTTCGCGCCGCACTGCGCTGAAGGGTCTGGCCGCAGGCGCTGGCCTCGTGCTGGCTCCGGGCTTCGTCCGCTACAGCCAGGCGCAGAGCTCGGCGCCGATCAAGATCGGCTTCCAGTCGCACCGCACCGGCATCGGCGCCGCCTATGGCCGCTGGTACGAGAAGACGAGCGCTGCCGCCGTCAAGGCGATCAACGACGCCGGCGGCATCAGCGGCCGCAAGGTCGAGCTGGTGATCGAGGATGACGGCACCGATCCCGCGCGCGGCGCCGAGGTGGTCGGCAAGTTCGCCACCCAGCACAAGACCGACATCGTCTTCGGCACGCTGTTCTCGCATGTGGTGATCGGCTCGGCGCCCGCCGCCGGCGAGAACAAGATCCCCTATTTCGTGGTCAGCGAAGGCCACCACGTCGCCTCGACCAAGCTCAACCGCTACGTCTTCCAGCCCGGCATCACCGACGTGAAGAGCCAGATCCAGTCGATGGCGCCGTGGATCGCGGCGAACGCCGGCAAGAAGGTGACGCAGATCTTCCCCGACTTCGCCTTCGGCTACGACCATCGCGACTACCTGCCGCCGGCGCTGAAGGCGCAAGGCGCCGACGTCATCGCGCAGATCGCCATCCCGCCGACGGAGAGCTCCTTCACCAAATATTTTCCGCAGATCCCGGCCGAAACGGAAGTGATCTACCACGTCATGGTCGGTCCGGCGGTGCTCACCTTCGTCAAGGAGCTCGGCGAGTTCTATGGCTCGCAAAGGCCGCAGCTCTTCGGTTTCATCGATTCGCTCGAAGCCGTCGACATCAACAGCCCGGGCCTCGAATTCCTCGACGGCAGTCATTTCTGGGAAGGCTCGCCGCGCTATGCGCAGCCTGACGATTCCGCCGCGCAAAAAGCCTACCGCGCCGCCGTCGGCATCGACGACAATGGCGCTGCCGTCGGCGATCCCAAGGACGTCTCCACCGCCGCCCACATGTTCGGCTGCTGGGAAACGCTCTATGTCGTCAAGAAGGCGATGGAGGATGCCGGCTACAAGGGACCGGAAGACCGCGCCAAGCTGGTCGAGGCGACCGAGGCGCTGAAAGAGTTCGCCGAGGGGCCTGAGCATCCGCAGGGGCCAAAGACCTTCAACGGCAAGATCCACCAGTGCTTTGGCATCCAGAACATCTCAAAGGTCGAAGGCGGCAAGCTGAAGGTCGTCCACAAGACCAAGATCGAGGACGGTCTCTACGAGCCGGAAGGGGATTACACGACGCAGGCGCTGTAGGCTTGGCTTACCAGCAAAGCGTGGGCGCCAAGGCACCCCCCTCTGGCCGGCCCGTCCTCCGCAGCAGCTGCGCTGCAGCTGCGGAGGGTGGACCGGCAATCTCCCCCTCAAGGGGGGAGATTGGCAGTTTCTGCGACGGCATATACCCGCCGACGTTGGTGGTTGGCGAAAGCACTCGTGACATCCAATCTCCCCCCTTGAGGGGGGTGAGGCGCGGTCCGCGAAGCGGACGGAAAGCCAATTGCTTGGCTTTCCGAGCGACGAACGCCCGGCAGAGGGGGGTGCCTCGCGCATCCGTTGGCGTGTAATGCACTTCGGACCCCATCTCCTCCTCGCCGCCCTCGAAGGCCTCGTCACGTCCGCCGTGCTGGCGCTGACGGCGCTCGGGCTGTCGCTGGTGTTCGGCGTCATGCGCATCGTCAACGTCGCGCACGGCGAGTTCTTCATGCTGGGCGCGGTGCTTGCCTGGGCGATCTCGACGGCAATTTCGGGCCATCCGGCGATCGGTTTCGTCGCCGCGCTCGTGGTCGCGCCTTTGCTGGTCGGGCTGGTCGCGTTTCTTGCTGAATGGCTGGTGCTGCGCCGGCTCAACTACAATCCCGAAAGCACCATCGTCGCCACCATCGGCATGCTCTACATCATCCAGCAACTTGCGCTGACCTTCTACGGTCCGGAGGCACGCCCCGTGGAGCCGCCCTTCAGCTACCGCATCCTTTTGCCCTGGTTCGGCTATTCCGGCTACAAGCTGTCGGTGGTCGCGGCTTCAGCACTTCTGCTCGTGATCACCTGGCTGGTGCTGACCCGCACCAAGATCGGCCTGATCATGCGCGCCACCCAGTACGACCGCGAGACGGCGCAGGCCTTCGGCATTCCGGTCGAGCGCGTCTATGCCGGCGTCTTTGCCATCGGCGCCATGCTTGCGGCGATCGCCGCGGTGCTGATCGTGCCGATCAGCCAGGCGCACTACCTGATGGGGCAGGACCCGCTGTTGTTGTCCTTCATCGTCGTCATCATCGGCGGCCTCGGCTCGCTGCGCGGCACCGTGGTCGCCGCCATATTGATCGGCCTCTCCGACGGCATCATCTCGGTGTTCTTCTCGCCGACCTTGGCCAAGATCATCGCCACGCTGGTCGTCGCCATGGTGCTGGTGTTCCGGCCGCAAGGCCTGTTCGGGACCACGCCGCGATGAAGGATGCTTCGCCGGCAAAGATCTACGCGCTGCATATCGGCGTCATCGCGCTTCTGTTCGGGCTGAACTTCGTCCTGCCCGACTATCATCAGGGCCTGTTCGCCCGCATCATGGCTTTGGCCGTCTTCGCCATGGGCTACAATCTGCTCTTCGGCTATGTCGGCCTGCTCAGCCTCGGCCACGCGATGTTCTTCTCCGCCGGCCTCTATGGCGCCGGGCTGACTGTCTATCACCTCGGCTGGGGCGTGCCGGAAGCTTTCGTCGCCGGGGTCGCCTGCGGCGCGCTGCTCGCCCTGATCATCGGCCTGCTCGCGCTGCGCACGTCGGGTGTGGCGTTCATGATCGTCACCATGATGTTCGCGCAGGTCTTCTACCTGCTGATCCTCTATTTCGCCGCTTGGACCGGCGGCGACCAGGGCCTGGTCATCCAGCAGGCCGCGCGCACCTTGAATCTTGGCAGCGCCTCGCTTGACCTGACCAATCCGACCGTCCGCTACATGAGCGCGCTGGCCCTGTTCTCGGTCGTGCTGATCATCACGCTCGCCGTTGTCCGTTCCCGCTTCGGCCGCGTGCTGGTCGCCATCCGCGAGAACGAGGAGCGCACCAAGATGCTCGGCTACGACACGGTCGCCAACAAGCTTGCCGCCGTCGTCGCCTCCGGCGCCATCTGTGCGGCGTCGGGCGCGGCCTATGCGCTGCTGTTCGGCTATATCGGATCGAGCTTCGCCTCGGTGCAGTATTCGATCCTGCCGCTGCTCTGGGTTCTGCTCGGCGGCGCCGCAACAGCGCTCGGGCCGCTCATCGGCACGCTGTTCATGTATTATGTCACCGACATCACCAGCGGCTTCACCTCCGCCTATCTGCTGATCGTCGGCATTGCGCTGATCCTGCTGGTGCTGTTTGTCCCGAAAGGCATTCTGGGCAGCGTGCGCGAGCGTTGGCTGAGGTGGTTGCCGTGATACCGCTGCTTACCACCAAGGGTCTGTCCCGCCATTTCGGCGGCCTGCGCGCCGTGGATGGCGTCGACTTCGCGCTGATGCCGGGCGAGATCCGCGCCATCATCGGCCCGAACGGCGCCGGCAAGACCACCTTCGTCAGCCTGCTCAGCGGCCGCATCCGACCCTCCGCGGGCATGATCGTCTTCGATGGCGCCGACATCACCGGCATGCCGGCTTACCAAAGGGTTCGTCTCGGCGTCGCCTATACGTTCCAGATCACCAGCGTCTTCGCCAATCTCACGGCGTTCGACAATGTGGCGCTACCGGTGCAGCGCACGCTGACCGACGGCCGCTCGAAGGGGCAGGTGAGAGCCGGCGTCATGGAAGCATTGGAACGCACCGGCCTTGCCGACCGCGCCGGCACGCTGGCCGGGCAGTTGTCCTACGGCCACCAGCGCCTGCTGGAAGTCGCAATGGGTCTGGCGCTGAAGCCGCGCCTGCTCATTCTCGACGAGCCGACGCAAGGCCTGGCCGACAGCGAGATCGACAATTTCATCGAGCTGGTGCGCAAGATCGCCAAAAACGCCACCGTGCTTTTGATCGAGCACAACATGCCGGTGGTCATGCAGCTTGCCGACCGCATCACCGTCTTCAATTCGGGAAAGATCCTCGCCGAAGGCACTCCGGAGCAGATCCGCGCCAACGTCGAGGTGCAGGACGCCTATCTCGGAGCGACCCATGGTTGATCTCCCCAGTACCGAGAGGGAGCTGCTCGCCATATCCGGGCTCGACTGCTTTTATGGCGAGGTCCAGGTGCTCTATGGCCTCGACCTGGCGCTGAACAAGGGCGAGGTCCTCTGTCTGTTCGGCCGCAACGGCGCCGGCAAGACGACGACGCTGAAGGCGATCATGGGGCTGGTTCCCGCGGCGGCGGGTTCGATCCGGCTGGACGGCAAGGAACTGGCCGGGCTCGCCGCGCATGACGTGCCGAAGGCGGGCGTCGCCTATGTGCCGCAGGGCAGGCGGCTGTTTGCCGACATGACGGTGGCCGAAAACATCGAGATCGGCCTGATGGCGCGCGGCAAGGGCAAGCAAACCCGCGAGAGCGTGCTCGATCTTTTCCCACTGCTCAGGGAGCGGCTGAAGCAACGCTCCGGCACGCTATCCGGCGGCGAGCAGCAAATGCTGGCCATGGCCCGCGCGCTCTGCCTGGAACCGCAAGTGCTGCTGCTCGACGAGCCGACCGAAGGGCTGATGCCGTCGATGATCGCCAAGATCCGCGAGACGGTGGCGAAGCTGCGCGATCTCGGCGTCTCGACCATCCTGGTCGAGCAGCGCGTCGATGCCGTGCTGTCGGTCGCCGACCGTGTCTCATTCATCGAGAACGGCCGCAATCGCGAGACGGTCGATGTCGAGGAATTGCGCGCCGATCCGTCGGCGGTGCGGCGGTATGTCGGTGTAGGCTGAATTGGCTTCCCCCAACCCTGAATTGCTCTAAGCCCCCAGAGCGCCGGCTGCCTTCGCGCGCACAAACGCCAGGCCGGCAATTGCGAGATCGCCAACCGCCATGCCGCGGAACGCGAAAGCCGTTCGCTCACTTGCGCTCTGGCGGCCTGACACATCGCCGCTGACCAAACCTGTCAGGTCGCCCGTAACGAGCTCGGGCCTCACCATCGGTTTGCTCATCTGCGCCTCTTGCGCCAGGTCGTCTATGACGATGCGATCGAAGGTAGCCATGGTTTCAGCCAGCCAAGGCAGGGCCAGATCGGTCATGGTCGCAAAGACTCCTACCTTCAGCCAACGCCCATCCAAAAATGGAACGGGCTCAGGCACCAAAGTGACCGTCGTCACCACGATGTCAGCCGACTCGACCGCCGCTTTTGCGGTATCGCAAGGCACTGCGGTAAGACCGCGCATTTCAGCCATACGACAAAATGCGTCGCGGCTGCCTTTGCCTCGACTGAAGGCTCGAATCTCTTGCAAGGGAAAAAGATCAGCCAGTGCCTCGAGGTGGCCGCGCGCCTGGACGCCGCATCCGATGAATGCGACGCTGGTCGAGTCGGCCCGGGCCAGACGCCTTGCCGCCACGGCGCTTAGACCGGCGGTGCGCTTCTCGGTCACCCAATTGCCGTCGACCACGGCAAGCGGCAGCCCCGTCTCGCCGTCGAGAAGGGTGACGATTGAGTTCAGGGTTGCAAGTCCCCGCTCGGGGTTACGGGGGTTGACCACCAGCGATTTGGTCGCCAGCACCCTGGGCTCGGTCGCGACACCGAGAGTAGCCATTATGTAGCGGTCGTCGCCGGGCAGCACCACCGCCTTCGGCGCGCACCATACCTCGCCCCGCCTCTGACCGATGATCTGTCGCTCGATTTCGTCGACCACATCGGACGTCGAAATTCTTAGGCTGTCCAGGAACTCGGCTGACAGAAAGGGCAGGCTCTCGGCTTGGATGGTCATCGTCGCCCCAAGAATGGCTTGTTTTCGATAGGCATTGCTCAGTGCTGGTTTCCCAGCTCATCCGAAAAACAGAAATCCAGCAATCAAGAAAGTCGGGATCAGCACCAGGCCCGACCAGGCCATGTAGCCGAAGAAGCCGGGCATCTTGAAGCCGCGATGCCTGGCGATGGCAAAGACCATGAAGTTCGGCGCGTTGCCGATATAGGTGTTGGCGCCCATGAACACCGCGCCGGCCGAGATTGCGGCCAGCGTCGAGGCGGCCTCGGTCATCAGGTGTCTCGCGTCACCGCCGGCAAGCTCGAAGAACACCAGATAGGTCGGCGCGTTGTCGAGGAAGGACGACAGCGCGCCGGTCAGCCAGAAATAGGCGAGGTCGTTCGGCTGGCCGTCGGCGGAGGTGACGAGCGAGACCAGCGGCGCCAGCGCGCCGCCGTGTCCGGCCCGCAGAATGGCGATGACCGGCACGATGCAGATGAAAATGCCGGCGAACAATTTCGCCACTTCGGCGATCGGCCCCCAGGTGAAGCCGTTCGCTTGCCTGTGGCTCTTGTACGAGACTTTTAGGGACAGGAAGGCCAGCGCCAGGATGATGACGTCGCGCGTAAGATTCTGCAGCTCGAGGCTGACGCCGAGGACCGGGATGCTGACGCCCGGCTTCCAGCTCGCCGAAAGCAGGATCGCGCCGATCACGCCGGCAAGCAGCGGCAGGTTGGCGAGGCCGCGCAGGCGCACCTTCGTATCCGGCGTCGGATCCTTGATCTTCGGCATTCCGCCTTCGCGGCGATGCAGGACGAGGTCGAGCGCCAGGAAGACGACGAGCACCAGCCCACCGGTGAACAGCGTCTCGCGCCAGAGATTCGCGGTGGTCCAGAAGAAATCGACGCCGCGCAGGAAGCCGACGAACAGCGGCGGGTCGCCGAGCGGGGTCAGCGAGCCGCCGATGTTGGAGACCAGGAAGATGAAGAAGATCACCACATGGGCGTTGAACGGTCGGTTGTCGTTGGCGCGCAGCATCGGCCGGATCAGGATCATCGAGGCGCCGGTCGTGCCGATGACCGAGGCAAGCAGCGCGCCGACGAGCAGCAGCCCGGCATTGACCAGCGGCGTGCCATGGATGTTGCCGGCAAGCAGGATGCCGCCCGAGATCGTGTAGAGCGCGAACAGGAGGATGATGAAGGACATGTATTCGGTGAGCAGCGTGTGCAGCACCGCTTCGCCTGCCGTCGGGATGCCGAAGGCGACTGCCAGAGGAACCACGACCAGCGCCGCCCAGGCGGCGGCGATCTTGCCGTAGTGATGTTCCCAGACATGATGGAAGAGCAGCGGTCCGGTCGCGATCGACAGCAGCAGGCCGGCAAAGGGCAGCGCCCACCACAGCGACATCGCGACGCCGGGCAGTTCATGAGCCTCGGCGGCGAAAGCCGGTTGCGCAAAAGCGACCACGGCTGCGGCAACCAGACCCGCAGCCCCACCTTTTATCGATGCTGAGAAGGCCCCTCGATGCCTCACAGGTGGGTCAGTCCGACAAATGGTCTTCGAGCGTCACGCCGGCCTCGCGCATGAGCGCGATCATCGCGTCGAGCGAGCCGCCGAGGTCGATGCCGCGGCAAGCGTCGAGCCGCACGGTCGTCTTAAAACCCTGCTTCACCGCATCGAGGGCCGAGAAGGCGACGCAGTAATCGGTGGCGAGCCCGACAAGGGTCAAGGTGTCGATGCCGCGTTCCTTGAGATAGCCGGCGAGCCCGGTCGGCGTCGCATGGTCGTTCTCGAAGAAGGCCGAGTAGCTGTCGATTGCCGGGCGAAACCCTTTGCGGATCACCAGCTCGGCCTTGGTCCAGGCAAGCCCGGAATGGAAATCGGAACCGACGCTGCCTTGGATGCAATGGTCCGGCCACAAGGTCTGCGGCCCATAGGGCATCTCGATCGTTTCGAAGGGCTGCTTGCCGGGATGGCTCGAGGCAAAGCTCGAATGGCCTGCCGGATGCCAATCCTGCGTCAGCACGACATGCTCGGTCCGCCGGATCAGGTCGTTGACCAGCGGCACGATCTCGTCGCCGCCGGCCACCGCCAGCGCGCCGCCGGGGCAAAAATCGTTCTGCAGGTCGATGACGATGAGCGCTTCCTCGGCCATGGGGCTTCCTTTCGTTGCGGCTCCATCAGATGCCGCTGACGCGACCGGAGGCAGAACCTTGACCAGATGGCCGGTGGCGTCAACCTCCTCCGGCATAACAAAGCTGTGGCGGCGCTCGGGAAGCCTCTTCGGCAACCTCCGCTTTGACAATTGCGGCGAAGTTGATATCATTTGCATACGAATGAATTTGCCCGAGCCTGATGCCCGGCAGGTTCCCTCGGAAAGGCCCCTTTCTGGGAAGGCAAAGCGTGACCCGTTACGCGAAACCCACCACGGTCGACGAGGCGCTCGCTCTGCTTGGCGAGGATCGCTGGCGCATCCTCGCCGGCGGCACGGATTTCTATCCGGCGCAGGGCGCAAAACCTTTTCGCGACAATGTCCTCGACATCAACGGTCTCGCCGAACTGCGCGGGATTGCCGAGGCCGATGTGCATTGGCGGATCGGCGCCCGCACCACCTGGACCGACATCGTGCGCCATCCGCTCCCCGTGGCGTTCGATGCGCTGAAGGCGGCCGCGCGCGAGGTAGGCTCCGTCCAGATCCAGAATGTCGCCTCCGTTGCCGGCAATCTCTGCAACGCCTCGCCCGCCGCCGATGGCGTGCCGGCGCTTATGGTGCTCGATGCCGACGTCGAATTGCGGTCGGCGAAAGCAACCCGCCATTTGCCGCTCGGTGACTTCATCCTCGGCAATCGCCGCACCGCGCTGCAGCCTGACGAGATGGCTACGGCCATTCGCGTCCCGAAGCGGTCGACACTCGGCGCGTCGGCGTTCGTCAAGCTTGGCGCCCGGCGCTATCTGGTCATCTCGATTGCCATGGCTGCGGTTCGCCTGGTGATCGAGGATGGCGCAATCGCCGATGCTGCTATCGCCGTCGGCGCCTGCTCCGCCGTCGCCCGCCGTCTTGCCGGCGTCGAGGCGGCCCTGCGCGGGCGCCTGATCGACGGGGCACCCGCCGACGCGGTCCTTTCCGCGCCGATCGATGAACTGTCGCCGATCGGCGATGTCCGCGGCAGCGCCGAATACCGGCTGGATGCGGCACGCGAGATCGTCGCCCGCGCCGTGCGTGCCGCCGTCGGCCTGGGTGAAAGCAAGGTGGCGGCATGAACGAAGCGCGGCCCGACATTGGCAAAGCCCGGCCGTCCACGAGCATGGCGCGAGCCGACATCGCCTTCGCGGTCAATGGTACTGCCGTCAGCGTCTCGGTGCCGCCGGTGCGGCGCCTGTCGCAAGTTTTGCGCGACGAGCTCCGGCTGACCGGCACCAAGGTCGGCTGCGACGCCGGCGATTGCGGCGCCTGCACCGTGCTGGTCGACGGCGATCCGGTCTGCGCCTGTCTCGTGCCGGCAGCTTCGGTTTCCGGCGCCGCCGTCACCACGGTCGAGGGCCTCGCCAACGGTCGGCTCTCCGCCCTGCAGGCATCGTTCCTGCAGTATGGCGCCGCGCAATGCGGCATCTGCACGCCGGGCCTGTTGGTAGCGGCCACTGCGCTTCTGGAGAGCAACCCGACGCCGAGCGAGGCCGAGACGCAGGACGCGCTCGGCGGCGTGCTCTGCCGCTGCACCGGCTACCGCAAGATCATCGCGGCGGTGATGGATGCGGCACGGCGCGCGAGCGAACCTTCGAAGGTCGGCGCCCCTCATCCGCCTGCCGGCACCTTCTCTCCGTATAGCGACGGGGAGAAGGCAAGCGCTCCGACGCCGGCGACCCCCTCTCCTCGTCCTTCACGGGGAGAGGGTAATGGTGAGGGGCAGCGCCAGCCTTGCGGGACAGACCGCGACCTTGACAATCGCATGCCGGCCGCGGGCCGCGCCGTTGGCGCTTCGCCGATCCGCCTCGACGGCGTGCCGAAGGTTACCGGCGGCGAGAAGTTCGGCGGTGACTCTTTTCCGGCCGATGCGCTCGCCGTGCTCGTGGTTCGCTCACCGCACTATCATGCCCGCTTCAGCTTCGGCGATCTGGAAGCCTGGGCCAGATCTCATCCGGGCATTGCCGGGGTCTTCACCGCGGCCGACATCCCGGGCCACAACTGCTTCGGCGCTATCGGGCCGTTTGCCGATCAGCCGGCTCTCGCGGAAGGTTTCGCGCGCCTGCGCGGCGAGGCGGTGGCGCTGGTGGCCGGCGAACGCGAGGCGATCCTCGATCTCGACCTGACGGATTTTCCGATCGACTGGACGGAGCTGCCGCATGTGCTGCAGCCCGGCGAGGCGAAGTCCGACGGCGCTGCGCTGATCCACAGCCACCGGCCGGCGAACCTGCTCACCTCCGGCTTCGTCGAGCGCGGCGATCCGGAGGCCGCATTGGCCGGCGCTGCCGTCACCGTGTCCGGCGCCATCGAGACCTCCTTCGTCGAGCATGCCTATATCGAGCCGGAAGCCGGCTATGCCTACATGGAAGGCGACACGCTGGTCGTCATTGCCTGCACCCAGGCGCCCTATATGGACCGCGATGACACGGCGAAGGTGCTCGGCCTTCCAGTCGATAAGGTGCGCATCGTGCCGACCGCCACCGGCGGCGGCTTCGGCTCCAAGCTCGATGTTTCGCTGCAGCCTCTCATCGGCCTCGTGGCGATGAAGACCGGCCGGCCGGCGGCACTTGCCTACACGCGCAATGAATCGATGATGTCGACCACCAAGCGCCATCCGGCCGAGATGCAGGCGATCATCGGCACTGACACCGACGGCCGCGTCACCGGCATGGTCTTTTCCGGCGATTTCAACACCGGCGCTTACGCCAGTTGGGGCCCGACCGTCGCCAACCGCGTCCCGGTGCATGCCTCCGGCCCTTATCTCACGCCGAACTACCGGGCGACGGGCTACGCCATCCACACCAACGGCCCGATCGCCGGCGCCTTCCGCGGCTTCGGCGTGCCGCAGGCGACCATCATGCAGGAAACGCTCTATGACGAGCTCGCCGGCAAATTGGGCATGGACCGGCTCGATTTCCGCCTGAAGAACTGCCTTCGTAACGGCTGCGAAACGGTGACGGGCCAACTCCTGGAGTCGGGCGTCGGCATCGGCGAATGCCTGGAGTCGCTTCGCCCGCACTGGGCGCGCGCGCTTGCCGACGCTGAGACATTCAACGCCACCAATACGGGGAAAAAGCGCGGCGTCGGCATTGCCTCCTGCTGGTATGGCTGCGGCAACACCTCGCTGCCCAATCCCTCGACCATCAAGGTCGGCATCTCGGTCGATGGTGATGTCGTCCTGCATCAGGGCGCGGTCGATATCGGCCAGGGCTCGAACACGGTCATCACCCAGATCTGCGCCGACGCGCTCGGCCTGCCGCTGGACAAATTCCGGCTGAAAAGCGCCGATACCGCCATCACGCCGGACGCCGGCAAGACATCGGCCTCGCGCCAGACTTTTGTGACCGGCAAGGCCGCCGAGAAGGCCGGACGCGCGCTGCGTGAAAAAATCCTGCGCTTCGCCAATGTCTCCGGCCAGGCGACGATCGCGCTCGACGGCGCGAACATCTCCATCCGCGAAGGCGACGCGACGCGGCGTATCGATCTCTCCACTCTGGAACCCGACGCCGACGGCTTCGTCTTTCGCGCCGAAGAGACCTACGACCCGCCGACGCTGCCGCTGGACGCCAAGGGCCAGGGCAAGCCTTACGCGGTCTATGGCTATGGCGCGCAGATCGCCGAGCTCGAGGTCGACCTCAAGCTCGGCACGGTGAAGCTGATCAAGATCACCGCCGCGCATGATGTCGGCAAGGCGATCAATCCGGTCCTGGTCGAGGGCCAGATCGAGGGCGGCATCGCCCAAGGCATCGGCATGGCGCTGATGGAGGAGTACATCCCCGGCCGCACCGAGAACCTGCACGACTATCTCATCCCGACCATCGGCGACGTCCCGCCGATCGAACACATACTGGTCGAGGTTCCGGACCCGGAAGGACCCTTCGGCGCCAAGGGCTTGGGCGAGCATGTGCTGATCCCGACCGCTCCGGCGATCCTCAACGCCATCCGCCATGCCGCCGGCGTCCTGGTCACCAAAGTGCCGGCGACGCCGAGCCGCATCCTGGCGGCGATCCGCGACAAGGAGGCGCGCCGATGAGCGAGCTTGCCGAACGTTTCGAAACCCACGATCCCGGCGAGAAGCAGGTGGCGGAGAAGATCCGCTGCGATGCCTGCCCGGTCATGTGCTACATCGCCGACGGCCGCACCGGCGCCTGCGACCGCTATGGCAATGTCGGCGGCCGCATCGTGCGCATGGACCCGCTGACCATCCTGGACCATGCAGCCGAGACCGGCGGCGTGGTCGTGCCTTTCGTCGCCGAGGGCGAAGCCTGGAGCGGCGAACTGGTCAACACCGGCCGGCGCTTCGTCACCGCGATCGGCGCCGGCACCACCTATCCGGACTATAAGCCGGCGCCCTTCATCGTCAGCCAAGAGGTCGAGGGCGTCGATCTCGTCACCATCGTCACCGAAGGCATCTTCTCCTACTGCGGCGTCAAGGTGAAGATCGACACCGATCGCCATATCGGTGACGAGACGGCGACCGTGCGCTCGGAAGGCGAGGCGATAGGCCACGTCACGACGGGCGAGTACGGCTCGCAGATGCTGTCGCTGGGTGGTGTCCATCACCTGACCGGCGGCTCGAAGGCAGAGGGACGCGCCACCTGCGATGCGCTGCTCAACCTCTGCAACAGGAAGCCGGTCGAGCTCACCATCGATGGCGGTGCTACCGTTATCGTCGAGGCCGGCAAGGCGCCGGTCATCGACGGCAAGGTCGAGCACCGCATGCGCGTCGGCTGCGGCTCGGCCACCATCGGCATGTTCGCCACGCAGTGGCGCGGCCTGGTCGACGAGGTTGTGGTGGTCGACGACCACATAACCGGCGTCGTCTCCGAGCATCAGGCCGGCAAGGTGCTGGGCTGGGAGGATACGGGGATAAAAATCATCGGCCGCCGTTCGACGCCGGGCCGTTATTTCAAGGTTTCGGAGCCCGGCCTCGGCTGGGGCGGCACGACGATCTCCGATCCGCTTTCGATCCTTGGCGACTGGAACGCCAAGAAGGGGGCGCGTCCCGGCCTGTCGCTCATGATGGTTTCGACCACGGGCGAGCAGTTCGCCTATTACGAGCTCGACGATCAACTGAAGCCGGTCGAAAAGCCGTTCCCGGAGCGACTGCAGAAATCCGTCGGCCTGATCGAGGACAATTGCGAGCCGGCACTGTGCACCGTTCTCTTCATCGGCGGCGCCGGCGGCTCGCTGCGCGCCGGCGTCACCGAAAATCCGGTCAACCTCACCCGCTCGGTGCAAGGCCTGACGACCTATGTGACAGTGGGTGGCGCACCGGTCTATGTCTGGCCGGGCGGCGGCATCACGCTGATGGTCGATGTCACCCGCGTGCCGGAAGGCGCCTTCGGCTATGTGCCGACGCCGGCACTTGTGGCGCCGATCGAGTTTACGCTGCGTCGCGACGACTATGTCCGGCTCGGCGGCTATGAAAGCGAGATCCGCAGCGTCGAGGACATCCTTGCCAAGGGCGGCGAATACCTCAATCCGCGCCATGGTACCGGCGCGCCGGCCGGCAACCCCTGGCCGCCGCTGGCGCAGTTGCGCCGTGGCCGGGCCAACGGAGCCGACTGATGAGCGGTCCGCAGGCGCATTGGCTCGCCGACGGCAGGCGGCTTCATCTCAACCATGGGCCGATCGACCTGATCGTCGAGGCCTTTGGCGATGCCGTTGAATGCCGTACCGCCTATGCCCAGGCCGTCACGCGCTTCCAGACGGTGCTGACCGAGCTGGTCGAGGAACTCCCCGAACTGCGCCGGCCGGCATCTTTGCAGCCGCGCGCTTTCGCTGGCTCGACGGCGCGGCGCATGGAAGCAGCGGTTGCGCCGCTGGCGGAGAGCTTCATCACGCCGATGGCCGCCGTCGCCGGTTCGGTAGCCGACGAAATGCTTGCCGCGCTGCTCGCCGGGCGCAAGCTCGATCGCGCCTATGTCAACAATGGCGGCGACAGCGCCCTCCATCTCGACAACGGTCAGTCGATGACGCTGGCCATCGCAGGCACCGAGCATGGCCTTGCCGATCGCATCACCATCCGTGCCGAAGACGGCGTGCGCGGCATCGCAACCAGCGGCTGGCGCGGCCGGTCTTTTTCGCTGGGCATAGCGGATGCCGTGACGGTGCTGGCGCGGACCGGCGCCGAGGCCGACTCGGCGGCGACGCTGATCGCCAACGCGGTTGACCTGCCCGGGCGTCCGGCAATCCGTCGCGTGCCGGCGCGCGATCTCGCGCCCGACAGCGATCTCGGCGATCGGCTGGTGACGCAAGGCGTCGGCGCGCTTGCGCCCGGCGAGGTGGCGCTCGCGCTGGACAACGGCCTTGCCGTCGCCGAAGATTTTCGCCGGCGCGGCCTGATTGTCGCATCGGCGCTGTTTCTTGGCGGCGACACTCGCATCAGTGGTTCAGTGGTGCTCGCCGCGCCCAACAAGCATAAAGCGAAGGAAACTGCCCATGCCTGAATTCCCAATCCGCAAGGTTGCGGTGCTGACTGAGGAAATTTTCCACGACGGCGGCCCCGTCACGAAAGAACCGCGCCTTCGCGCGGCCGCTCTCGCCGTGGTCAGGAACCCGTTTGCCGGCCGTTATGTCGAAGACCTGCAAGGCGCTATGGAAGACCTGAAGCCGCTCGGGCTGCTGCTCTCCGACAGGCTGATAGCCGCGCTGGGCGGCGACGTGAAGAAGATCGACGGCTACGGCAAGGGCGCCATTGTCGGCTCCGCCGGCGAGCTGGAGCACGGCGCGCTGTGGCATGTGCCGGGCGGCTATGCCATGCGCGAGAGGCTGGGCGACGCCAAGGCGATCGTGCCGTCGGCCAAGAAGGTCGGCGCCTTCGGCTCGCGACTCGACGTTCCGCTCGGTCACATCAACGCCGCCTATGTGCGCAGCCATTTCGACGCCATGGAGGTCGGCATCAGCGACGGGCCGCGCCCCGACGAGATCCTGTTCTGCCTCGCCATGACCTGCGGCCCGCGTGTCCACAACCGCATGGGCGGGCTGGCGGCCGAGGACATCAAGGCATGGGATGGCTTGAGATGAGCGGCGAGGACAATCTGCTGCGGCTGGTCGAGGCCGACGAGCCGGACGAAAACAACTACCATCTGCAGGACCAGGTCGGCTTCATCCTGCGCAAGGCGCATCAGCGCCATGTCGCGATCTTCGCCGCCCATATCGGCGATCTGACGCCGCCGCAATTCGCAGCCCTCGCCAAGCTCTACGACATCGGCGAGACCTCGCAGAACCAGCTTGGAACGCTGATCGCGATGGACGCCGCCACCGTCAAGGGCGTCATCGACCGGCTGAAGGCACGTGGCCTCGTCGAGCTCTCCAAGCACGAGGTCGACAAGCGGCGGCTGCTGGTCAACCTGACGCCGGAAGGCCGCGAGGCGATCGAGCGGCTGATCCCGCTTGCCCGCATCATCACCGAGGAGACGCTGGCGCCGCTGACCGCCAAGGAGACCTCGACGTTCCTGCGGCTGCTGGCGAAGCTGGCCTGAAAGGATCCTTCGGAAGGAACAGGCCTTCCGGACGCTGGAGCGACAGCACCCCCTCTGGCCTGCCGGCCATCTCCCCCGCAAGGGGCGAGATTAGATGTCACCTCGGCCTTCGCTAATCTCCGGCGTTGAAGGGAGAGCGCCAAGGCTGAAGCTGCCAATCTCCCTCCTTGCGGGCAGGTAATCGCATATGGCGCTCCCCCACTCCGTCTCGGCTTCGCCGAGCCACCTCTCCCCCGCTCCGCGAGGGAGAGGAAATAAGCTTGCGCGATATCGCCAACTACCGCTTGCGAAATCCGAGCCCCCGGCGATTGGCGTTTCCTCG
>NZ_JBZEGV010000038.1:0-53260 GCF_058312955.1 Mesorhizobium sp. LEGMi-168a
CGAGGAAACGCCAATCGCCGGGGGCTCGGATTTCGCAAGCGGTAGTTGGCGATATCGCGCAAGCTTATTTCCTCTCCCTCGCGGAGCGGGGGAGAGGTGGCTCGGCGAAGCCGAGACGGAGTGGGGGGCGGCACTGCCGTATCCGATTGCATATGGAGGCGGGCGAAGAGGCACCCCCCATCACAAGAACTTGTTCGGTCACACCAGATTCACAGTCGCGATGGATATGCCGCGCCGGCTTGGCGTATCGTATCGAAAGCCCGGAACAGGAGCACTGACCATGGCCGGCGATCCCAAGGCGCAGAAAAAAGCCGATAACGAGAACGAAAGCGGCGGCGAATATTTCGAGGCGGCGACCGTGCCGGAGGACGCGCACGAGGCGGCGGACGAGATCCTCGAAGCGCCGGAAGTGCCGGATTCCGAACCGCACGTTCCCGGCAGGGTCAAGCCGAAGAAGAAGCCGTCGGCGATCAGCGGCCGGAAATTCCGCAAGCGCGACCTGGTGCGCATCGACGACCTCAGGCCCAGCCTCGCCGACCGCATCCGCGCCGACCATCCGGACCTGCCGCGCGGCGCCCGCGTCAGCCGCGCCGAGCTCGCCCGCTACCGCATGCGCTACATGGAGGAGTTGCTGCAGCAAGAGCACGGCGAATTCTCCGAGCTCGACCGCCAGGTGGTGGAATCGATCGCGAGACAAGACACGATCTCGGAAAACTCGGAAGAGGAATTCGAGGAGCACCGTTCCTTCGCCGACCGCGTCTCCGACAACATGGCCGAGTTCGGCGGCAGCTGGTGGTTCCTGATCTCGTTCGCGGCGGTGCTTCTGATCTGGATCGGCGTCAACCTGTTCGAAGGCACGACCGGCGCCTTCGACCCCTACCCGTTCATCCTGCTCAACCTGATGCTCTCCTGCATCGCCGCCATCCAGGCGCCGGTGATCATGATGAGCCAGAAGCGGCAGGAAGCCAAAGACCGGCTGCGCTCCTTCAACGACTACCGGGTGAACCTGAAGGCGGAGCTGGAAGTGCGGCACCTGCACGAAAAGCTCGACTACCTGATCTCGCGCCAATGGCAGCGGCTGGCCGAAATGCAGCAGATGCAGCTCGATGCGATGCACGAACTGACCGCGAAGAAGCAGAAGCGGGCGACGCGAGGGGTGCGAAGGCGGGTGGCGAAGAGCGAGGCGGAGGGGTGAGGTTCACGGTTCCTCGCCCCGCCAGAGGCGGGGGAGAGGTGTCTCGGCAAAGCCGAGACGGAGAGGGGGAGCGCCATACCCGATTGCTCTATCGGTACGACAATCAACCATCACAGGCCGCCGCCATTCCAATTGGCCGTTGAAGCCCGGAGCGGCTTCCGCTAAGAAGCCGTGGCTGGCCGGCTCACCGGCTGGTTCGTTTTCCGGTTTCCCGGGAAGCACCCGTAGCTCAGCTGGATAGAGCGCTGCCCTCCGAAGGCAGAGGTCACAAGTTCGAATCTTGTCGGGTGCGCCAGATGTCTCGTTCCAAGGCTGCTAGCGACCTTATGCGCCAACAAGACGTGGTATTCGGATCCGTGCCAGTATTCCATCAGACCCTCATTTTCCGAGTTGGCCAGACAGCAATGGATCGCTAGTGTAGCGATTCAATCAAGAAGCTGGGGGGCTTATGCATAAACCGCAAGGCACCATCGCTCAATCGTATTCAGACGAAGAGCTACGTCTGCCGGCACGTTCCTGTTCTGGAAAGTGGAGGCTGCGACCGTTGGAAAGTTCAAGTTCTGTGACTCCGTCCTGAACTTTCGTCGATACCACCCATCGCGGCAGAATCACAGATTCTGAACACCCAGTCGTAACCCATACCTTGAAGTCAGGAATAGCAGTGCCACGAGGACGTAAACCTGGGACGAAGACCGCAACTCCGAAACCAGAAAAATCGGCTCCAACTATCGAGATGACACTTTGGGCTGCGGCCGACAAGCTGCGCGGCAACATGGATGCCGCCGAATACAAGCATGTGGCGCTAGGCCTGATTTTCCTGAAGTACATCTCCGACAGGTTCGACGCTCGTCGCCGGAAGGCGGAGGCCGATCCTGAGGAGCGCCCCTTTCTTGATGATCCGGAAGTTTTTCGAGACCTCTGCCTCGGCGACAACATCTTCTTCGTTCCGGATCGCGCGCGCTGGGACTTCCTGAAGGGGAACGCTACCAGCACGAAGCCAACTATCGGGGAACTGATCGATCAAGCGATGATCGATATTGAAGCCGAGAATGCTAGCCTGCGCGGTGTTCTCACGAAAAACTATGCGCGTCAGGAATTGGACCAGACCAAGCTCGGCGAGATCCTGAAGCTTTTTTCCGACATCAAGTTCGAGGATTCCCATCAGGGCCAAGACGTGCTCGGCCGGGTCTACGAATACTTCCTCGGCGAGTTCGCGAAGATGGAAGGCAAGCGCGGCGGGCAGTACTACACCGCCGGCTGCGTCGTTAAGCTGCTGGTAGAGATGCTGGAGCCGTTCAAGGGGCGCGTCTACGACCCCTGTTGTGGTTCCGGGGGCATGTTCGTACAGTCAGAACGCTTTGTGGAGGAGCACGGCGGCGGCCTCAACGAAATCTCTGTTTATGGTCAGGAGTCGAATGCGACGACGTGGCGCCTCGCCAAAATGAACCTTGCCATACGGGGCATTGAGGCGAACCTTGGTTCCAAATGGGCGGACACTTTCCATGAGGACCTTCACAAGGGCCTGATGGCGAAACATGTCCTGGCCAATCCGCCGTTCAACGACAGCGACTGGGGCGGTGACAAATTGACGGGCGACGCTCGCTGGAAATACGGCGCGCCGCCCTCCGGCAACGCAAACTTCGCATGGCTCCAGCACATCATCTACCATCTTGCGCCCGATGGATACGCAGGCGTGGTGTTGGCTAATGGATCGCTTTCGAGCCAGCAATCCGGCGAGGGCGACATCCGCCGCGCCATGATCGAAGGCATCTGGGACCCAACGGCAAAAGTTATGCTACCCGGTCTCGTCGACTGCATCGTGGCACTCCCGGGTCAACTCTTCTCGACCACGCAAATTCCGGTCTGCCTATGGTTCCTTACTCGCGACAAATCCAACGGCCTCTCGCGCGATAAGAAGTTACGCGACCGCACAGGCGAAATCCTTTTCATCGATGCTCGTGAGCTAGGCACCATGGTCTCTCGCACGCTGAAGGAGCTGACGGATAGCGACATCGCCAAGGTCGCCGAGACGTATCATGCCTGGCGCGAGGTCGGCGGACGCTACAAGGATGTGCCGGGCTTCGCCAAGGCAACCACCGTCAAAGAAGTAGCTGATCAAAGCTACGTACTGACGCCGGGGCGCTATGTCGGCACGCCGGAAACTGGCGCGGAAGATGAGCCCTTTGAAGCGACGATGGCGCGACTAGCCAATGGGCTGCGCGAGCAGATGGCTGAGGGCGCAGCCATAGACGAGCGCATCCGAAAGGCGCTGGCGGGGATTGGCCATGGCTGGTGAGTGGCCAACGGTAGAGATAGGAGCGGTAGCGGATATCTATGATGGTCCACATGCAACGCCGTCCTTCGTCGATGCTGGTCCGATTTTCCTTGGCATCGACGCGCTCGAACAAGGTCGATTGGACTTGTCTCAGACACGTCACGTGACCGAGGAGGTCTTCCGACTATGGACGCGTCGCGTTGTTCCCAAGCCTGGGGATTTGGTGTTTTCCTATGAGACTCGGATTGGGCAAGCGGCACTGATCCCTGAGGGCCTGGAATGTTGTCTCGGTCGGCGACTGGCTCTTGCTCGCGCAAAGTCCGATGCATTAAACAATCGATACCTGCTCTACTACTACCTCGGACCAGCTTTTCAGGAACACCTCCGTGCGCACACTAAGCCGGGGAGCACGGTTGATCGCATCCATCTTCGAGACTTCCCGAAGTTTCCACTCGTCCTACCCCCGAGATCCAACCAAGATGCGATCGCCGAACTTCTCGGCTCCCTCGATGACAAGATAGAGTTGAACCGGCGCATGGCAGCGATGCTGGAGGAAATGTCACGGGCGCTGTTCAAGAGCTGGTTCGTGGATTTCGACCCAGTCCGCGCCAGGGCCGAGGGGCTCGTCCCCGGCCTCCCTGTCGAGATTGCCGCTCTTTTCCCCAACCGGTTCGAGGAAAATGGGCTTCCGAAGGGATGGACGAATGGGCCACTCCTCCAGCACGCGCGCCTGATATCCGGGGGCACTCCCAGAACGGAAGAGCCTGCCTATTGGGACGGACCTATATTGTGGGCAAGCGCGAGGGACGTAAGCCAGTGTCGCGATCGGTTTCTGATCGGGACTGAGCGGACCATCACACAAAAAGGTCTGGATGAAAGCGCGACGCGTATGGTTCCGGCGCTCTCGACTGTTGTTGTTGCACGGGGGGCTACAACAGGCAGGCATTGTCTGTTCGGCCGCGAGATGGCCATGAACCAGACTTGTTACGCGCTCAGTTCGAGCAATGAAACGCCTTTCTGGTTGGCCTCTGCTTTCTCGCACTTGGTCGATGCATTGGTGCGCGGCGCGCATGGTTCTGTTTTTGATACCATCACCACGACCACGCTCGGGACTGCGCGCGTCGTCGATGGTGGGCAGGCATTGACCCTCGCCTTTGAGACTTCAGTGGCACCTATGTACCGGCGGATTCTTGGTCTGGTCCAAGAAGCCTCCACGCTCCGTGGTCTCCGGGATACGCTCCTTCCCAAACTCATCTCCGGAGAATTGCGCATCAAAGACGCCGAGAAGGCGGTGGCCGCATGAATGAACGCGAACTCGATCTTTCCTGGGCTATTTTCTCGGACCTGCCTGACGAGCCTGAAACCCAGTATGGTGCGATGTTGGTCAATTGGAACGGTCGGACCGGTCGGACCACTTATGATCTGGCGCAATCTTACAGAACCGCCGCTTTCCGTCTGCTCGATGAAGCAAGCAGGTACAACGAGTCCTGGGAGAGCGTCGATCCGATCCTGTTTTGCTTCCGTCACGCCCTTGAACTCAACATGAAGGCACTCCACCGCGGACCGGCGAAGCGAAACCATGGACTCCAGGAACTGGCAGCTCACCTGCATGAACGCCTTGTCGGCTGCTATCAGCAGTCTCAACTGGACTGGCTTAGAGATCGGGTCTGCGAGTTCGACACGGTCGATCCTCGCTCGACGGCCTTCAGGTACGATGACGTTGCCAATGCCAATCTCCCGCCCGAGGTCTGGGTGGACTTCGCACAACTCCAGCGCATCATGAAAGCGATCTTCAGCGCACTAGACAAGATTCGTCTCGACGACTTTGAGCGCGTCAGGGAGGAAACCTGACAATGCCCTACTCGCTCCAGATGCTTCGCGCCCTCCTCGACGCGCACCCTGACCGGGCCGAGCCTCTCAGGATTCACATAGAAGCTTTGGAACGCAGTATCGAGAGCCAACCAGCCTTCTGTCTGCAAAGTGTTCGGACGCTTTTCGAGGCGGCTCACTCGACGATAGCGCCGAGGTTAGGGATCGAGTTCGCCAAGAACGATGGCTTCCCAGGCCGGATGCGCGGCGTGATCGACGCCATGGATTTCTCCCTCGCGAATCATCCAAACGCGGCCGAGATCAACGAACACATCAGGTCGCTCACGAGAGGAATTGACGATGTCGCGGTCGCGCTGGCGAAGCTTAGCAATGTGCCCAATATGCGCCATGGCGGATCCCTGGATTGGGGAACACTGCAGCGCCAGCATGCTTTGATGCTGGGCGGCCTTTGTGACAGCCTTGTCGCTTTCCTGTTCGATGTCGCATGGAGCAGGGTGCTCTCGGAGCCGGAGCAGGAAGATGCCGAGACCTATGACGCCCATGCCGACTTCAATGAGTACCTGGATAACGAATACGAGATGGTTGAAATTGCCGGCGCTAGTTTCCAGCCTAGCTATGTGCTCTTTCATCTCGACGAGACCGTATACGACGCGGCGCGCATCGATTGGGAGGCGGAACGAGCGAGCGACCGTCAGTCGAATACCGAGATCGCGGCATGAGCGAGCGCTACACGCTGCCGACAGAAGCTCAGCGCCTTGAACTCGCCGAGGAAGCCGTCGAACTAGCGGCGCTATCTTGGTTCGAATTAATCGGCTGGAAGTCAGTTCCCGGTGACTATCTCGCACCTGACGGTCCGATGGGTGCCCGGTCTGACTATCGACAGGCGATACTCGAACCAGAACTTCGAAATGCAATCGCCAGCCTAAATCCTGACGCTACAGCGGCCATGGTGGACGCGGCAATCCGAACGATAATGGCCATACCCAGCCAGGATGTGATTGAGAACAACAGGCTCTTTCATCCCTTCCTGGCCTCCGGTGTTCCCGTCGAGATCAACGAGCGTGGAGAAACAAGGACCATTGGTCTACGAATCCTTGACCGAGAAAATCCGTCAGCCAATCGGCTGCTCGTTGCGAACCAGTTCATTGTGAAAGGGGACCGAGGTGTAGTTCGCACGGACCTGACCGCGTTCATAAACGGCCTCCCGGTTGCAATACTTGAGTTCAAAAACCCGACCAGCGTAAATGCCACGCTAGAGCGAGCGCATACCCAGTTGCGGAACTATGCGGAGAAGTGTCCGGAGCTGTTCCGCCCAAACCAGGTTCTTGTGATTAGCGACGGCATGCAAGCCCGCATTGGTTCTCTGACCGCAGAGCCGGATCGGTTCGCGCCCTGGCGCACGATCGACGGGATGGAACTGGATGACATGGGCCGGTCCGAGCTTGAGGTTCTAATCCGGGGTGCCTTTGCGCCGGAACGAATCCTCGACCTTATCGTCGATTACGTGGCTTTCGAAATGAAAGACGGGGCCGTCCGATCGAAGAAGTTGGCCGGCTATCATCAGTTTCATGCCGTACGGAAGGCGCTGGCATCTACAGTGGCCGCTTCGCAGAACGGTACGCGAAAGGGCGGTGTCGTTTGGCATACGCAGGGATCTGGCAAATCGCTGACGATGCTCTTTTTTGTGCGTCAGCTTCAGCTGGCCAAAGCATTGAAGAATCCAACTATCGTCATGGTGACGGATCGAAACGACCTGGACGACCAGCTCTTCGGGACATTTGCCGATCATGGTGCAGCGCTGCGGGGAACGCCTCGCAAAGCCGAGACGGCGGAAGAGATGCGTCGGCTTCTCTCGGTGGACATCGGCGGTCTCGTGTTCACCACGATACAGCGCTTCCGTGGTGAGGATGGGAAACACCCTCTGCTGACAGATCGCAGCAACGTCATCGTGATCGCCGATGAGGCCCACCGGACCCAGTATGGCTTCAGGAAGAGGTTTGTAGAGCGAGATGGCGAGATTCGAGAGGCTGTAGGATTTGCCGACTATCTTCGACAGGCCCTCCCAAATGCAACGGCCGTTGGATTCACCGGAACGCCTATCGAGGAACGGGACCGCGATACCTATGGCACCTTCGGCAACGTCATTGACACCTATGACATGACCCAGGCCGTCAAGGACAAGGCGACGGTCCCGATCCACTACACCGCGCGGCTGGCTAAGCTGCACCTGTCCCTATCCGACGATGACCGGACCCAACTCGACCTGCTGGCAGAGGAGCTTGCGGAAGGGGAGGACGCTGCGGTTGAGCGGATCAAGGGCAAGCTTACCCGATTTGAGGAGATCGTCGGCGCCCCGGATCGGATTGAAGAAATTGCGGCCGACGTTGTGGCGCATTTTGAGAAACGACAGGAGGCGATGGCCGGCGGCAAAGGAATGATCGTCACGATCAGCCGCAAAGTCGCGGTGACACTCTATGATGAAATCGCCAAGTTGCGTCCGGGTTGGGTTGCTGTCGATTCGAGCGATGATGCCAACGGTATGCTGAAGGTTGTCATCACGGGTAATCGTTCCGACGACCCGGCAGCGCTTCAGCCGCATCTCCGAACAAAGTCTCGCCTTGAAGCGCTTGCCAGTCGGTTCAAGAATCCTGCCTCTGGTTTCGACCTAGTCATTGTCCGCGACATGTGGCTGACAGGATTCGATGCCCCGTCACTCCATACCCTCTACATAGACAAGCCAATGCGCGGGCATGGACTGATGCAAGCAATAGCTCGCGTCAATCGTGTCTGGGGGGATAAGCCAGGAGGCCTGGTTGTCGACTACCTGGGGATCGGAGCCGAGCTGAAGTCAGCACTTTCGAAATACACCCAGGGTGACCGTGACCAGGTCCGCATGGATGCGGACGAGGCTGCTAGACAGACGCTTACAAATCTGGAAAGCGCTCTGGCTTTCCTGGAGGGAGCCCCCTGGCGTTCCTTCTTCGGGGCAACTCCCGCACAGCGTCTTACGCTACTCAAGCAGTGCCTTGAGTACCTGCTGACAAATCAGCGGCGTGAAGCCTTCATCGACGTGGCCTTGAAGCTGGAGGTCGCCTACGCAATTAGCGCGGGCGACGAACGCGTTACGGCCAAGAGGAATGAGATCGCCCTGGTAGCCGCTCTGCGCGCAAACCTCGTCAAGTATACCTCCGGCGGTGGTCGCAGCCGATTTTCGGTCGAGCGAGACATACGTCAACTCCTTTCCCGCGCGGTTATGGCTGATGGGATACTCGACGTATTCCAGTCCGCTGGACTTGAGCAGCCCGACCTTTCGATCTTTTCCGAAGAGTTCCTCGCGGAGGTGCGCGGGAGCAAACAAAAGAACTTGGCGATCGAGACCCTTCGCCGGCTGCTCGCTGACGAGATAAGATCACATGCTCGAACAAATATCGTCCAATCGACAAAACTGAGCGAGCGCCTCGATGAGACCCTCCGGCGATACCACAACCGCGCGGTCGATGGTGTGCAGGTGATCGAAGAGCTGATCGAACTCGCCAACGAGATTCGGGACAATGCAGCGCGCGCTCGGGAACTAGGTCTCTCTGAAGAGGAGATAGCATTTTACGAGGCACTGGCGGAGAACGGATCAGCAAAGGAACTGATGGCGCACGAGACACTCCGAACCCTCGCGCAGTTGCTTGTTCAGACCATACGGGCGTCAGCCACGATTGATTGGACGCGGAAAGAAGGCGTTCGCGCCAAAATGCGGATTGAGGTGCGAAAGCTATTGGCTCGGTATGGTTATCCACCTGATTTGCAGAAGGCTGCTGTGGACTTGGTGGTGCGCCAGGCCGAGACGATCGCTGCCGATTGGGGGTAGGTTGAACGCCTAACCGCAGCCCCTCACCCCAGCGTCTCGCGTATCGCCGCCGCCAGCCGCTCCACCCCCTCCCTCGTCTGCGCCGCATCGCAGGCCGCGTAGCCCAGCACCAGCCCCTGCGTCGCCGCCGTGTTCTGGAAATATTTCGACAGCGGCGAGACGTTGATGGCCCTCTTCGCGGCGGCCTGGCTGACCTTGATGTCGTCGATGCCCTGCTTCAGATAACCCACCACCTGGATGCCGGCTTCGGCGGGGGAGAGGGTGATCTCGTCGCGCAGGCGCTCGGCCACGATCTCGCGGAAAAGCTGGCGGCGCTGGGCGTAGATGCGGCGCATGCGCTTGAGGTGCCGGCTCATATGGCCTTCGGTGATGAAGTCGGCCAAGGCGGCCTGCAGCAGGAGGGGCGCGAACTGGCCGGTGGTGGAGAGCGCGTTGACGATGCGGCCCGCTAGCTCCGGCGGCAGCACCATGAAGCCGATGCGCAGCGCCGGGAACAAAAGCTTGGCGAAGGTGCCGACATAGATGACGCGACCGGCGCGGTCCATGCTCTGGATCGCCGGCACGGGCCTCCCTTGAAAGCGGTATTCGCCGTCGAAATCGTCCTCGATCACCCAGCTGTTGCCGGTTTCGGCGATGTCGAGCAGGCGCAGCCGCTCCTCCATGCGCATGGTGATGCCGAGCGGATGCTGGCAGGCCGGCGTCACATAGATGAGGCGCGGCAGCGGCGCCGGCGGCTCGAGCCGCCAGCCGCGCTCCTGGTCGACCGGGATGGGCAGGATTTTCGCGCCGGCCACGGTGAAGGCGGCCTTGGCGCCGTAATAGCCGGGCTCCTCCATCCACACCGTGTCGCCGGGATCGAGCAGCAGGCGGGCGAGAAGGTCGAAGGCGGCCTGCGCGCCGGTGGTGACGACGATCTGCTCGGGACGGCAGCGCACGCCGCGCGCCGAATAGAGATAGCCGGCGATCGCCTCCTTCAGCGCCGGATGGCCGGTGACGTCATAGGTGCCGAACAGGGTCTCGCCACCATGGCTGGCGCGGCGCGCGACCAGCCGGCCCCAGACGCCGAAGGGAAAGCTCGTCGCATCCGGCATGCCGGGGTGGAAAGCGACATGCCCCGGCCTGCCGTGGTGGCAGGGCTGGCTGAGCAATTCCTCGCCGCGCCGCGAGGGCGAACGCAGCGGTACCGGCGGTTCCTCGGCCGGCGTCTCGCGCGGGCCGTCCGGCAGGTCGACGATCACCGGGCGCGCGCCCTGGCGGTTGGCGAGATAGCCTTCGGTGACGAGCTGGTCGTAGGCCGCGACGATGGTGTTGCGGCCAAGGCCGAGCTCGGCGGCCAAAGCGCGGGTGGAAGGGAGTTCCGAGCCCGGCGCCAGCGCGCGGTTGCGGATGATGGCGACGAGGCCGTGATAGAGCTGGCGGGAGAGGTGCTCGGGGCTCGAGCGGTTCACCGCCAGCATGTCGAGCGGGAAGGCCTGGGGTTTGGGGTGGAGGGGGCGCATCTTTTACCTCAATCGCTTGCCGAGCACGCTAGCTTTCCAGGTCGAGTTCCTTCGCGCCCCCCTCTGTCCTGCCGGACATCTCCCCCACTTGGGGGGAGATCGGACGTCACCTCTGCTTTCGCCAATCGCCGACGCTGGAAGAGATGCGCCGGCAACGGAGCTGCCAATCTCCCCCTTGTGGGGGAGATGCCCGGCAGGGCAGAGGGGGGCGCTGTCCCGTCAACACTTGGCGATTTTCCATCTCGTCCCCATCCTGCCACAGCCGGCAAAACACACAACTGGTTCCTTCATTTTCCGGAAAACTGGCCCTCGTGGGGGAGACAGAGCGGCGTAGACTTCGTCCTGTGACGTTGGGGTACGACGTCGACGCAAGGCGAGTTTGGCCAAGACAACTGGGAGGGCGTCCGGCCAGACGAAGACGGCGGGGCTTTGCATCCCGCCGCCGGCACCTGAAGCCATTTCCCTCCTGAAACCATCACCCCGCAGCCCTTTGGGCCGCGGGCGGAAAGCGAGCAATGACCACAGTCCGACTTGGCATCAATCCGATCACCTGGACCAATGACGACGTGCCGGAGCTCGGCGGCGACACGCCGCTCGAGACCTGCCTCAGCGAGACCGCGGAAGCGGGCTATGCCGGCACCGAGCTCGGCGGCAAATTTCCGCGCGAGGCACGCACGCTTGAGCCGATCCTCGACCATTACGGGCTGACGCTGGTCTCCGGCTGGTATGACGGCCGCATCTGCGAGCGGGAAGTGGAGGAAGAGTTCGAGGCGATCCGTCCGCATCTGACGCTGCTCAGGGAGCTCGGCGCTGCCCAAGTCGTTTATGCCGACACCTCGCGCGGCCGCCATGGCGCGATCCACGACCCGATCTCGCAGCGGCCAAAACTAGTCGCCGAGGAGTGGAAGCCCTACGGCGAAAAGATCACGCGGCTGGCCGAACGTTTTGCTGATTTCGGCGTCGGCATGGCCTTTCATCATCACATGGGCACGATCGTCGAGACCGACGCCGAGATCGATATGTTGATGAACGTCACCGGCAAGACGGTCGGGCTGCTCTACGATACGGGGCACTGCGCTTTCTCCGGCGGCGATCCGGAGCAATTGCTGCGCCGGCATGTGAACCGCGTCGTCCATGTCCATTGCAAGGATGTGCGCCCGGCCATCTTGAAGAAGGCGCGCGAGGCCGACATGAGCTTCATGGGCGCGGTGATGGACGGCATCTTCACCGTGCCCGGCGACGGCGCGATCGACTATAATAGCCTGCTGAAAATCCTCGCCGACAAGGGCTATGCCGGCTGGCTGGTGGTGGAGGCCGAGCAGGACCCGGCCAAGGCGCATCCCTTGACCTATGCCACGATGGGTTACCGCAATCTGCGCGACCTCGCCCGCAAGGCCGGGTTCACGGTCGACGAGCGGAAGGACTGAGGAACAAGCGGCGGGAACGCCGGGGAGGGCGATGAGTTCGGTTCTGTTCAGAAACGTGGTCAAGAATTTCGGCGCGCTCAACGTGCTGAGATCGCTCGACCTCGCCGTGCCGGACCACAAGTTCCTCGCCCTGCTCGGCCCGTCGGGCTGCGGCAAGACGACGGCGCTGCGCATCCTGGCCGGGCTGGACATGCCGACCGCCGGCAAGGTCTTCATCGGCGAGCGCGACGTCACCCGGCTGCAGCCGCGCGACCGCGACATCGCCATGGTCTTCCAGAGCTACGCGCTCTATCCGCAGATGACGGTCGCCGAGAACATCGGCTATCCGCTGTGGATCCGCGGCACGCCGGACATCGAGCGAAAGGCCAAGATCGGCGAGGTCGCCGCCATCCTGGAGATCGGCCATCTGCTCGACCGCCGGCCGCGCCAGCTCTCCGGCGGCCAGCGCCAGCGCGTGGCGCTGGCCCGCGCCATCGTGCGCGACCCGGCGGCCTTCCTCATGGACGAGCCGCTGTCCAATCTCGACGCGCGGCTGCGGCTCAGCATGCGCGGCGAGATCAAGCGGCTCTGCCAGCGCCTCAGCGCCACCACCATCTACGTCACCCACGACCAGGTCGAGGCCTTGACGATGGCCGACCTCGTCGCGGTCATGCATGGCGGCGAGCTGCAGCAGATGGCGCCGCCCATCGACATCTACGACCGTCCGGCAAACCGCTTCGTCGCCACCTTCGTCGGCAACCCGCCGATGAACATCCTGCCGGCTGCGCTGAGCGAGCAAGGCGTCATCGCCGGCGGCAAGATCGTTCCGCTGGAGCGAAAACGCCTCACCGCGTGCCGCCTGGCCGAGATCGTGGAGATCGGGCTCAGACCGGAAGACTGCAGCGTTGCCCAACCGGGCGAACCGGGCGCGCTGCCCGGCGAAATCTATGTCGTCGAGCCGATGGGCAACGAGACGCTGGTCAATGTCCGCCTCGAAGGCGGCAACGTCTCGGTGCGGGCCGGCCGCGATTTCAGGGGCGCGGTCGGCGAAAGCATCGGCGTCGCCTTCGACCCGGCGAACGCCTGCTTCTTCAATTCGGCCGGCCTCACCGCCGTCCACAGGGTCAACAGCAATGGGAGAGAGAAATGACGCATTCCAGCAGACTTACTCGCCGCTCCGTCATCAAGGGCGGGCTCGGCCTGGCTTTAGCCACCACGGCCCTCACCACGCTCGGCCTGCCTGTGCCGGCCAGGGCCGCCGGCAAGAAGGTCATCATCGGCGCCTTCGCCGACGGCGGCCTGACGCCGTTCAAGCAGAAGATCATCCCGCAGGCCAAGGAAGCCGGCTTCGACATCGAGTTTCTCGAGGACGAATACGGCGTGACACTGGAGAAATGGTTCGCCGACGCCCAGAGCGGCGCCGGCCAATACGACCTCTATCTGCTCGATGATCCCTGGGTGCCGCAGTTCGGCGCCGCCAATGTGCTCGAGGACCTCGGCGCCGGCGGCATCGATGGCTCCGACAAGGACTGGATCGGCTCGATGATCGACATGGGCTACTGGCCGCCGCAGAAGGGCCCGCGCGTCAAGGGCTTCGAGGATGCCAAGCCGACGCTGATCTGCGTGCCCTTCGTCGGCGACCTGCAGACGCTCACCTACCGCAACGACGTCTTCACCGGCGGCGCGCCCAAGACCTGGGACGAGGTCATCGCCAAGGGCAAGGAAGGGGTGGCGGCCGGCAAGATCAAGTACCCGGTCGTCTTCCGCGGCGTCTCCGGCAACCCGATCGTCACCAGCTGGTATCCGATCTTCCTGTCATTCGGCGGTTCCTTCTTCGACGACAAATGGAACCCGATCTTCAATTCGGCGGAAGGCAAGGCATCGGCCGACTTCTTCGTCGGCACGATGAAGCAGAACGCGCCGAGCGGCGTGGTCGAGTTCGACTCCGACCAGGAGGGCGCGGCGATCCTCGGCGGAGAGGCCGGCGCCATTATCCAGTATTCCGGCAACGCGCTGAAGGCCGACGATCCCGCCCAGACCAAGGTGGCGGGCAAGCTCGATTTCGGCGTCGTGCCGAAGCAGCAATCGGCGATCGCCCAGATGGGCATCTTCATCGCCGGCGTGCCGAAATCGGCGCCCAACAAGGCGAACTCGATCGAGTTCCTGAAGTGGTACGTCAGCGCCGAGACGCAGGCCAAGCTGTCGGAAGCGGGCTCGATCCCGGTCAAGCGCAGCGCCTTCGGCATCGCCAAGCCCGGCAACCGGCTGATCCCGGTCGCCCTGCAGCAGCTCGACGCCGGCGCGCTGCCGAGGCCGCGCACGCCGGACTGGGCGAAGGTCGAGGAACTGCTCGGCATCGAGCTCAACAAGGCGCTCCAGGCCGGCTCCGGCGGCGGTGCCGCGCTCGACACGGCCGCCAAGCAGGTCAAGGACTACCTGACCACGGCCGGTTACTACTGATGCGAAGCGCAACGCAGGCACGCAAATATCGCCTGCAGGGGGCGGGGCTCGACCTCGCCCTCCCGTACCTCATGCTGGCGCCGGGCCTGATGATCGTGCTCGGCGTGCTGGTCTATCCGCTTTGGGACGGTCTCAGGGCCAGCGCAAAAGCCTATCGCTACGGCTCGCCGGTCTCCGATGTCGGGTTGCAGAACTATGTGCGCCTGTGGAGCGACGCGCAGTTCCTCAACGCGCTCTGGGTCACGGTCAAATTCGTTGCGCTGTCGGTATCGTTCGAGGCGGTGCTCGGCTTCGCGCTGGCGCTGTTCTGCCTGCGCGAATTTCGCGGCATCCGCCTGCTGCGGACGGTGCTCATCATCCCGATGGTGATCACCCCGGTCGTCGTCGCCATCGTCTTCCGGCTGATCTACGCCAGCGATGCCGGCATGCTGACGGCGCTTTCCGAGGCCATCGGCGGCGGCGAGGCGCAGATCCTCGGCAACCCGCTCAACGCCTTCATCGGGCTTGTCGTGCTCGACGTTTGGGAATGGACGCCGCTGATGTTCCTGATCCTGCTCGCCGGTCTGCAATCGCTGCCGCACGAGCCGTTCGAGGCCGCGCGCGTCGACGGCGCCGGCGCCTGGCGCGTCTTTGCCGATCTCACCTTCCCGATGATGCGGCCGGTGCTGGCGGTGGCAATCGTGCTCAGGACCATCGATGCCTTCGGCACCTTCGACCAGGTCTTCGTGCTGACGCGCGGCGGGCCGGGCGAGGCGACGAGGCTGATCTCGATCTACGGCTACGACACCGCGTTCAAGTTCCAGCAGACCGGCTACGCGGCGGCGCTGTTCGTGACGATCGGCCTCGTCGTGCTCGCGCTCTCCTTCAGCGCCATCAGACTTCTGCGCAGGATCGACGCGTCATGAGCACCCGTCTGGCTCGCATTCTCACAACCATCTTCGTGCTGGCGGTCGTGCTGCTGCCCATCTGCTGGCTGGTCTCCACCTCGCTCAAGTCCAACCGCGAGATCACGCAGGAAGGCACGCTCTACCCGCATGTGCCGACGCTGGACAACTACGTGCGGCTGTTCACCGAAAAGCAGTTCGGTTCCTACCTGACGAACTCGCTGGTGGTGACCTTCTTCTCCGTCGCCATCGCTCTGGTCGTCGGCGCGATGGGCGCTTATGCGATCGTCAGGTTCCGATTGCCTTTCGCCACGGAGCGCAAGGTCGGCCTGTTCCTTTTGACGCTACGCATCATCCCGCCGGTCGTCATACTGATCCCCGTCTATCTGCTGATGCTCAGCCTCGGCCTGCTCGACAGCTGGCTTGGCCTGATCGTCACCTACACCGCCTTCAATGTCACCTTCTGCGTCTGGATGATGGAGAGCTTCTTCCGCGAGATCCCCGTCGATCTCGAGGAAGCCGCGATGGTCGACGGCGATTCGCGCTTCGGCGCCTTCCGCCGCATCACGCTGCCGCTGGCCGCCCCCGGGCTCGCGGCGACCGCTATTTTCGCGGTGCTGGTCACGTTCAACGAGTTCCTCTTCGCACTGGCGCTGACAGCGACGCCGCGCGCCATGACCATGCCGCGCGGCACCGCGACGCTGATCGGCCGCATCGACACCGACTGGGCCTCGATGTCGGCAGCCGGCGTCATCGGCGCGCTGCCGATCGTCTTCTTCGCGCTCCTGGTGCAGCGCCATCTGGTGCGCGGACTTACCATGGGCGCGGTGAAATGAATGCCGCTCAGGCAACACGAACCTGCCGTTCCGCGAAGGCGGCCTGATAGGAAAGTCGAACGCATGATGGATGTCTGTCTGTTCGGGGTGGGGCTGATCGGCCGTGTGCACGCGGGCAATCTGGCGCGTCACCCAAGAGTGCGGCTGCGCTACATCGTCGATCCCAATCGCGAAGCGGCTGCCAAGGTCGCCGCCGTCACCGGCGCCGAGATCGCCGACACCGAAGCCGTGATGAACGATCCGTCGGTGAAGATGGTGTTCATCGCCTCGGCGACGCGCACGCATGCCGAGCTTGCCATGGCCGCGGCGGCGAAAGGCAAGGCGATCTTCTGCGAGAAGCCGATCGATCTCGACCTCAAGCGCACGGACGAGTGCCTGGCCGCGGTCGAGAAAGCGGGCGTGCCATTCCAGATCGGCTTCAACCGCCGCTTCGATCCGAGCTTCCGGGCGCTGAAGGAGCGCCTAGCCGGCGGCGAGATCGGCGCCGTCGAGCAGGTCATCATCACCAGTCGCGACCCCGAACCCGAAACCGAGGAAGCTCTGGCCGGGGGCGGGGGCGTCTTTCGCGAAATGACCATCCACGACTTCGACATGGCGCGGAACCTGCTCGGCGAGGAGCCGGTCGAACTCTTCGCGACCGGCTCCTCGCTGGTGGCGCCGCAATACACGAAGCTCGGCGACTACGACACCGCGATGTTCATCCTGCGAACCGCGTCCGGCCGGCAGTGCCACATCAACAACAGCGTCAGGGCCGCCTATGGCTACGACCAGCGCATCGAGGTGCATGGCGCCGACGGCATGCTGCAGGCTGGCAATCGGCTGCCGACCTCAGTCGAGATGTATGGCGGCAATGGCATATCGCGCGACAAGCCCTATTATTTCTTCGTCGAACGCTACGCCGAGTCCTACGCTTCCGAGATCGATCACTTCATCGATTGCGTCGAAACTGGCAGGAAGCCCGCCGTCACGGCCAGCGACGGCCGCAAGGCCATGATCCTTTGCGAGGCCGCCCTTGCCTCCGCCCGGTCCGGCAGGTTCGAACCTGTGAAGCTCTGAGCGGATGGGCTCAAGTCAACCGGGAGGCACGATATGAAGATTGGCATGATCACCGACAGCCTGGGCAATCTTTCCTTTGACGAGATGCTGCGCGCCTCAGCCGAACTCGGGCTGGAGACGCTGGAGTTCGCTTGCGGCAACTGGTCGTCCGCGCCGCACATCGATCTTGCAGCCATGCTGGACAGCGCGGAGACCCGCACCGAATTCGCCGCCAAGGTTCGCGACCACGGGCTGACAATTGCGGCGCTCAACTGCTCGGGCAATCCGCTGCACCCGGGACCGCAGGGCAAGAAGCACCGCCAGGTGACCGAGGACACGATCCGGCTGGCGAGCCTGATGGGGATCGATCGCGTGGTGATGATGTCCGGGCTGCCCGGCGGCCCGGGCGACGCCAACCCCAACTGGATCGTCACCGACTGGCCGCCGGAATGCGCCGACATCCTGCGCTACCAGTGGGACGACTGCATCATTCCCTACTGGCGCGATCTCGTGACGTTTTCGAACAATCTCGGCATCGGCAAGCTCTGCCTGGAACTACACGGCCATCAGGCCGTCTACAACGTCCAGACACTGTTCCGCCTTCGCGAGGCCGTCGGCGAGACGGTCGGCGCCAACTACGATCCGAGCCATCCGATGTGGATGGGCGCCGATCCCATCGCCGCCGTCCGCAAGCTGGGCTCGGCGATCTACTACGTCCACGCCAAGGATACGCGCGTCGAGCCGATCCCGGCCGGCATCGATGGCGTGCTCGATGCGCGTCCGCCAAACCATTATGCCGATCGGGCCTGGAACTACATCACGCTGGGCTATGGTCACGGCGAGACCTGGTGGCGGCAGTTCTGCACTGCCTTGAAGCAGGTCGGCTACGACGACGTGCTGTCCATCGAACACGAGGACATGATGCTGTCGCCGATGGAAGGCATGCGCAAATCCGTAGCGTTGCTGCGCAACGCTGCCATCAATCTGGCTTGAAGCGGGCGGGGCCGCAGCACCCGCGACGGTCTGCCGGTTTCCACCCTGCGGCTCGCCTCGCGCACAATCCGCACGCTCGTCCATGAACGGCTAAGATATGGTTGCCCCCTGCCGCTGGAGTTCTGCTGTTCCGGCATCACCGCCGCCGAGCCTGGTCGCAGCGCTGGCCAGCGAGCCGAAGCTGGTCGCCAAGCATCCGGCGTTGGGCGATTTCCTGCGCAGCCGATGGTCCGACGCGGCCTTCATGACGGCGGCCGGCATGGCCGAAGCGACCGGACTTCCCACCACAACGCTGATCAGGCTGCTCGCGCTGCTCGGATTCCCCGGCTTCCGCAGCTTTCGCGACGCGGTGCGCGCGCAGCTCAGATCGCGCTGAAGGTCAGGGCACAATCCCCCGGCAGGCCCAGGCGACGTTGGCGAACGACCGCGGGCCGTCGGGCCGGCCGGCCTCATAGGCATCGCGAACGGCAGCCTCGGTGCGGGCTCGTTCGGTCCCATCGAGCGTCGTCATATATTTGCCAAGCGGGCCTTCGCCGGCGCCGATCGGCGCCCAGTAGTCGTCGAAATTCTCGTAATCCATCCGGATCATCAGCTCGGTCTCGGTGACATCGGCCAGGCCCTGTTCGACAAAGGTCCGCTTCATCTCGCCAGGCTGCATCATCGGCTGGAAGCAATAGCGGTTGCGCATCTGGCGCCCGCTTTCGCTGAGCGCCGCGACGGTGTCGATCATCATGCGCATGCCCGGCATGCCGCCGAGATGATCCCACACAACTGCGGCCACCACGCCGCCCGGCCGCACCACGCGGCGCATCTCGGCCACCGCCTTGCCGGCCTCCGGCACGAAGTGCAGCACAAGGAGAGCGAGTGCACGGTCGAATGCATTGTCCGGGAAAGGCAGCGCGGTGGCGTCGGCTTGGCTGATGGTGATGCGCGGATCGGTGTTGCGTTGCCTGGCCGCCTCGACGAAGACGGGCGAGAAGTCGATGGCCTGGATCTCGGCGAGACCGGCTGATTTCGCCAGCTCGAAGGTCAGGCTGCCGGTGCCGCAGCCGACATCGAGGATTTTTTCGCCGGCGGCCAAGCCGGCGAAGTCGATGAACTTGGGCGCCAGCCTGCGGCTCCAGCGCCCCATGAGCTGCTCATAGCCGGATGCTGCATGAACGGTGAAGATCGATGCCATTGGAGCCTCCCATATGAGCCCAAGCTAAACCTCGACGGAATTGCTGCCAAGGCGCAGAGCAATCAGAGCAAGAATAGCGCGGCGCGTGCCGGCGATTATGTGGGCGACTTCACGATCGCCACGCTCTCCCTATCGAGGACGCTCCGGCTCGGTGGCGGGCGAATGGATGTCTTCACGCCGACGACGCCGAGAGGGTATCGAATATCTCCTTTGCCTCGACGACAAGCCTGTGCATCAGCTCTCCCGCGGGAAGCTCTCGATTCAACGCGGCCGCCTGCCCATAGAGATGAAAAGCGAAATCTGCCTTTGCATGATCGGCATCGCCGAGCGGGCTGCTCAGCGCATACATTTGCGGGAAATCCGGAAGGGGTGTTCGGCTCTCTTCCATCTCAAGGGCATAACGCGTGCGCTTCGCCCGTGCGGCGCGGCCCGAGAAGGCAATGGTGACCATGGTATCCATGTCCGTCGCGGAGCGGATCAGGGCGCGGCGCGGAGCGTCCGTCCCGGCTTCGTCGCAAGACAAAAAACCGGTGCCGATCTGCACGCCGCTGGCGCCAAGAGCGAAAGCAGCCGCTATGCCTCGGCCGTCGGCGATGCCGCCCGCGGCAATGACCGGAAGCTTGATAGCATCGACGACCTGGGGAACCAGCGCCATCGTTCCTACGCCGTCGCCCGGACCGGTCGGAACATGAGAGCCGCGGTGGCCTCCTGCCTCCCATCCCTGGGCAATGACGGCATCGGCTCCGCTGTCGGCGAGATTGCGCGCCTCGGCGACGTTCGTCGCGGTGCTGATGATGACGATCCCGGCCTGCTTCAGCCTGGCGACCTTGGCCGCGTCCGGTATGCCGAAGTGGAAGCTGACGACCGGCGGCCGGATCTCGAGCACCAGATCGAGCTTTTCGTCGTCGAAACCCGGTCCGATCGGTGGAAGCCTCCGTGACGGTTCGCCAAGCGACAGTTCCTCGTAGTAGGGCCGCAACCTGTCGATGGCCCGGGCCAGCACGGCGTCGCTGGTGCTGGGTTGCGGGAAAACAAAGAAATTGAGGTTGAACGGCCGTTCGGTCGCGGCGCGCATCCGGCGCGCAACGTTGCGCAGGCCATCCGGCAACATCGATGCGCAGCCAAGCGATCCCAGTCCGCCGGCATTGCTTACCGCCGCGGCGAGTTCCGGCGTCGCCGAGCCGGCCATCGGCGCCTGGATGATGGGATGCTCGATCTTCAAGAGATCGCATAGACGACGGTTCGGCCACATGAGCATGTTTCCGCTGTCGAGGAAGGAATTTACGCTTGTTAGCATAGGCCTGGGACGGAGCCCGGTCACCGGAATTGTGCGGGCACGCTCCCAACGCTCTCCCTCTCCGCCAACGGGCCGTGGCCGGGCGTGGCCCCCGGAAAGGGTGGCGGGCGATCTCCTCGGAGCCCGTTGCCGGAAAGCCGGGCGCGGCTCAGAACCTAACGGCGAGATTGGCCCTGACGCTCTGATCGGTCATGCCGCTGGCGAACTGGCCGCTGTAGGAAAGGCCGAAAGTGGCCGTGTTGGTGATGGCGAAGTCCATCCCGGCTTCGACAACGGCGGTGTCCTTGGCGATGGGAACGCCCGTGATCGACAACAGCGAGCTACCGCTCGCAAAGGCCAGCGTGGAGTCCGGCGCCACGTCCCCGAAAGCATGACGCCAACCGAGCGTGCCCCGTGCCGTGGCGGTGACCCCGCCGCCAAGGTTGAAGTCGGTGGCGGCATGCAGGCCAAGCGTGGTGTAGGTCGTATCCATCGAGCCGTCCCGCCCCGCGAGGGCCGCGGCTCCGCCCTGTTCAGCAAAGCCGTCCGTGGAGAGGTTCACCCATGCGAGGTTGGCAAAGGGCTCAAGAGCGACCGGGCCCGCGTCGACGCCATAGGCGAGTTCGCCGAACACCTGGGACGTGCCGGCGTTGTAATCGCCGGTCAGCCGGTCGGAGAAGCCGGGGAAGGTTACCGAGCGGCTGGTGGAAATGTCGTTCCACGTATAGGCCGCGCCCGAGCGTAAGGCGAGATTGCCCCACTGGATGCCACCATAGAGGCCGAGATAATAGTTGTCGCTCGCGCCCGAGGAATTGCGGTCCTTCGCATTGAAATTGGAGCGGCCGTAGCCGGCGACAGCGCCGAAGCGGCCATAGTCAAACAGCGGAGCATCCGCGCCGATCAAGAAGCCGCCGATGGAGCGGTCGAGCTTCACGGCGTTGCCGTCGCTGTCCCATGAGCCCCACGCGCCGAAGCCACGGCCCCACACCGCAAAGCGGTCGGTGGTGGCCGGAGCCAGTTCCGGCCCGCCCTCTCCATAGGCCATGACCTGAGCCCCGGACGCACCGACGCCGTCGAGCGCGTCCCGCAGCCGGTCGGTGGCGGCTTCCCGCAGGAAGCGGCTGTCCTCGATGAGGACGGTCTTTGCAGAGGCATGGATTTCACCGGAGAGCTGATCCAGCGCCCCTGGAGCGTCGGCATTGGAGAGGTTGGCGACGGCCATGAACAGGCTACCGCTGCCCAGCGAGAGGGCCGCGTCGCCGACGGCGCACTGATTGGCGGTCATGCCGGGCAGGCAGAAGAAGGCCGCCGCCAGTTGCGAGGTCAGATAGACGTTGCCGTGATCGTAGGAGAGCTCGAAGTTGAGGAAGGCGTAGTCGTCGGCGAGCGAGGCGAAGGCGCCCGTGACGCCGCCCGCCGCCGTGATGATGGTGTAGGTGGTGCCGGGCGTATAGGTGGAACCGTCGTCGGTGCCGTTCTCCGGTCTCGCATGCACCGTGCCGCCATCGATCGTCACCGCGCCGGCGGCGTTGACGAGGTCATTATTCACCCCCGGCGTGTTGCCGCCGTTCTTCAGTTCCACCGTGTAGGTCGAGCCGGAATCGAAGGTGACGGAGCCCACATTCAGCGTGCCGATGGAATTGCCTGGGGCAAGGTTGCCGCCGCTGCCGACCGTCACCGCTCCGATGGTGCCCCGGCCGCCGAGCGTGCCGCCCGCGATGTCGATCGTTCCGCCGAGCGCGCCATTGACGGCGAGCCGGCCGGCGGAAATGACGGTCGTGCCGGTGAAGGACGAGGAATTGCCGGTCAGTTTCAGAGCGCCCGACCCGGATTTCGAGAAGGTGCCATCGCCGGAGAGCACGCCTTCGAACGTGGCGGTGGTCCCTGCCGCGGCCTCGAACGTCCCCCCGCCGGAAAGCACCTCCATATTGCCGGAGAGCGTCATGTCGGCGGTGGTGCGCAGCGTGCCGCCGTTGAATGTGGTGACGAGAGCGCCCGGGACGGCGCCTTCCAGCGACTTGGCATCGGCGATGGAGAGCACGCCGCCGTCAAGGTTCCAGCCGAGGCCGCTGGCGTTGGCGCCGGCAACCGCCCAGTCGCCGCCGACCACGGACAAGCTGCTGAAGCCGGCATATTGCGTGCCGAAGAGCGATCCTGACAGCGCCGGCACGACCTGGCCGACATCGAACGCGGCGGCGGCCGTGCCCCCCAGCTTCAGCGCATCGCCACCATTGATAACTCCGCTGGTCGAGACCACGTTGCCGATGAAATCGTACCCGGCTTCCAGGATCAGGGTGTTGCCGCCCCCGGACAGCTCCACCGCATTCGCGCGAACGGCGTAGTCGGGAAAGAAGGCAAGGGTGGCGAGGCCGCCCGAAATGGTGCCGGCATTGGTGATGGCCGAATTGCCTGTCGAGACGACGCCGGCTCCGGCGGGACCCGGAAGTGCCAACGAATAGAAGCCGCTCTCGTCGTATCCAAAGTCGCCCGGATAGGCAGTGGTCGGGTCGCGTTGCCCATTATTCTTCTGCCCATTCAGACCGGCAGCGCCTCCCGCGCCGCCAAAGCCGCCATGCGCGTCGGCGGCGTTATTGTCGCCTCCCGCAATGCTGCCCTTGTTGGTGAGCGTGAAAGAGGAGCCGCTGACGCCGGCGCCGGAACTCGCCGCAACGAAGCTGCCAGAACCACCATCGCCGCCGTCGCCGCCGTCGCCGCCAATCCCGGTGGCGACGCTGGGATCGTCCGGGACGCCATTGCCGCCATTGCCGCCATTGCCGCCGCGGCCACCCTGACCGCCATTGCCCTGAAGACCGGCTTTGCCGCCGACAATGGAGCCATTGTTTACAAGCGCGAAATCGGTTCCGGTAACGCCGATGCCGCCGTTTCCTCCCGTTCCACCGGAACCGCCCTCACCCCCTCGGCCACCCCGGCCGCCCTGACCGCCCCAGCCCCAGAATCTGCCGCCCGAACCGCCATAGCCGCCATTGCCACCATAACCGCCGGTGCCACCTTCACCCCCCTGGCCACCATCGCCACCCTTGATGATGCCGTCATTGGTCGCCGTGAAGCCGGAGCCGCTGACACCGGCGGCTCCGTCGCCACCCTTGCCGCCCTTGCCTCCGGACGCTCCGCCGCCGCCATCGCCGCCGTCACCTCCTTGGGCACCGTCCCTCTCGATATCTATGACTCCGGCTTTGTCGAAGAACCCATCGCCGCCATCGCCGCCATTGCCGCCATTGCCGCCATTGCCGCCCTTGCCGCCCTTGGCTCCGAAGCTGCCATCGCCGCCGGCGATGGTGCCGGTATTCGTCAGCACGAAATCCGAGCCGCCCACCGCGTATCCGCCATTGCCGCCCGCGCCGCCTTGCTTGCCGCGAAACGGCGAAGTCTCGCCGTCGGAACCATCACCAGCTCGCGCGGCTGGGAAGCCCGGCCCTCTGTCGTTTAACCCATGCGGGCCGGAGACGCCGTCAAGGCCGGAGGCGCCCTGCGCGCCATCGGCGTAGCTTAGTCCTCCCAACCCGCCGGTGATCGTTCCGGCGTTGCGGAGGGTGAAGGAGGTGCCGCCCACGCCCGCGCCGCCGCCGCCGGAGGTTCCGCCGGCGCCGCCCTCGCCACCGGTGATCGACCCGGCGCTGTTGTTCGTGACGGCGAAACCCGTTCCTAACACGCCCCATCCGCCGGTTGCGCCGATGCCGGCGAAGCGGAGCGGATTCAGAGCCAGCAGACCTGGACCAGCCGAACCGCCGGTGATGGCGCCGTCATTGATCAGCGCGAAGCCGGAGCCCTGAACGGCCGCGCCGCCCGCACCACCATTGCCGCCGTCGCCGACGATCGGGAGTTCAGCGCCCGCGGCGCGTCCCGTCTGTGCCCATCCGCCCAGGCCTCCCGGGCCGCCCTCACCGCCGGTGATCGCGCCCCGACTGTAGAGCGTGAAGTCGATGCCATAGAAACCTGCTCCGCCGCCGCCGCCGTCGCCGCCTTCACCGCCATCGCCATAGAGTTCGGTGACAGTCCCGGATCCGCCAATCTGGGTTTCCATTTGTCCGTTCCCGCCCATGCCGCCGGATCCTCCGCGGCCGCCCTTGACCACGACGCCGGGCGCAACATCGTAGGTCTCGCCGGCGATCCCGACATATCCCGGTGCGCCACCTGCGCCGCCACCGCCACCGCCGCCGCTCAGATCGATAATGATGCCGCCTGACCGTCCGCCGGCACCTCCGGCACCATAGCCCTGGCCGCCGGGCTCCCCCGCCCCGGGTCCAAATATCTCGCCACAGCAGGACCACCCGCCGTTGCCGCCCCCGTTCGTCGTGTCCCCGCTGCCGGTTCCAGGCGCGCCGCCTCCCAGGTAGGTGTCGTAAGCATCGCGGCCGCCAAGGCCGTCGACGCCGGTGGTTGTGGGCACAGCAACCGGCTGCGCTTCCGCTGGCAAAGTCCGCGCCGATCCAAGCAATGCCAGTGCGATCACAGCCGGAAAGCCCAGCCGCCTCATAAAATGCGCCTTGGATGAAGATGGTGAAAGACGAGGAGGTAGTGTCGCAGTTGTCGACGGGGGAGCGGCCGGCCCTTTGAAACGCATCCCCTTGCCGTATCCGGCGGTGCCCTCTGCGATGCCCGCCCGATGCGAGCGATGCCTGCGCGAATCTTTGGTATCTGACACACCCGCCCCCAGCGCTTCCTTGGCTGCGGAGCCCCCGAGCCAGTGCCTTGAGCGCCAGCTATGATACGGAGCTTTTCGCGGCACTATCCTCTGATTAGAGGAGCAGCCTGGAATTCTGCTATCCGCTCAGCCAGAGACTCATCAACTCGGCCCGACTGCGCACGCCGAACTTGCGGAAGATGCTGGTGACGTGCTGATGCGCCGTGGACGCGGCAATCTCCATTTGCTGGGCGATGTCTTTCTCGGACGCCTTTGTCAGCAGCAAATGCAGGACTTTTGACTCCGTGGACGTCAGCGGGGCCGATGCCATCAGCAGGCCATGGCCCAGCATCAGCCGGCGATGGAACCATTTGATGCCGCGCAGCGCCCGGGCGAGCTGCGCGATCGCCTCATCCGCGAAGGTCTGGCGCGAGTAGAAGCCGAAATGCGATTCGCAATCGGCGTTCAGCGGAAAGGCGACGAAAACCGCGTCATGCGTGCCGACCAAGCCATAATGACGGTGGTAGAATTCCGACTCGAACCATTCTTGCGGCAGCTCTCGCCGAAATGAATAGGTGCGGAAGCTGCCCACGTCACGCATCGGCAGGAGAAAGGACGGGTCGATCTCCCGCCGATCCCAAACGCGCAATATTTCCTTGAAATGCCCCTCGTCCGGGCGAGGCTCGATCGGGTGCAGGGCCTGCACCGCCCCGACGCGCCAGCCCTGCAGCGGGTCGTTGCGTGCCGTACGTGCCGTATCATCGAAGCGAATCGCGCCGGCCCAGGTGGCGTTCCACGCCCCTGTCCAAGCGGCGAGCTGGTCCATCAGATAGGCGGCGGCCTCGCGCGACTGACTGACGTGGAAGGCGGACAGCGCGTCCCACAAGCGATAGGCGTCTTCCATTTTCATGAGGGCATTTCGGCGGGAAGTCGATTGTCTTCTGCTGTCAATTACGGGCGAGATGGGGTGGCGACGCGGTTTTGCGCAGGTGCGGTCAGCTCTTCGGTTCGTCTCGCTCCATCGTTTCCTCTTCATCACCCGGAACGGATCCAAACACAACGGCAATAAGCACCGCGCAACCGCTAAAAGCGGGTCGCGACGAAACGTATTCAGGCGCCGCGCTTTAAGTCCTTGTTTTGATGCATGTCGTTCATCCAAAAAAGCTGCGCGCTTTGGGCAACATGCATTAGGTCGGACGTGCGCGCCGGCGCCTACACGGCCCCTTTCACGGTCGCAACCGATTCCCTCTCCACCAGCGGGCATTCCAGCTTGGTGATGGGATAGCGCCCGCGGCCGGGCGTCGGCGGCGTCTCCAGCTGCTCGATCGCCCATTGGCCCATCGCCAGATGCGGCAGGATCGACGTGGTGAGCGGCGGAAAGAGGTGGCGGGCGATCTCCTCGTCGTCATAGCCGACAACGGAAATGGCTTGCGGAATGTGCAGGCCGGCCTCCTTCAGCGCCTCGTAGCAGCCGATCGCCGTGCGGTCGTTCTGGCAGAAGATCGCCGTCGGGCGGTCCTTCAGCGCGAGCAACCTGACGGTTGCCGCGTAGCCGGCGCTGGCCGACCAGTCGCCCTCGACCACCAGCTCCGGATCGAAGGGGATATCGGCGGTGGCCAAAGCGCGGCGATAGCCTTTCAGCCGATCCTGCGCGGCCTGCATCCACGGCTCGCCGGTGATGGTGGCGATGCGGCGGTGACCGTGGCTGATCAGGTGCCTGGTCGCGCTCTGGCCGCCGGCGATCTCGGAGGGCACCACGGCCGGAAAGGCGTAGTCGGCCGTGTAGCAGTTGAGCAGGATGACCGGGATGTCGAGGCTGTAGAGGAACTCGGGCGCGGTGATCTCGCGGGTGAAGATGGTCATGTAGATCAGCGCCGAGATGCCGCGCCGCGTCAGCGCTGAAATAGCACGCGGCTCCATCACCGCATCGCCCATGGTCTGCGCCACCAGGAGCACGTTGCCGGCATTCCACGAGGCCTGGCGCGCGCCCTCGATGGCGACCACCGCTTCGGGGCTGGTGGCGAGCTGGTCGACGGCGAAGCCGATGACGCCATCCAGCCCCTCGAAGGGCGTGACGGGCGGACGCAGCGCTGAAAAGACCGGCGGCGAATAACCCAGCGATCGCGCGGCCTCGATGACGCGGTCGCGCGTCTGCTGCGACAGGCGGATGCCCGGCGAATTGTTGAGCACGAAGGAGACCGTCGCCTGCGAGCAGCCGGCGGCGCGCGCGATATCGGTCATGGTGACGCGACCCTTGGGCCTGGCGGACGGCTTGCGGCGCCTGGAGGCTTCCGGGGGATCGCGCAGTTCCGTCGGTTCGCTCATGGTCGTTTCCCAAATCCGGCCGGTGGTTTAGCAAAGGCCGGAGCAACGGCAAGATGGTTTTTCGTCCCGCGCGTTTATCGAAAACGCGCCTTGATTATAACTATTATCACATACGACATAGTTCGCACCAGCCGCGTTGCATACCGACGAAACGACTGGGGAAGGTCAGAAAAGCTGACGAAATGCCCGGAAATTTCGGGAGATGGCGGCTCTCGCCGCCGCAGCCTCTTGCCTCTCCGACACTGCCCGCGGCTACGCTCTCCTCCGCCGCGAGCGTGTCCATTCAGCTCAATAACTAATACTATTTACTAATAGCCGTAAGCGTTCTACTGTCAACTCGTCGTGACCGGCCCAAGATCGGAGCGGTGGCGGCAAGACGCATCGTGCGGCGCGCATTCGAGCCGGCCATCGCCGGAAGCGGGCCCGTCGCACAATCACGAAAATGTCAGACAAATCGGACTATTTACGAACGACAAATCAGTGTCTAGAGTTCGGCTCGCGGCTGGATTGGCGCCGTTCTTAAGTTGCCAGACCTTGGGCAAGCCCCGTGAGGAGGAGGGCGTCCGGGCCGCAGCCGAAATAAATCAGCGATGAGTTTCAAAAGGGAGGTTGAACATGAAATCCATGATCCGTAACGCATCCGTCGCCGCGGCGGCCTTGGTTATTGGCCTGTCGGCAAGCGCCACCGCGCGCGCCGACGACAAGCCGACGCTGGCCTTCGTCGTCAACGGCGCGTCAGACTTCTGGAAGGCGGCGGAAGCCGGCGTGAAGAAGGCGCAGGGCGAACTGCCCGACTACAATCTCGAGCTCAAATATCCCGAGCAGTCGTCGGTCGCCATCCAGCAGCGCCTGATGGACGATCTGGTGACGGCCGGCGTGAAGGGCATCATGGTCTCCGCCGTCGATCCCAAGACCTCGACCGACGGGCTGAACAAGATCGCGTCCGAGACGGCGCTGTTCACCACCGATAGCGACGCTCCGCAGACCAAGCGCGTCGCTTATATAGGCTCGTCCAACGTCGACGCCGGCAAGCAGGCGGCCGAGATCGCCAAGAAGGCGATGCCCGACGGCGGCAAGTGCCTGGGCTTCGTCGGCCTGCTCGGCGCCGACAACGCCAAGGAGCGCATCCAGGGCATGAAGGACGGGCTCGCCGGCAGCAAGATCGAGCTCGTCGACGTGCGCGGCGACGATATCGACCAGGCGCGCGCCAAGAAGAACGTCGAGGACGCGCTGGTCGCCAGCCCCGACATCACCTGCATGGTCGGCTTCTATTCCTACAACACGCCGCGCATCTATGAAGCGCTGCGCGACGCCGGCAAGCTGGGCTCGATCACCGTCGTCGGCTTCGACGACGATCCGATCACGCTGGGCGGCGTCAAGGAGGGCACGGTTGCCGCGACCGTGGTGCAGCAGCCGTTCGAATGGGCCTATCAGGGTATGAAGCTGATGGCTTCCTACCTCAAGGGCGACAAGTCGGGCATTCCGGAGGGCGGCCTGATCATCGTGCCGACCAAGATCATCGGCAAGGACGATGTCGACGCCTATGCCGCCAATTTGAAGGCGATGGCGGGCAAGTAATCGATGCACAGTTGCGCCGGCTCAAGGTTCGCCTTGAGCCGGCGTCCGTATTGACGGGCCTGAGAAGGCCCGTCAGTCTGTGGCCCACCGGCTGCTGGCGAGCGTCATGAATTGTGGCGCGGTGAATCATGGCGTGATGAATTACTCCGAGACATCCTTCGCTCAATCGACGACCGCTCCGTTCCTGAGCCTCGAAGCCGTGCGCAAGACTTATCCCGGCGTCGTGGCGCTGGACGGGTTCTCCATGGAGGTCGGGCCGGGCGAGGTGATCGGCCTGGTCGGCGAAAACGGCGCCGGCAAATCGACTTTGATGAAGATCCTCGGCGGCGTGACGCGGCCGGACAGCGGCAGCGTCACGGTCGACGGAGTCGCGCATGACGGGCTGACCGTGGAAGCCAGCATCGGCTCCGGCATCGCCTTCGTGCACCAGGAACTCAACCTGTTCGAAAACCTCGACGTCGCCGCCAACATCTTCTTCGGCCGCGAGCCGCTGAAGGCCGGGCCGCTGAGGCTGGTCGACCGCGCGAAGCTGCGGCAGATGGCGGCGCCGCTGTTGAAGCGCGTCGGCGCCAATTTCTCGGCCGATGCGCCGGTCGCCTCGCTGTCGCTGGCGCAGCAGCAGATGGTCGAGATCGCCAAGGCGCTGTCGATCAGGGCGCGGCTGGTGATCCTCGACGAGCCGACCTCCAGCCTGCCGATCGCCGAGACCGAAAAGCTGCTCGACGTGATCAAGGGGCTGCGAGCGGAAGGCATCAGCGTCATCTTCATCTCGCACCGCCTGCACGAGGTCGAACGTGTCGCCGACCGCGTCGTGGTGCTGCGCGACGGCATGCTTGCCGGCACACTGCCCAAGAGCGAGATCAACCATGACCAGATGGTCAAACTGATGATCGGGCGCATGCTGAAGGAGCGCGAGAAAGCCGCCGAAGCCGGGCGCGCTCCCGGCGGCGTCGCGCTCTCGGTCAGCGCGGTGCGCACCAGCGCCTATCCCGACCACCCTGTCAGCCTGGAACTCAGGCGTGGCGAAATCCTCGGCCTTGCCGGTCTGGTCGGCTCGGGACGCACCGAGCTTGCGCGCGTTTTGTTCGGCATCGACGAGCGGCTCGGCGGCAGTGTCACCTTGGACGGCAAGGCGCTAAATGTTACCTCCGCCGCCGATGCGGTGGCCAACGGCATCTTCCTGGTGCCGGAAGACCGCAAACTCACCGGCATATTGCTCGACCTGTCGATCGCTCAGAACATCTCGCTGCCCAATTTGCCGGCGCATGCGAAGCGATCGCTGGTCTCGACCGGCGCCGAGCTCGCCACCGCCGAAAAGCAGAAGAAAAATCTCGGCATCAAGGCGCCATCGGTCCTGACCCGCACCGGCACGCTTTCGGGCGGCAATCAGCAGAAGGTGGTTCTGGCCAAATGGCTGGCGATGAACCCGAAGGTGATGATCCTCGACGAGCCGACGCGCGGCATCGACATCGGCGCCAAGGCCGAGATCTACGGGCTGATGCGGTCGCTCGCCGACGCCGGCGTCGCGGTGCTGATGATCTCCAGCGACATGGAAGAGGTGATCGGCGTCTCGGACCGCATCGCGGTCATGCATGAAGGGCAGATCTCCGGCATTCTGGACCGGGACGATTTCAGCCAGGAGAACGTGCTGCTGCTGGCGGTGGGCAAGAAGCCCAGGCTGGCAGAAGCGGCGGGAGGAGCGCAATGAGCAAGAAAGACCTCGGCCTGCTGGTCCTGATCCTGGTGGTCGGCGCGGTGGTGACGGCCATCAACCCGCGCTTCCTCTTGCCGATCAACCTTGCCAACACCTCCAACCTGATCGGGCTGTTCGGCATCCTCTCCATCGGCCAGGCCTTCGTCATCATCACCGGCGGCATCGAGCTCTCGGTCGGCTCGCTGGTGGCGCTGCTCGGCACGCTGTTCATCGACTTCATCGCCGTGCGCGAGATGGATTGGCCGCTGGCCTTCGTGCTGATCATCGTGCTCGGCGCCATCATCGGCTTCGTGCATGGCTGGCTGATCACGCGGCTCAAGATGCAGCCTTTCGTGGTGACGCTCTGCGGCCTCTTGATCTATCGCGGCGTCGCACGCTTCTACACCGCCGACGGCACAGCGGGTTTTGCTTTCGGCCAGAATTTCCCGGACCTCGAATTCCTGACCGCGGGCCGTTCCTATGGCGTGCCGAACAGCTTCATCGCGCTGATCGTGATTGCCATCGTCATGTGGGTGGTGCTGCACCGCTCGGTGTTCGGACGCTATCTCTACGCCATCGGCAAGAACGAGGAAGCGGCGAAATATTCGGGCATCCGCACCGGGCGCATCGTGATCGCCGCCTATGTCATCTGCGGCGTGCTGACGGCGCTGTCGGCGATCTATTTCGCCATGTACACGCGCTCGATCTCGCCGGCCAGCCACGGCCAGTTCTACGAGCTTTACGCGATCGCCGCGGCGGTGCTCGGTGGCTTCTCGCTGCGCGGCGGCGAAGGTTCGCTGGTCGGCGTCATCCTCGGCACCGTGCTGCTGCAGGAACTGCAGAACCTGGTCAATCTGCTCGGCATCCCCTCCTCGCTCAACTTCGCGGTGATGGGCGGCGTCATCCTGATCGGCGTGCTGGTCGACCAGCAATGGGGCGTGTTCCGCGCCCGGCGCCGGATGCTGGAAGCGACGCGCAGGAACGTCGCCGGCGCGCCGGCGGAGTAGCGGCGGCGTCCTTCCCCTTCTCCCCTTGTGGGAGAAGGTGTCGCCGAAGGCGACGGATGAGGGGTGTTGGACGGAGCGAGACGATGAGGATTGCCACTGTGCGCGTCTGACGACGATAGCAGCCGCCAAGCTGGAACACCCCTCATCCGTCTCGGCGCTTCGCGCCGATCCACCTTCTCCCACAAGGGGAGAAGGTTAGGCGCTAGATCTGGTCGGACAGGTCCGAGAACGCCATCGCCTTGCGCAGCACCTCGGCGAAGCGCTCCCCGGCGATCTCCCTGGCGCCGCTGTTGTCGATCGAGGTGACGTCCGGGCCGGAAAGCGTCACGCTCGCGCTGCGCGCCAGGCGCGCCAGCACCTCGCCGCGCGATTCACGGCCGCGCGCCGCCAGCCGCTCGGCGAGGATTTCCGGCGTCGCGGTGATCTCGACCACCGCCAGGTTGGCATAGCGCTCGCGCAGCGCCGGGATGACGGCGCGGGAGACATTCGCCACGGCCACGCGGCCGTTGGCGACCGCCCAGTCGACATCGGCCGGCAGACCATAGCGCAGGCCATGCGCGTCCCAGCAAATGGCGAAGGCGCCGTCGGCTTCAGCCTCGGCGAAGGCGGCGTCGGCCAGCGTGTCGTGATCCTCGCTGGCGGAATCGCTCGGTCGGGTGATGACGCGGCGTACGAACTCCAGCCGCGTCTCGTCGGCAAAGCGCGCCTTGGCATAGCCGATGACCGTGTCCTTGCCGGCGCCGCTCGGGCCGACGACCGCAACAAAGACGCCGTTGCGGATGGGAAGGGTTTCGGTCAGCTCGCGTTCGATCAACGCCGAAACCATCATGCGACACGCCTGCCCTGGCGCCAGACGGTGCGCACGACCGGCACGTGCTCGTCGACGCGCACGCGCACGAGATCGGCACGCCGGCCAGGCTCGATGACGCCGCGATCGGTGAGGCCGACGGCGTCGGCCGGGTTCTTCGAGACCATGGCGACCGCTTGCGGCAGCGAGATGCCTTCGACGACGTCGCCGAGGAAGAAGGCCGACTGGATCAGGCTGAAGGGGATGTAGTCGGACGACAGGATGTCGAGCAGGCCGTCGCCGGCAAGCGCCCTGGCCGAGACATTGCCGGAATGCGACGCGCCGCGCATCACGTTCGGCGCGCCCATCAGCACGCCGAGGCCGGCCGCCTTCGATGCCCTTGCTGCCTCCTCGGTGGTCGGGAACTCGGCGACGCGCACGCCCTGCGCCACCGCCTCGTCGACATGGCCGGCCGTCGCGTCGTCATGGCTGGCGAGCACGATGCCGCGCTCCTGGCATGCGGCGGAGATGAAGACGCGGTTCGGACCGGAATTGCGTGCCGATTCCGCCATCCGCTTCTCGCAGAATTTCTGGAAGTCGCGATCCGTCAGCTTCAGCTTGCGCTGGTAGTAATAGGCATAGGTCTCGAGGTTGACGAACTGACGCTGTCCGGGCGCATGGTCCATCAGCGAGGCGAGCTTCACCCGGTCGTCGGTCTCGAAATTGGCGAAAGCCTCGAGGCAGTCCGGCGCCGACACCTCACAGCGCAGATGGATGAAATGATCGGCCCTGAGCCGGCCCTGGCGGACACTGTCCTCGATCGCGTCGGCCAGATTGCGAACGTCGTCGGACTTCAGGTCGGCGTCCTCGTCCATGCCGACGCGCAAGGCGTCGAGCACCGTGGTGATGCCGGCGGTCGCCACCTGCGCGTCATGGGCAAGCACGGCCGCGATCGGGTTCCAGCGCACTTTCGGGCGCGGCGCGTAGTGGCCTTCGAGATGGTCGGTGTGCAGCTCGACGAGACCCGGGATGATGTAGTCGCCGCCCATGTCCTCGCCGGTGCGCGCCGCACCCGGCTCGATCGCGGCAATCAGGCCATCGCGCAGCAGCAGCGAGCCCTCGACGATCTCGTCGGACAGCACGATGCGGGCATTGTTCAAAACGGTCTCGGCGGTCATTTCAGGCAGTCCTATCTCAAGCGATTCTCAGGCGATCCATATCGGGCGGTCGTATCGGGTGGTCAAATCAGGCGGTTTTTCGGGCCGGGCGGCGCCCAAGCGCATGGTGGGAGAGCACCATGAACGGGGCGCCCGGTTCGGTTTCGACGAACAAAGTCAGCGCATCCACTGGCACCGGGTGCTGCAGCACATCCGCGAACAGGCTGTCGATTGCTGCACGAAGACGTGGACTTTCCTGTGGCCCGACGCGTCCGGACAACGTCATGTGGAAGCGGAACGTCTCGAAGACGTAAGGATAGCCCCATTGGCACAGATTGCGGAATTCCTGCGGCTTCAGCGAATCGGGGCTGCGCCGCTCGATCTCGGCTTCCGTCAACGGCGCGCGGAAGCGGTCGAAGGCGCGCACGACCTCGCCGGCAAAGTCGTTAAGCGGAGGCAGCGGCGCTTCCGGCACCAGCGCGAAAAAGCCGTCGATCTGGCCGACGACGAGGCGGGGAATGATGACCGGCGGCGTGACTTCGGCGAAATTGTCGAGCGCTTCGCGAAGCGAGGCTTCCGTCTCGTTCGGCGCCGGCCCGAACGGCGCCTTCAGCGTCGCATGGAAGCCGTAGCGCCGCGCCGAGGCCGTGTGGAACGCAACTTCCGCCGCCGACAGCTCAGCCACCGCCTCGACCGGCCGCGTCGCCGCGCCGAACGGGTCGCGGCCAAGCCAATTGGCGGCGATGCGCGCCAGCGGCTCATCCTGCCTCGGAGTATAGTAAATGGCGTAGCGCATCGAAAATCCTCGTCAGCCCGCTGCCATAGGTGATTTCCATGACGGATTGACGAAGCTTTCATGGGTTTTCGAAGGCAAACAGACCCTGGCGGTCCTTAGCCGACGATTTTCCCGAACTGGACCAACAAGTTGCGCGCGATGGAAAATCTCAGGCCTTCATCAACCATTCGTGCTCGGCGGCGTTGTGGAATTTCCACGTCCGCTTCGGGCCGGCCATGACGTTGAGATAATAGAGATCATAGCCGTGGCAGGCTGCGCAGGGGTGGTAGCCCTTGGGCACCAGCACGACATCGCCGTCCTCGATCGCCATCGCCTCGTCCAGGTCTCTGACGCCGTTCCTGTCGGCGTCGGTGTAGACGCGCTGGAAGGCAAAGCCCTGCGGCGGGTTGAGGCGGTGGTAATAGGTCTCCTCGAGATAGGATTCCACGGGAAGATTGTCCTGGTCGTGCTTGTGCGGCGGATAGCTGGAGGTGTGGCCGCCCGGCGTGATGACCTCGACCACCAGCAGCGAGTCCGCCGGCTTGCCCTCGGGCAGGATGTTGGTGACGTAGCGGGTGTTGGTGCCCTTGCCGCGCACCTCCTGGCCGAGGTCGTCAGGCCCGATGACGCGAACGGGCAGCCCACCATTCAAGCCCGGCGCCGAGCAGACGGCGAGTTCCAGCTCGGTATCGGCGGTCACCGACCAGTCGGAACCTTCCGGCAAATAGACCGACCACGGCTTGCCCTCGAAGGGCGACATGCGCTCGCCGAGCAGGCCGAGATCCTTGCCGCCGGCCGCAGCCTTGCCCTTGCCGGTGACGAAGACAAGGCAAACCTCGCGGTCGCTCGTCTTGCCGGACGCCGTCTCGCCCGGGCGAAGTCGATGCAGATCGAAGCCGACATAGGTCCAGCCCGCGCTTTGCGGCGTGACGTGAGCGACGTGGCCGTGGCCCTTGTCGGCCTTGACGAGCAGTTTCGACATTTTTGTCTCTCCTAATTCCTCGACATTGGCTTTGATGGATTGCAGGCCATCCAACTTCGTCATCCTAGGGCGGAGCAGGAGCGAAGCTCCGTCGCGGAGACCCTAGGATCCATTCCGTAACCTTGGCCGAAGGGCACGGCGGAGTAGAATTCTGCACCGTCGCAACATCTCGAAGTCACGGAATGGATCCTAGGGTCTGCGCTGCGTCGCTGCGCTCCTTGCTCCGCCCTAGGATGACGAAGCGACGGTCGTTCCGGCGAATCGCTAATGTATACGATCCGCCACGTACGCAGCATCCGATACACAAAAACCTCTGCGCCACGGGTAAGCTCATTCCTTCGGCTCGGCCGGAGGTTTGGCCTCGTCGGCCGGCTTGTAGAGGTAGAAAAACTGCCACACCGCGTAGCCGGCGAAGCCGAGCGCGATGACGCCCCAGAAGGGCGTGCCGGAGGCGAACTCGATCACCGACCAGATAAGGCAGACGGCGACGACGGCGATGCGTCGCCACAGCGGCCGGAAGAAGGGGTGCTCATAGTCTTTCATCGCGCCATCCAGGATTTGTTCGACAAGGCATCAAATAAGCCGCGCGTCGAAACGAATCCACCGTTCAGGCATTCGGGAAGCCTTGCGTCTCAACCGTGTAGCCGGCGGCAGTCATCACCCGCATCAGTTCCTTGTGGCCGACCTGAGCCATCTTCAGCGGCGGGTTCTTCTTCGGGTCCTGCTCGGCCTCGACGACGAACCAGCCTTCATAGCCGTGATCGGCGAAGCGCTGGACGATGGCGCCGAAATCGAGCGAGCCGTCGCCCGGCACGGTGAAGGCGCCGAGCGCCACGGCATCGAGGAAGGACTGCTTTGAGCGGTCGAGGCCGTCTATCACGCCCATGCGCACGTCCTTCACATGCACGTGGTTGATGCGCTTGTGGTGGTTGTCGATGGCGCGCAACACATCGCCGCCGGCGAAAGCGAGATGGCCGGCGTCGAGCAGCAGCGGAATGCCTTCGCCGGAATGGCGCATGAAGGCATCGAGTTCCGGCTCGGTCTCGACCACCGCCGCCATGTGATGGTGGTAGGAGAGCGGCATGCCCTGGTCGGCGCACCATTCGCCGAATTCGGTGACGCGCCGGCCATAGGCCTTCATCTCGTCGCCGGTGAGCTTCGGCTTGATGGCCAAAGGCTTGGATCGGTCGCCCTGGATGGAACGGCCGACCTCGCCATAGACGATGCAGGGCGCGTTGACCGCCTTGAACAGCTCGATCATCGGCTGGATGCGGTCCTTGTTCCTCGCCAGGTCCTCATTGACCAGCGTGCCGGAGAACCAGCCGCCGCAGAGCGTGACGTCGGCCTGCTTCAGGATCGGCAGCATCACCTTCGGGTCGTTGGGAAAGCGGCGACCCATCTCCATGCCGGTGAAGCCAGCCGAGCGCGATTGGCGAAGGCATTCCTCCAGCGACACGTCGTCGCTCAGTTCCACGAGATCGTCGTTCCACCACGCGATGGGGGACATGCCCAGTTTGGCTTTCAAGTCGTCACTCCAATGTCAATTTGTTGCGGGGATGCCGTGTCAGCCTTGACGGCTGCCGACGGCTTCCTCGTATTTCTTGCGCGCGGCGTTCACCTGAGGCCGCGCCGAGACTTCCGGCACGGCGACATCCCACCAATGGCCACCGGCTTCGGTCGAGACCAGCGGATCGGTGTCGATGACCAGCACGGTGGTCTTGGTGTTTTGCTTCGCCTTGGCGAGCGCCGTCTCCAGTTCCGCGATCGACGCCACCTTCTCGGCTATCGCACCCAGGCTTGCGGCATGCGCGGCGAAGTCGACGTCGGGCATCGCCTCGTGGCGCGCGTCCTTGAGCAGATTGTTGAAGTTGGCGCCGCCGGTCGCCATCTGCAGCCGGTTGATGCAGCCATAGCCGCGATTGTCGAGCAGCACGATGGTAAGCTTCAGCCCCAGCATCACCGATGTGGCGATCTCGGAATTGAGCATCAGATAGGAGCCGTCGCCGACCATGACGACGACCTCCTGGTCGGGCTTGGCCATCTTGACGCCGAGGCCGCCGGCGATCTCGTAGCCCATGGTCGAGAAGCCGTATTCGGCATGGTAGGAGCCCGGCGCGCCGGCCTGCCAGAGCTTGTGCAATTCGCCCGGCAGCCCGCCGGCCGCATGCAGCAAGGTCACACCGGAACCCATGGCCCGCTGCACGGCGCCGATCACCTGGGCATCGGAAGGATAGGCGGCATTGGTCGAGGCCGTCACCTTGGCTGCGGCGGCCTGCCAGTCCTTCTTGCCCTTCAGCGCATCGTCGGTCCAGGCGGCCGGCGCCTTCCAGCCCTTCAGCGCAGCGGAAAGTTCCGCCAGGCCTTCGGACGCGTCGGCGACCAGGGGCAGCGCCCAGTGCTTACCGGCATCGAAACCCTGCGTGTTGAGGCCGATGATGGTGCGGCCGGCATTCTTGAACAACGCCCAGGAGCCGGTGGTGAAATCCTGCAGCCTGGTGCCGACGGCGAGCACGACATCCGCCTCTTCAGCCAGCCGGTTGGCGGCCGACGTGCCGGTGACGCCGACCGCCGCCATATTGAGCGGATGATCGTCCGGCAGCGAAGATTTCCCCCCTTGCGTCTCGCAAACCGGAATGCCGGCGCCCTGCACCAGCTTCGCCAGTTCTCCGGAAGCCTGCGAATAAAGAACGCCGCCGCCGGCGATCACCAGCGGCTTCCTGGCGCCCTTCAGCGCCGCGACGGCGGCCGCAAGCTCGTTGCGATCCGGACGCAGCCGGCGCGGCGTCCAGACGCGCTCGGCAAACAGGCTTTCGGGATAGTCATAGGCTTCGGCCTGCACGTCCTGGCAGAGCGACAGCGTGACCGGGCCGCATTCGGCCGGGTCGGTCAGCACCTGCATGGCGCGGTTCAGCGCCGGGATGATCTGCTCGGGCCGCGTGATGCGGTCGAAATAGCGCGACACGGGGCGGAAGCAGTCGTTGACGCTTGCCGTGCCATCGGAAAAATCCTCGGCCTGCTGCAGAACCGGATCGGGCAGGCGGTTGGCGAAGACATCGCCAGGCAGCAGCAGCACCGGCAGGCGGTTGACATGGGCGAGCGCTGCGGCCGTCACCATGTTCAGCGCGCCGGGGCCGATCGAGGTGGTCGCGGCCATGAAGCGGCGGCGGAAATTCGCCTTGGCATAGGCGATCGCGGCATGCGCCATCGCCTGCTCGTTATGGGCGCGGAAGGTGGGCAACTCATCGCGTACCTGGTAGAGCGCCTCGCCGACGCCGGCGACATTGCCGTGGCCGAAGATCGCCCAGACGCCGCCGAAGATCGGCACCTTTTTGCCGTCGATCTCGGTCATCTGCCGGCTGAGAAAGCGGGTCACAGCCTGCGCCATCGTCAGGCGAACGGTCTTGCTCATTGGTCGTTTCCTCCGGCTTTCCTTGTGCCGCCTTGTTATGCTGCCCGTCTTCTTATGCTGCTTTGCGGCCGCGCGCGGCAAGCCATGCCTCGGTCAGCTGCTCGAAGCGCGAGGCCATGTCGGCGATAGCCTCGTCGTCCGACATCCTGCCGGCCAGCCATTGTTCGGCGGCGTTGATGAAGATGGTGCGACCGACGGCAAAGCCCTTGACGATGGGCGCGTTGCTCGTTGCGGCAAACGCCGCGACCAGCTCGTCCTGCGGCGCTTCCAGCCCAAGCAGCACGACGCCGCGGCACCATGGATCGTTCTTGACGATCACCTGCTCGATCTTCGCCCAGGCGCTGGCCGAAGCCTGCGGCTCGAGCTTCCACCAATCGGGCTTGATGCCAAGCGCATAAAGCTCTTCCAGCGCGCGCGGAATGGTGGTGTCGTCGAGCTTGCCGTGCTTGCCGGCGATGATCTCGACGAGAAGCTCCCTGCCGACTTTTCGCGCCGCCTCGAACAGGGCCCGCAGCTTCTGCTGCTGCTCGGTCTTCAGCGCTTCCGGATCGTCCGGGTGATAGAAGCACAGGCATTTGATGCAGTGGTCGACCGGCCAGTCGATCAGCTGCGAGCCGATATCCTGCGAGAATTCGAAGCGCAGCGGGCGCGAGCCGGGCAGCTCGACCGGGCGGCCGAGCCAGGCAAAGGGATGGCGGGCGAATTCGAACATCGCGTCGCGGCCATATTTCTCGTCGACCAGCATGCCGTAGCCGTCGCGGCCGGCGGCGACCTTGGCCGCAGCCTTGACCGTCAGCACCTTGAAATCGGGGATGCGCGATTGATCGGCGCCGACCCTGGCGGCGACATCCTCGAGCTGGACGCGATGGTCGCACGCGAGTGCCATCAGCGAGGGAATGTCGCGCCGGCGCGTGGTGGCCCAATGGACGTGGTTGATCGCCTCGTCCTTGCGCAGCGCCAAATGCTTGCTGCCGTGCTTCAGGAAGAACTGCAGCTCCTCGAAGGTCGGATATTCCGGCGCGCAGAGCAGGCGCGACACGGCGAAGGCGCCGCAGGCATTGGCCCAGGTCGCGGCCGTCGCAAAACTTTCGCCGCCGAGCCAGCCGCGCAGGAAGCCCGACATGAAGGCGTCGCCGGCGCCGAGCACGTTGTAGATCTCGATCGGAAAACCCTTGCCGACGATACCGTCCTCGAGATCGTCGCTGATCGGCCCGTCATAGACGATGCAGCCCTTGGCGCCGCGCTTCAGCACAATGGTGGCCGGAGACAGCGAGCGGATCGTCTTCAGCGCGCTCAGGCAATCATCGGCGCCGGAGGCGATCATGATCTCCTCCTCGGTGCCGACGATGAGGTCGCAGTCGGGCAGCACCGTCTTCAGCTGCGCCGAGACGCGGTCGGATTTGACGTAGCGCTCAAAACCTTCGGCATGGCCGGCAAGCCCCCAGAGGTTCGGTCGGTAGTCGATGTCGAAGACGACCTTGCCGCCCTTGGCCTTCATGAGGCGGATCGCCTTGCGCTGCGCGGCATCGGAGTTGGGGCGCGAGAAATGCGTGCCGGTGACCACCACCGAGCGGGCCGAAGCGATGAAGGCTTCGTCGATATCCTCCTCCGCGAGCGCCATATCGGCGCAGTCGGAGCGGTAGAAGATCATCGGCGAGACGCCCTCGTCCTCGACGGAAAGCAGCACAAGCGCCGTCAGCCGCTCCTTGTCGGTCTTCAGCCCGTCGACCGAGACGCCCTCACGCCTGAGCTGCTCGCGGATGAAGCGGCCCATCTGCTCGTCGCCGACACGGGTGAGCAGCGCCGAGCTGAGCCCAAGCCTTGCCGTGCCGACGGCGATGTTGGCCGGACAGCCGCCGACCGACTTGGCGAAGGAGGTGATGTCCTCCAGCCGCGACCCGATCTGCTGTCCATAGAGATCGACCGAGGCGCGGCCGATCGTGATGACGTCGAGCGGCGGATATTTCGCTTCCACGGCTTCGCCCATTCGAACCTCCCATCAGCCTTGTTGTGCAGAGCAGCGTCGTTTTGGGCAGCACACGCGAATGACGGCGTGGTGCCGTCAATATGAAATAATAATTCCAATCTGTAGTCAATATGGAATGAGCATTCCCGGATGGAAAAACGCGAACCTTGGGGCCGCTCAGGCCTTGCGCTTGCGGCCGGCGTCGCGCCGCTTCTCGCCGACGGCGACGGTCAGCGCCATGGCGAGCGCCATCGTCGCCGAGATCGAGCGGAAGCCGCCAAAATCGGCTTCCGCCACCTCGAACCAGACCTTGGCGAACTGGGCGAGCGGCGAAAACGACGAGTCGGTGATGGCGACGATCGGCACGCCCTGCTCCGCGATCGAGCGCGTCTCCTCGATGGTCGCGGGCGCGTAAGGCGAGAAGGAGATGGCGATGACGGCGTCGCGCGGCGTGGCGAAGCCGATCATCTCGGCATTCAAGCCGGCGGCCGATTCCACCAGCTGATTGCGGATCTTGAGCTTGCCCAGCGCATAGGCGATGTAGGAGGCGACCGGATAGGAGCGGCGCTTGGCCAGCACATAGATGGTCTCGGCCTTCGCCAGGAGCGCGACCGCCTCTTCGAAATGCGCATCGTTCAACGCGCGCGAAATGTCGCTGAGCGAAGTGCTGGCGGCGGCGACGAAGCCGTCGAAGATCGCCCGGTGGCCGGCGCCTTCCTCGGCCTTGGCGCGCAGCGCCGCCAGCCTTTCGTCATAGGAGGAATTGCGTTCTCGCAGACGCTCGCGAAAGACAAGCTGGAGGCTGGTGAAGCCGTCGAAGCCGAGCTGCTGGGCGAAGCGGATCAGCGTCGAGGGCTGGACGCCGGCCGAAGCCGCGATGCTCGCCGCAGTGCCGAAGGCGATGTCGTCGGGATTGTCGAGCGCATAGGCGGCGATCTGCGCGATCCGCTTTGGCAGGCTCGCGCGCCGCTCCAGGATCGTTGCGCGCAACGTCTCGAAATCGCGAGGCACCCGTTCGTCCATCGTCGCTCCGCCCACGGCCATACTGTGTTCACTCTCCTGCCCCATCATAGCGAGTTCACGCAAGAACACCATAAAAAATGATTTGTACGTTCCATTCTCAGGTGAAATGGATTAATTCATCCATACGAGCTTTTTCCCCTTTATTCTGGAGACATCGACATGGTCGGAGTGGGCCTTATCGGCACGGGCTTCATGGGCAAGTGCCACGCCATCGCCTGGAACGCGGTCGGCACCGTCTTTCCCGACGTCGACAAGCCGAAGCTGGTGCATTTGGGCGAGGTCAATGACGAACTGGCCAGGCGCAAGGCGGGCGAGTTCGGCTTCGCCAAAGGGTCCGGCGACTGGCGCGCCGTGGTCAACGACCCGGAGGTCGATGTCGTCTCGCTGACCACGCCCAACCAGTTCCATCCGGAAATGGCGATCGCAATCCTCGAGGCCGGCAAGCATCTGTGGTGCGAGAAGCCGATGGCGCCGAGTTTTGCGGAGGCCGAAGCGATGGCCGAGGCCGCAAAGAAATCCGGCAAGGCTGCCGCGCTCGGCTACAACTACATCCAGAACCCCGCCATCCGCCACATCGGCGCTCTGCTCGAGGAAGAGATCATCGGCGACGTCAATCTCGTCCGCATCGAGATGGACGAGGATTTCATGGCCGACCCCGACGCGCTGTTCTTCTGGAAGCACGAGGCGGCCTCCGGCTATGGCGCGCTCGACGATTTCGCCGTGCATCCGCTGTCGCTGATCAAGGTGCTGTTCGGCCGCGTCGGCCGCGTCATGTGCGACATGGTCAAACCCTATGCCGATCGCAAGGTCGCTTCCGGCGGCCGCCGCGCGGTCGAAACCTACGATATCGCCAGCGTGCTGATGCATCTCGAGAACGGCGTCGCCGGCACGCTCTTGGTCAACCGTTCGGCCTGGGGCCGCAAGGGCCGCATCGCCATCCAGATCTTCGGCTCGAAGGGCTCGATCCTCTACGATCAGGAGCGGATGAACGAGTTCCAGCTCTACCTGACCGCCGACCGGCCGACCGAGCAGGGCTACCGCACGATCCTGGTGGCGCCGCACCACAAGCCCTATGATTCCTTCCTGCCGGCGCCCGGCCATGGGCTGGGCTTCAACGACCTCAAGATGATCGAATGCCGCGAGCTCTTGATGCGGATCGCCGGCAAGCCGGCGCGGATCATCGATTTCGACGAGGGGCTGGAGATCGAACGCACCGTGCATGCGATGGCGCGCTCGTTCCAGGAACAGCGCTGGATGGATGTGCGATAGTCCAGGCCGGCGCCTGGCGATGAATTGAAAGACCGCCTTCGGCTCGGAAGGATCAGCCCCTCGCGCCGTCCGGCATGTCGATGCCGAGCAGCGCCTGCAGCCCGAACAGCACGAGCAGCGAGGCCACGAACATGCCGGCAAACACAGCGGTGCCGACGGCGGCGCCCTTGCCGATCGTCGCGTTGGTCATGCGCCAGGTCAGCACCATCGACAGCGCGAACAGAAGCAGCGAGACCAGTCCGCTGATCTCGTCGGCCGAAGACACGAACAACCTCAGCAGCGCCGACGGCAGCATCAGCCAGGCGATGATGGCGGAGGCCCAGTTGGAGGCGACGACATAGTGGACGAAGCGTCCGCCTATGCCGGCGCGCGGCGCGACCAGCGCAAGCGCCACCAGCGGCAGGACCCAGGAACCGATATCGACCGTCGCCAGCTTGAGCAGCATGCCGAGGCGGCCGGCGAAGGCGTTCGGATCGCCGATCTCGTTGGCGATGCCGACCCAGCCGACGATCAGCGCCGGCGCCGCCACGACGATGGCGAAGAAGGAATTCCAGAAACCGTCCGCCGACAGGTCGAGCATGCGCAGACCGTCTGCCTTGCCGAACATCAGCCGCCAGGCGCCGGCCAGCGAAGCATAGGTTTCGTCCGCCGAAAGCATGGTCACGCGAGGCCCTGTCCGAACCAGTCTTCGATGAAACGTTCGTAGATTTGGGTCAGCGTCTCGAGATCGGCAAGTGCCACGCGCTCGTCGACCATGTGCATGGTCTTGCCGACCAACCCGAACTCGACCACCGGGCAATAATCCTTGATGAAACGCGCATCCGACGTGCCGCCGGAGGTGGAGAGCGCCGGCGTCTTGCCGACCACCGCCGCAACCGACGCGCTCAGCGTGTCGATCAGCTTGTCGTCGCGGGTGAGGAAGACATGGCTCGGCCGGTCGCGCCAGACAAGCTCGTAGTCGACCGGCGTCTTCTTGCCCGGCCGGTATTTCTTGCGGCCCGCCGCCTGATCGAGCCGGTTGTGTATCTCGGCCTGGATCGTTTCCGCATCCCACGTGTCGTTGAAGCGGATGTTGAAGGTGGCGGTGGCCTTGGCCGGGATGACGTTGGTCGCCGGATTGCCGACGTCGATCGAGGTCACTTCCAGATTGGTCGGCTGGAAATCCTTGGTTCCCTTGTCGAATACCGGATGGAGCAGCGCATCGACCAGGCTCATCAGCCCGCGCACCGGGTTGTCGGCAAGCTGCGGATAGGCGGCGTGGCCCTGGCGGCCGTTGACGATGACGCTGCCCGACAGCGAGCCGCGCCGACCGATCTTGATCATGTCGCCAAGCGTATCCGGATTGGTCGGCTCGCCGACGATCGAGGCATCCCACTTCTCGCCCTTGGCGGCCGCCCAGTCGAGCAGCTTCGTCGTGCCGTTGATGGCCGGCCCCTCCTCGTCGCCGGTGATCAGCAGCGATACCGAGCCTTTCGGGCCGCCATTCTTCTCGACATGGCGCGCCACGGCGGCGATGAAGCAGGCGATGCCCCCCTTCATGTCGACGGCGCCCCGGCCATACATCTCGCCATTGGCGATGTCGGCGGCAAAGGGCGGATGCGTCCAGGCCGCCTCGTCGCCGACCGGCACGACGTCGGTATGGCCGGCAAACATCAGATGCGGGCCATTGCCCGAGCGGCGCGCATAGAGGTTTTCGATATCCGGCGTGCCGCTTTCGGCGAACACCGGCCGCTCGACAGAGAAGCCGAGTGGCTTCAGCATGACTTCCAGCGTCTGCAGCGCGCCGCCTTCGGCGGGCGTCACGGAAGGACAGCGGATCAGGGCGGCAAGGTTCTGGGCGGGGTCGGTCGGCAATTTCATGGGCAAAGCGATAGTCGAAAGCAACGGACCTGTCACGGTCGGACATGGTGGGCGATCACGCCGCCGACAATATGGTTGTCATGTCGTATAGTTGCGAGCCAAGTCGGGACGATTGCATGGCCAGGCAAGAAAAAACCATTGCCGTCGCCGGCGCCGGCAGCATCGGTTGCTATGTCGGCGGCTGCCTGGCGCTTGCCGGGCGAAAGGTGAATTTCCTCGGACGCGGCCGCATCGTCGAGGCCATGCGCAAGGATGGGCTTCGGGTCAGCGATCTCGACGGCCGCGACCGCCGCATCGCGCCTGAGGCGCTTGCGGTCACCGACGATCCGGCGTTGGCGCTGCACAACGCGGATATCGTTCTCGTCACGGTAAAGAGCGGCGCGACCGCGGAGATGGCGGGATTTGTCGCGGCCCATGCCCGCCCCGACGCCATCGTGGTCAGCCTGCAGAACGGCGTCGACAATCAGGACAAATTGCGCGCCAAGCTTCCCGCGCGGCGCGTGCTCGCTGGCATGGTGCCATTCAATGTCGTGCAGTCGCCGGATGGCGAGGCGCCGTTTCGGGTTCATCGCGCGAGCGAGGGCAAAATTATGGTCGAGGATGGCGTGGACGGCCTCGCCGGACTGCTCGATGTCGAAGGGCTTGGGATCGAAGCCCGTTCCGACATGAAGGCGGTGCAGTGGAGCAAGCTCTTGATGAACCTCAACAACGCGCTTGTGGCGCTCTCCGGTCTGCCGCTGGCGCGTGAGCTGGCCGAACGCCGCTGGCGCCGGATCCTGGCCGGCCAGATCGACGAGGCGCTCGCGGCGATGAAGGCCGCCGGCATCGAACCGGCGCGAATCACCGGCCTGCCGCCGTCGCTGCTGCCGAAAGTGCTGAGGCTTCCCGACTGGCTGTTCGGACTGCTGGCCCGGCGCATGCTGGCGATCGATCCAGAGGCTCGCTCCTCCATGTGGGACGATCTCGAGCGCCGCCGCCCGACCGAGATCGACGACTTGCAGGGCGCGGTGCTCAGCCTGGCGAAGCGGACCGGCACGCCGGCGCCGACGATCGAGCGCGTCGCGGCGCTGGTGCGTCAGGCGGAATCAGAAAAGCGCGGCCCGCCGGGGTTGACGCCGGAGAAGGTCACCGGCGGCCCTCGATCAGCGTGATCTTCTGCCAGATCTTGCGCGACAGGTTGGAGGCCAGGTTCTCGATGTCGTTGACCCCGTCGACGACCACGTCGTCATTGACCGATTGGGCAAACAGCGCCGCGATCTTGCCGGTGATCGACAGCATCTCCGAGCAATAGTCGAGATAGCGCGCGAGGTCGGCGGCGTTGCTGATGCGCGCCGGCGAATGGGCGGTCGGCTTGAAATTGGCCGACAGCGTCGCCGGATCCTTGGTCAGCTGGTGCATGTCGATGACATGGATCAACGACCGAAGGCCATGCAGCTCGCGGAACACCTTTTTGCGCTTGATGCGCTCCTCGGCCCGCATCAGCGCCAGGAAGCCGACGACGGCAAGGATGAGGACATTGAGGGAGGATTCGATGCCTTGCACCGACTGGACGGCATCGCCGGGTCCGGAAAAGCGGCCGAGCGGCAGGATGGTGCCGACGAACAGGAAGACCAGCGCGCCGGCGACGACAGCGGCGACGATGACGCCGCGCAGCCACCATATCGGCGCCTCCAGGGCCTTGGCTGCTCTCGCCAGGTCGCGCGACAGCGACACCAGCTCGGCGGCGACGCCACGCAGGCCCGCGTCAGGAAAGCGCTCGGCGACGCGCTCCTCCAGCCTTTCGGCGGTCTCGATGATCAGCTTCGGATCGAGCGTGCGGTAGCGCATGGCGGCTGCGGCATCTAACGATCGGCCGGCGCATTCGTGCGGCTGCCGTAGCGGTTGGGGCCGGGTTGCCCCGGAAACAGGCAAAGCACCAGGAAAGCGACGATCGATACGACGGGGACGAACAGCACCAGCGCCGCGATACCCGGCTTGTCGAAATCATGCAGCCGCTTCACCGCCAGCACGATGTTCGACCATAGCGAGGCAAGGAAAGTGAGGAAGAAGACAAACGACCACATGTTGCTCTCGGCCGAGCCTTCCGGCACCAGCGTGAAGCGATAGAGCGGGAAAGCCTGGACGAGGGCCACCAGCAATCCGCCGAGAAAATAGGCCGCGCGGCTGACGCGGCCCGAGGTTTTGAAGAACAGCCAGATAAAGTCTGCTTTTTCAGGCAAGCGGGTCCGGTCCGTATTGATTGGCGCCATTGGTGCCTTCGAGGATGCCGAGTTCGATCAGCATCCAGATGCCGCCGATGATGGGGATAAGGCCGATCAGCGTCCACCAGCCCGACTTGTTACGGTCGTGCCAGCGTTTGGCATAGAGAGCAATCGCGAAATAGATCGATGCCAGCATGACGAGGATGCCGACGACGCCGACCTGGGCGCCGCTGTCGGTGGTGAAACGTGTGCCGAGGATCGTGTCGAGTATGAAGGCAACGATGGCGATGACGATGAATATGCCGATGCCGGCCCAGAACTTGGCGCGGTTGATGCGGCCGTCGAAACTCGTCAGCAGGTACTTCCAGTCCATGACGCCCCTCCGTGTTGAACCAGCGCGACGGAATGCCGCGCCGGCGGAAGGTGCGTCCGTTTCCAGAAAAGATCAATCGCGCAGCAATTCGTTGATCGAGGTCTTGGAGCGGGTCCTGGCGTCGACGCGCTTGACGATGACGGCACAGTAGAGGCTGGGGCCCGGCTCGCCATTGGGCAGCGGCTTGCCCGGCAACGATCCGGCGACCACCACGGAATTCGCCGGCACCTCGCCGTAAAATACCTCGCCGGTGGCGCGGTCGACGATCTTGGTCGACTGGCCGATGAACACGCCCATGCCGAGCACCGAGCCTTCGCGAACGATGCAGCCCTCGACCACCTCGGAGCGCGCGCCGATGAAGCAATTGTCCTCGATGATGGTCGGGCCGGCCTGCATCGGCTCCAGCACGCCGCCAATGCCGACGCCGCCCGAAAGGTGCACGTTCTTGCCGATCTGGGCGCAGGAGCCGACCGAAGCCCAGGTGTCGACCATCGTGCCCGTGTCGACATAGGCGCCGACATTGACGAAGGACGGCATCAGCACCGCGCCGGGGGCGACATAGGCCGAGCGGCGCACGACCGAGGACGGAACGGCGCGGAAGCCGGCCTTCTCGAAATCGACGGCGCTCCAGCCGTCGAACTTCGACGGCACCTTGTCCCACCACACCGCCTGGCCCGGGCCACCCTTGATGATCTCCATCGGGTTCAGCCGGAAGGAGAGCAGCACCGCCTTCTTCAGCCACTGGTTGACATGCCATTTGCCGTCGTCCTGCCGCTCGGCGACACGGGCCACGCCGCGGTCGAGCAGGTCGAGCGCCGACTGGATGGCGTCGCGCGTTTCGCCGCGGGTCGCGGTCGAAATCGTATCGCGCTCCTCGAAGGCCTTTTCGATGGTCTTTTCGAGGCTCGCCAGATCGGGCTTCGACATGAAATTGCTCCATTACAAAGCTGTTAAGGGCTGCGCCTTAACCTGTTTTGAAATCGCGCGGACCCTATGTGAAGCCTTGATGAGGGTCAATCGCGGCTGCGTCATGGGACGGCGCAAGTAAAGGAAATTAGGACGGTGGACTCAATGACACCCATGGAAAAGGCGGGCTGGACGCCGCTGCCGCATTCGGACGAGGATCTGGAGCGGTCGAAAAGCGTGCCGGACACGCCGCAGACGCGCGCTGAAACCTATCGCCTGGCCTGGAACGATCCCGACTTCATGACACGGCGCGAATTGCGTCCGGTGCGCCTGCAGTTGGAACTGCTGAAGCCGGAGATGATCCTCGCCGAGCGCGGCATCCAGTCGACCGTCATCCTGTTCGGCGGCGCAAGGCTGCCGGAGCCGGGCGGCGTCGCCTGGGCGGCGAAGAACGAGACGCAGAAGAAGAACCTCGAACTGAACAGCAAATACTACGAAGAGGCGCGCAAGTTCGCCCGGTTGTGCTCGCAGCAGTCGGCCACGTCCTACTACCGCGAATTCGTCGTCGTCACCGGCGGCGGCCCTGGCGTCATGGAGGCCGGAAACCGCGGCGCCGACGATGTCGGCGCGCCGTCGATCGGCCTCAACATCGTGCTGCCGCACGAGCAGGCGCCGAACGCCTATGTGACGCCCGAGCTCTGCTTCAACTTCCACTATTTCGCCATCCGCAAGATGCATTTCGTCATGCGCGCCAAGGCGGTGGCCGTGTTTCCGGGCGGCTTCGGCACGATGGACGAATTCTTCGAGACGCTGACCTTGATCCAGACCGGGCGCATGGAGCGCGTGCCGGTGATCCTGTTCGGCAAGGCGTTCTGGCAAAGGGCGATCGACCTCGACTTCCTTGCCGAGCAGGGCACGATCTCGCCCGGCGACCAGGACATCATCGATTTCGTCGACACCGCCGAGGAGGCCTGGGAGATCGTCCGCCGGTTCTACAATCTCTGAGCGAGCTGGCCCGCGCCGACTACACCAGTTCGGCCAGCCAGCCATTCGATTGCGCGAAGCGCACGATGGCCGCGCGGGAGTGAAGTTCCAGCTTGTCGGTTGCCCTGGTCCGGTAGGTCTCGATGGTCTTTATGCTGAGGTTGAGGCGCGAGGATATCTCCTTGTTGCTGTAGCCAAGCGCAACCAGCTGGATCACCGACCGCTCGCGCTCGCTGAGATTGCCGGCATCGCCCTGCGCGCCGTGGCGCGGGCTCAGGATTCGCGCCGCAAGCGCCGGGTCGACATAGTTGTCGCCGGCCAGCACGCAGCGGATGGCCTGCAGCAGGTCCGTGGCGGTCGAGCGTTTGACCACGAACCCGCGTGCCCCGGCAGCCAGCACCTGGCGCAGGCAGCCGGGGTCCTCATGCGCGGTCAGCGCGATGCAACCGAGATCGGGAAAGCGTTCGACGAGCCGTTCGATGAGCGTGACCCCGTTGACGCCGGGGAGCGAGATATCGACCACGGCGACGTCCGGAAGGGCCTTGCCGATGCCCTCGAAGGCCTCATCGGCATTCGCCGCCAGTCCGACGATCGTCAGATCGTCCTGGCTGTTGATCATCGCACCGACGCCGGACAGGATGATCGGATGGTCGTCGACCACGAATATGCGCCTGCAGCACACCTTTAACCTCCATCAGTCTGTCAAAGGGCCCGTCACTCAAAGCGGGTCCCCTTGTGCTTGATGGTCTAGGCAACTGCCCCGCCTGGCGCGGGACGCCCGTCTGTTTCAGCAAAGCCGCAAAGCGGCCGCAACGGGTAAGCCATCCCCCGCCTAACCCATGATCCCGGATTGTAAGCCGCGGCCGACGATTTCGGATGTGGAACGCTTCACGTAGGCGCCCGCGGCGCTGCCGTGCGCGAAACGGTTCCCACTTTCGGGAGACATGCTTTGATTGTTCGCCAGCGCTCAGTCGGGCAAAGGCACATCGGCGTAGATGGCGGTCCCCTTGCCCTTGGCGGTTTCGACCGTGAGCTCACCTCCGATCAGGGCGAGGCGCTCCTTCATCCCGGCAAGCCCCAAATGGCGAGAGCCAGGCGCGATATTGGCATCGAACCCATGGCCATTGTCCTCGACGGTCAGCCGCAGCCTGTTGTCCCAAATGTGGGCCGTCACGCTGACCCGGCTCGGCCGAGCATGCTTGCCGATGTTGGTGAGGGCCTCCTGCACGATGCGATAGAGCGTCAGCGCGACTTCGGGCTCGAGCGGCCTCGACAGGGCTTCGAGATCGACGTCGCAGGGTATGCAGAGCTGAGCGCACAGCATGCTGGCCAGATCCTCGACCGAGGCGCGGAGGCCCAGGCGATCGAGATCCGCGGGGCGCAGGCTCCAGGCGGCATCGTGCACCCTGGTGCTCAGCTGGTCGACGAGCTGGGCCGCGCGCGCGAGGCGGGCATCGAGTTCCGCGGAGTCCGCGCGAATAGAGTGCAGCTCCAGCGCCACGCTTGCCAGCATCTGGCCGAGATCGTCGTGCAGCTCGCGTGACAGGCGCAGGCGCTGTTCTTCCTGCACGGCAATCAACCGCCGCGTCAATCTCCGGCGCTGGGCCTTCGCAGTTTCGTCCTCGCCTGGCTGGATAGCCGCCCGCATCAGCGTTCTCTTCTCTATGCCGTTCCCGAGGGCGCGCAAGCTGTTCACGGGGTCGGCGAGAAAAGGCATGAAAGTCTGTTCCTCCGCGCAGTATACACCCGCCATAAGCCTTTATGCCTGTCAGTTTTTTCCCGATGCCTTCAACTTTTCCTGACAAGCACATCAGCTGAAAAACCGACAGGCCATGCCGATCGACCCGGATGTCTCGGCCTCTTTTCTGCAGGCATCCTTGTTGCGTGGTTCCGGTCATCTTGTGCTGGCCGGGATGTTCAACGCAAACCAAGGAGAACGTCATGAGGAAGATCATTCTGGCCGCGGCTGTCCTGTCGGCTCTGACTGGTACGGCATCCGCCGTCTCGATCGGCAGCGGCAACGGGAACGGCAATGGCAATGTCGGGGTCGGCAACGGCAACGGAAACGGCAATGCCAACACCGGCGCCTTCAACGGCAACTTCAACGGCAATGGCAATTTCGGCATCGGCAACGGCAACGGAAACGGCAATGCCAACATGGGCGCCTTCAACGGCAACTTCAACGGCAACCTCAATGCCGGCATCGCCAACGGCAACGGAAACGGCAACGGCAACTTTGGCCTCGGCAACGGCAACCTGAACGGCAACGCCAACTTCGGCCTCGGCAACGGCAATGCCAACGGCAACGGCAACTGGGGCGCCGGCAACGGCAACGGTAACGGTAACGCCAACCACTAGCGTCGCCACTAGCGTCGAAAGACGCTGACGCTTCTGGGATCGCCGAGCCACGCGTCGTCCCCCCGCGCAAGGCTATCGCGACATATCGCCGGCGGTCCCAGTCCTTTTGCAAGCAGAGAATCCCCTTTCCAAGCAGAGAGTCCCTTTTCCAACCAAGCCATGGAAGGAGTTCGCAGATGAAATGGTGTGTCACAGCGGCGCTTTGCCTGGGGCTGTTGAGCGCAACCGCGGCGAAGGCCGACACCACGACGGGCAGCCAGGCCTTCAGCACGTCCCGGATCGCTCAAACCGCCGGCCAATACGGCCAGTATATCGGCTCGAATGTCAGGGGCATGGACCCGCTCGGCTTTGCGGGCGGCAACGTCGGCTACAAGAACACCGGCAGCGGCAACATCGGCGCCTTCAACAGCGGCACCGGCAATGTCGGCGCCTTCAACGGCAACGACAACACGTCCGCGACGAGCGGAACCCACAACATCGGGGCCTTCAACGGCAACGGCAACACCGGCGAATATGACGGCAACGCCAATGTCGGCGCCTTCAACGGCAACTACAACGGCGGCTCGTTCAACGGCAACGGCAACGCCGGCGCGTTCAACGGCAATTTCAACGGCCGGGGAAACCGCTGATGGCCGGGCTCAGACCATCCGCTTCCGTCCGGCGCGGCGCGAAGCCGGCGCCGGCGCGGCTGTTGGACGGAAGCGGCATCGCGGTGTGCACGCTGCTTGCCGCGATCGTGGTCGCCGACGCCTCGACGGTGGTCAGGATAGCCGATCTTCCCATCGGCCGCGGCCCCATCGACCACGGAGATGTCGCGATTGCCGGTCTTGGTATAGTCGATGGCTCAAACGGCAACTGGAATTCCGGCAATTTCAACGGCAACGGCAATCGCGGCAACTTCAACGGCAACGGCAACACCGGCAGCTTCAACGGCAATGGCAACGCGGGCAGCTTCAACGGCAACGCCAATTGCGGCACCGGCTTCGGCAATGGATTTTCGTCTGACGGCAACGGCAACGGAAAGCGCCAGGATACGCCTGAATGGTGCCGGTTCCTGAAAAACCTGAACGGCGAGCTGGGGCTGCCGCCCGGCACGATCCCGGACTTCGACTAGCTGTGGGCTTTCAGAAGGTTGTCCATTCGGACCTGACCGAGGAGACTGGAGTTACCACGCTTCAGATTCGCCGGAGGGTCCGAATGAACATCCATAAGAATGCCCGTCTCACGCCGCTGCGTC
>NZ_JBZEGV010000039.1:0-48819 GCF_058312955.1 Mesorhizobium sp. LEGMi-168a
CCGAGATCCAGGCGATGAAGGATTTCGTCGCCTCGATGGGTGCAGATGCAATCCTGTGCAAGCACTGGGCGCAAGGCTCTGCCGGCATCGAGGACCTGGCCCACAGGGTCGTCAAGCTTGCCGAATCCGGCGCCTCGCAGTTCTCGCCGCTCTACCCGGACGAGATGCCGCTGTTCGAGAAGGTCAACACCATCGTCAAGCGCATCTATCGCGGCGACGAGGCGATCGCCGATAAGTCGATCCGCGATCAGCTGCATGCCTGGGAGCAGGCCGGCTACGGCAACCTGCCGGTCTGCATGGCCAAGACCCAGTACTCCTTCTCGACCGACCCGAACCTGCGCGGCGCGCCGACCGGCCATACCGTGCCGGTGCGCGAGGTGAGGCTTGCGGCCGGTGCCGGCTTCGTCGTCATCATCTGCGGCGAGATCATGACCATGCCCGGCCTGCCCAAGGCGCCGTCGTCGGAAAAAATCTTCCTCAACGAGCAGGGCCAGATCGAAGGTCTGTTCTAGAGCAATTCCAGGAAAAGTGCGCAGCGGTTTTCCGTCCGGAATTGCGTCAAAACAAATACTTAGAGCGCATCGGCGTTTCTGTGAAACGATGAAGCGCTCTAAGCATCGTTCGAACGGAATGACCAAGGGCGCCGCCTCATCGCGGCGCCCTTTTTACTTCGACGACCTTCGTGATGCCGGCTACCGACTGCGATGGAAGCGCCTTAGCTTGAAGCAAGGATTGGCATCTCGCGCTGCCAATCCTTACGGCTCACCGATCGCTAATTCCCGCCGAATTTGCTGATTGCGTTCGTGGAGATGAAAACCAGACGGTCGAGCAGCGCAAAAAAGACGTCTATGCTGAACCCAACCACAAAGGCGAAGGTGAAGAGGCCGAAACCTACGGACTTGAACTCGCTGTTGCTGCCGAACGTCGGGCCCCAAAACCAGGCTAAGATCATTCCAGCCAGCGCGGCCAGCGCCATACGATGGGCTATGCGATAAACCGGCGGATTTGGCTGAGTCGTATCCAGAATAAGTCTCATATAGTAGATCATTGAGCCCAAGGCTGCATAAAGACACGGCAATATCCACACGGCGTAGGGATCGATGGCGTCTTTTATCCTCAGGGCCCACGAATCCACCGATGGCACCGTCATCGAGACATAGTTCAGCGAATACTTGCAGGCTTGATAGACAATCTTTCTCATGTCCATCCCAAGGACCTGAGAGTCGGAGGCTTGCATCGCAGGCTCAGCCGGAGAGGTTGCTTGCGTCGTGGCGCCGTCTACGCTTTTGCCGCCTTTGTTTTCCAGTTTCGCCGCCGGTTGAGCCCGACAAAAGAAGTTCATGGTGTCGTTTCCGGCAGGCGTTTGTTTGGCGGCCCCTGCATTGCCGGCACTGCCCGGCATTGTCTCAGATGAAGGCGGCCCCGCCGTGGTGACATCCGCGGTTTTGAATGCGCCGACAAAATTCCGGCCGCTCGCCATCGCCGTGCTGACGTAGGTTTCGAGCTTCAACACTCCCGGAAATGGCGAGGCTGACAAATTCTCGAAGTCGCCCACTCTTGTTTCCAGGGATTTCAGCTTGAAATTCAGATCGCGAAGTTCGTGCAGGGTCAGGTAGGATGATTCACGCGCCAGTTCGTCGATCGGCCTTTTTGCAGGGACCTTAGGGTCTTCCGGCTTTCCACCCAATTCAACGGGAAGGCTCGCGAGTTGCATCTGGTCCGGAGAGAACAAGTCATCCTGAGCTACAAGCAGCTGCCGCTCCAACTGGCCAAATCGGCGATCCGGTTGCTGTGCCGCCAAGGTTTGCACTTCCGAAAGCAAGGCGACACCCTTGTTGTACACCAGAGACAGGGATCCGACCAGAAACATGAGCAGCATTGAAAGAAAAATACAGGTATAGACCATACCTCGAGAGACGGGGTTGTCGTTAGCGCCCTTCAAGGATGACTGCGCCGCTTCTATTTCAGCTTTCAGGGCAATAACATCAGCGTGGTCAATCTTTCTTTGCTCAGCCGGAAGCGCTGCAACCTTTTCTTGCGCAGATATGAGTTTCTCGTTGCGCGACCTCCCCTTGCTTGCCGCCTCCGCGACAAGCCGGTCCGCTTCCAAGAGCAGATCCTCGACGGCTTGTGTCGTTTGCGCCAAGCGACCTCCTCAGCCAAGCCACCCAGGCACAAAGCCATAGGGACTAGGGCATCCACAGGGCGATCCAGGCGGGCCTGGAGGCTGCGCCCAACACCAGAAATTCGGAGTAAAACAGATTGTCCCTGGAGCGTGCGGGGGAACTTGAGCGAAAGCAGGCCGCGGCAGGACTGTCGCAACACAAACTAACGCTGCGGCCACCGCATTTCGTGCAACCCGCGCTTTCAATTGCTAGCCCCACAGCCTACCAATCGAACTTGAATTAAAGCTCAAATTTTATTTTGCGGCAAGACGACGGCGACGTCTGTGAAATACATCACTCTTTACATGGTTTCCATTTGCTTCAGCACAACGGCAAAAATTGTGATCGGCGCGGCGTTGTTTGAGCAGCGAGTTGCCCGAAAAGGAAATGCCGGGCACGATAAATCGCGATCGCTGGAAGCATCTCCATGGAAAAAGAGCGCCGCATCGCTGCGGCGCCTTTGTTGTGTCGGAGCAGTCCGGCCTAAAGCATGTCTCCCGAAAGTGGGACCGGTTTCGGGACAAAGACATGCGTAAAATCAAGACCTAAAAGCGCACGGCGCGAACCTGAAAGATCGCGACGCGCTTTTAGGCAGCGTTGCGCGCCAGCGCCCGCTGGTTCGACGCATAGATGGTGTCGCGCTCCGGCAGGGCACCGGTCTTCAGGCAATCGATCCATTCGGCGGTCTTCAGCACCGCCGCGAAACGCGACTGCAGCACGACGCTCACCACCCGATGGATGTCCTCGGCTGACGCATAGCCGGCGCTGTTGGCGTAGGGCACCGAGCCGCTGGCATCCGAGAGGAATTCGACGGCAAAGCCCATATGCACGGCGTGGATGATGGTCGACAGATCGCAATTATGCGTCATGTAGCCGACGACCGCGATCGTATCGATGTGGTTTGCGCGCAGCCAGCCCTCGAGGTCCGTGCCGGTGAAGGCGGAGGGCAGCGTCTTTTCGACATAGTGATCGCGGGCACGCCGGGCGATCTCGGGATGCAGCTCGCCGCCATGGCTGCCTTTGGCGAAGATCGGCGAGGTTTCGGGCGCCATCTGCCTGACGACGACGATCTTGATGCCGGCTGCGGCCGCGGCGTCCATCGCCCGCGCCACATTGGCGACGCTGTCGGCGAAGGGCGGATGCTGGATGGCGAGGTTGCCGCCGTTGTAGTCGTTCTGGACATCGACGACGACGAGCGTGCGGCGCGGCTGGGTGGCTGGTGCTGACATAGCGGTTTTCCTTTCGACCGAGTTGATGGCGCAAAGCTAGGTCGAACATCCACACGCATAAAGTGGCCCGATTGACATTATTCGAAAGAATTGGGACACTCATCCCAACCCAATGGTGTCTGCCATGCGCGATCCGATTATCGCCGCCGTCGCTTTCGACGGCATCAGCCCGTTCCACCTTTCCGTTCCCTGCCTGGTGTTCGGCGCGGACCGCACGAAGCTTGGCCTGCCGCGCTTCGACTTCCGCGTCTGCGCGGCCGAACAAGGGCCTATTCATACCGATGCCGGTCTGACCATTTCGGTCCCGCACGATCTTTCGGCGCTTGACGACGCCGAAATCGTCATCGTCCCGAGCTGGAAGGATCTCGAGGCCCCTCTGGCCGCGCCGCTAAAGGATGCGCTCGAACGGGCGCATCAGCGCGGCGCCCTGATCGTGGGCCTCTGCCTCGGCACCTTCGCCATCGCCGCCGCCGGGCTGCTTGCCGGACGCAAGGCAACCACGCATTGGGCTTATACCGATCAGCTCCAGGCGCTTCACCCCGACATCGCGGTCGATGCCGACGTGCTCTATGTCGACGACGGCGACATCGTCACCTCCGCCGGCGTTGCCGCGGGACTCGACTGCTGCCTGCACATCGTGCGCGCCCGCTACGGCGCCGAGGCAGCGCTTCGGCTCGCCCGCCACGTCGTGCTCTCGCCGCACCGGCAAGGCGGACAGGCCCAGTTCATCGAACGTCCGCTCGCGCCGACGCCGAGCGTCGACAGGTTCGCCAAGGCTCTCGACGAAGTGCGGGCAACCCCCGGCGATGCCCACAGCCTGGACAGCGTCGCCGAAGCGGCAGGCCTTACCCGCCGCACCTTCACGCGCCGCTTCCAGAAGACGACCGGCACCAGCTTCGGCGACTGGCTGGCCGACCAGCGCGTGGCGCTGGCGCAGCGGCTGCTGGAACAGACGGACAAGTCGATGGATATGGTGGCCTTCGAGGCCGGCTTCGGCAGCGCCACCTCGCTGCGCCAGCATTTCGCGGCGCGGCTCAGGACCTCGCCCATGCAGTATCGGCGCGAATTCTCAAGAGCAATTCCGGGAAAGGTGCTGAGCCGGTTTCCGTCCGGAACTGCGTAAGAACAAGTGCTGGAGCGTTCAGGTCACTCTCAACGTCGTGTGACCGCCCGCGCCGGGTTGCCGACGACGGTCGCATTGGCCGGCACGTCGCGCGTCACCACCGCGCCGGCGCCGACGATGGCGCCTTCGCCGATGCTGACGCCGGCGAGGATCACCGCGCTGCCGCCGATCCAGGCGTTGTCGCCAATCGTCACCGGCTTGGCGATCTCCAAGCCGGCGCGTCGGCCGGCGGCTTCGCGGTGATGTTCGGCGCAATAGATCTGCACATTGGGCCCGAGCATCGTCCCCTTGCCGATGCGCACCGGCGCGGTATCGAGGACGGTGCAGCCGGCATTGATGAAGACGCCGTCGCCGAGGAACAGGTTGAAGCCGTAAGCGCAGTGGAATGGCGCCTCGATGCGCGCCCCCTCGCCCGCGCCGCCGAGCAGTACGCGCAGGGCCGGGCCGATGTCGCCGCGCTGCCGGGGCGGCATGCCGTTATGCTGGAAAACGGCATCGCGCGCGGCAACGCGCAGCGCTTCCAGCTCCGGATCGATGCAGGTGTACCATTCGCCCGCCGCCATCTTCATGCGCTCGCTTGTCATGACCGCTCCTCCGATGCCGCCTGCTGCCAAAACACAATCCGTCCTGAGTCGAAAGCCCATGGCCAAACACCCGGTCTATGCTAGCCTGCCATGTCGGGATCGTGCGAGGTCCCGATTTTGAGGGGGTCAATCATGCTTTACTTGTTTGCATTGCTGATCGGCGTCATTGCCGGCCTGCGGGCCATGACCGCGCCCGCGGCCGTCGCTTGGGGTTCTTATCTCGGCTGGCTGCCGGTTGCCGGCACTTGGGCCAGTTTCATGGGCCATTGGGCAGCGGTTGGCATATTCACCATCCTGGCGATCATCGAGCTCGTCACCGACCAGTTGCCGTCGACGCCGAGCCGCAAGGTGCCACAGCAATTCGGCGCCCGCATCATTATGGGAGCCTTCACCGGCGCAGTGATCGGCGCGACCGCCGGCGCTACCATCGGCGGCCTGATCGCCGGCGCGATCGGCGCGGTCATCGGCACGCTGGGCGGCGCCGAAGCGCGTGGCCGGCTGGCTGCCGCCTTCGGCAAGGATCCGCCGGCCGCCTTCATCGAGGACGCGGTCGCGATCATCGGCGGCCTGCTCATCGTGGCGGCCGTGGCATGACGGCGAAGCGCTTCGACGCCATCGTCATCGGCGCCGGCCAGGCCGGCCCTCCGCTCGCCGGCCGGCTCGATGCCGCCGGCATGAGCGTGGCGCTGATCGAGCGCAAATTCGTCGGCGGCACCTGCGTCAACACCGGCTGCATGCCGACCAAGACAATGGTGGCGAGCGCCTATGCCGCGCATCTTGCCCGCCGCGCCGCCGACTATGGCGTGGCGCTCTCCGGTCCCGTCGGCGTCGATTACATGAAGATCAAGGCGCGCAAGGACAAGGTCACGAACGACGCGCGCGGCAATCTCGAAGGCTGGATCGCCGGGATGAAGGGCTGCACGCTTTATCGCGGCCATGCCCGTTTCGAAACCGCCGACACCGTGCGCGTCGGCGACGATCTGCTGACCGCGCCAAAGATCTTCCTCAACACCGGCGGCCGCGCCTCCGTGCCCGACCTGCCCGGCGTCCATGACATCCCGTATCTCACCAACTCCTCGATGATGGACCTCGATGTGCTGCCCAGCCATCTCGTCGTCGTCGGCGGCAGTTACATCTCGCTCGAATTCGCGCAGATGTTCCGCCGCTTCGGCTCCGAGGTCACAGTGATCGAGAAAGCGCCTCGGCTGACCGGCCGCGAGGACGAGGATACCTCGGCCGCGATCCAGTCGATTCTCGAAAACGAAGACATCGCCGTCCATGTCGGCGCCGACGACATCGGCTTTGCCAGGAAGGGCAACGAGATTGCCGTGACCTTCTCCGCAGGCAAGCCGCCGGCCGTCGGCTCGCATGTGCTGCTCGCGCTTGGGCGCGTCCCCAACACCGACGATCTCGGCCTCGACAAGGCCGGCGTCGCGGTCGACCAGCGCGGCTACATCGTCGTCGACGACCAGCTGCGTACCAGCGTGCCCGGCATCTGGGCGATGGGCGACTGCAACGGCAGGGGCGCCTTCACCCACACCTCCTACAACGACTACGAGATCGTCGCCGCCAATCTGCTCGACGACGATCCGCGCAAGGTGAGCGACCGCATCGAGGCCTATGCGCTCTACATCGATCCGCCGCTCGGCCGCTGCGGCATGACCGAGGCGGCGGTGAAAAAGTCGGGCCGCCGCGCGCTGGTCGGCCAGCGGCCGATGACCCGTGTCGGCCGCGCCGTCGAAAAGGGCGAGACGCAAGGCTTCATGAAGATTCTGGCCGATGCCGACACCGGCGAGATCCTTGGCTGCTCGGTGCTCGGGCCGGGTGGCGACGAGGCGATCCACTGCGTGCTCGACCTCATGTATGCCAAGGCGCCGATCTCGACGCTCGCGCGCGCCATGCACATCCACCCCAATGTCTCGGAGCTTCTGCCGACGATTGCCCAGGAGCTGAAACCTCTGACCTAGGCGCTTAAAAGGGGCGCCCTCCTATTTCTGCAATGCAGCATTGCAACAATGGCGATTGCACGCCAGTCGCATTCGCCCTCAGTCTGGCGACTTGAACCGATTCAGTCCGGACCTCCCATGCCGCTGCCGATCCTAGCGCTTGCCATTGCATCCTTCTGCATCGGCACCACAGAATTCGTCATCATGGGCCTGCTGCCGGAGGTCGCCGCCGACCTCAATGTCTCGATCCCTTCGGCCGGCCTGCTGGTCACCGGCTATGCGCTGGGCGTCGTCTTCGGCGCGCCGATCGTCGCCATGGCCACCGCCCGCCTGCCGCGCAAGCCAGTGCTGGTCGGCCTCGCCACGCTGTTCGTCATCGGCAATCTGTTCTGCGCGCTTGCGCCCAACTACTGGCTGCTGATGGCGGCGCGCGTCTTCACCGCTTTCGGCCACGGCGCCTTCTTCGGCATCGGCTCGGTCGTTGCCGCGGGCTTGGTGCCGCGCAACAAGCGCGCGAGCGCCATCGCCTTGATGTTCGCCGGCCTGACGCTCTCCAACATCCTCGGCGTTCCCGCCGGCACCGCGCTCGGCGAGGCCTTCGGCTGGCGCGCCACCTTCCTCGCCGTCGTCGGCATCGGACTGATCTCGGTCGCGGCCATCGCCTGGCTGGTGCCTTCGGATGTCGCGGAACCCAGCGGCGGCGGCCTGCTCGGCGAGCTGCGCGTGCTGGGCAAATTGCAGGTCTGGCTCGCGATGCTGATCGCCTCGCTCGCTTCCGCCAGCCTGTTCGCGGTCTTCACCTACATCAAGCCTTATCTCACCGAGGTCTCCGGCCTGTCGACGGCGACCGTCACCTGGGTGCTGTTGCTCTTCGGCGCCGGCATGACCATCGGCAACATCATCGGCGGCCGACTTGCCGACTGGAAGCTGATGCCGACGGTGATCGGCACGCTGCTCGCCATGGCCTTGCTGTTCGTCGTCTTCGCCAAGCTCGGCGCGATTGCCGCGGTCGCCATTGTCATCGTCTTCCTGTGGGGCATGCTGATCTTCATCGTCGTGCCGCCGCTGCAGATCCGTGTCGTCGAGGCGGCTTCCGAAGGACCGAACCTTGCCGCCACGCTCAACCAGGGCGCCTTCAATGTCGGCAATGCCGGCGGCGCCTGGATCGGCGGCCTCGCCATTTCCTTCGGCATATCCTACGCCAACCTGCCGCTGGTGGGCGCCGCGCTGGCGCTGCTCGCCGTCACCGTTGCGGTGCTTTCGCGGGCGCTCGACCGCCGCGCCGTGCCGCAGCCGCAGCCGGCCGAATAAGGCTCGGCGTCTTCGCCGTAGCAAGGCTCGGCGTCTTCGCCGTCGCCGCTCTGCCCCGACAGCCCGGCCCGGCTGGACCACTCGACAGTCCTGCCGCAAACATGCATGTCTGGCCTCTCCATCGGAGGCACCTTATGCAAAAGACAATCGAGCGCATCGCCGGCGACAGCGAGGGCGTCGCCTACGAATTCCCGGTCTTTCGCTTCGAGGGCGCCGACAAGGCGGCTCCGACCGCCTATCTCCAGGCCGCCCTGCATGCCGGCGAATTGCCGGGCGTCGTCGCCATCGACGCGCTGATGCCGATGCTGGCCAAGGCTGAGGCCGAGGGCCGCATCAAGGGCGCCATCACCGTCGTGCCGTGGGCCAACCCGATCGGCCGGGCGCAGTATCATTTCGGCGAGCATCAGGGCCGCTTCAATCTCGGCACCCGCACCAATTTCAACCGCAGCTTTCCGCTGCTTGCCGCGCCGGACGCCAAGCTCTTGCCGGACGTCAGCCTCGGCGGCGCCGACCGCCGGCTGAAGAACCGGCTCGTCGAGCTCTCGCTCGGCCAAAATATCGTGCTCGATCTGCACTGCGACGACGAAGGTCTCGCCTATCTCTACATCCACACCAGCCTGTGGCCGTATATGGCCGACTGCGCGGCGGCCATGGGCGTCGACGCCGTGTTGCTGTGGAGCGAGGACAGCAGCGGCACCTTCGAGGGCGCCTCGATCCTGCCCTATCAGAACGTCCCGGCGAGTGTCGCGCGCTTCGACCGGCGCGTCGCCACCACGGTCGAATATCGCGGCATGCTCGATGTCGACGGCGCGCTCGCCGAGGCCGATGCCGAAGGCCTCTATCGGCTGCTCGTCGCACGTGGCGTCATTCAGGATCGGTCAGTATCCAAGCCCGGCAACTTCACCGGGGCCGTCGTGCCGATCGAGAACATCGACATGATGCCTTCGCCCAAGGCTGGCGCGATCCTCTACCACGTCGAGCCGGGCGACCGCGTCGCCAAGGACGACAGGCTCGCCACGATCGTCCATGCCCCAGGCGAAGCCGGCGGCCGCACCGAGGTGTTTTCGCCGCAGGCCGGACTCATCCTGACCCGGCGCTCACGCCGTATCATCCGCGCCGGCGAGGATCTGCTGAAGCTGGCAGGCGACAAGCGAAGCGGCGACGCGCGCTCCGGCACGCTGGAGGACTGAGGGCGTCCGCTTTCACCATCTGCGCTAAATCCAGTTGCGTAGGTCTCCATTCGCCGCTATGGGAGTCGCCATGAACATGCGTTCGAACAAGACCGTTTGGTGGTGGGCTCGCTGACAGCGGCCGATTCGAACGCGCGTGCGTAAAGAGAGGGTGGCCGCAACGGAATGTCCGGGCGGCCATTTGTTTTTTTTCAAGCCATTCCCGGGTCCGTTGCCCAAAACGCTGATGGAGACGGCAATGACGACTAAAGTTCTGGACAACGGGGCCGAGCGCTTCATCACCGCGGGCGGGGTGACGATCACCCGCGAACGCCATGACCAGCCCTACGAAGGCGCCATCGACGCCTATGTCGAAGGGCTCAATTCTCGCCGCGGCGCGGTGTTTTCCTCGAACTACGAGTATCCGGGCCGCTACACGCGCTGGGACACCGCCATCATCGATCCGCCGCTGGTGATCTCGGCGCGCGGCCGCGCCGTGCGCATCGAGGCGCTGAACGCCCGTGGCGAAGCGCTGTTGCCGATGATCGGCAAGACGCTCGCAGCGTTGAGCGAGGTGACGATCGCCGAGGCCTCGAAGAAGCTCATTCGCCTCGATGTCGCCAAGCCCGGCCGCGTCTTCACCGAGGAGGAGCGCAGCCGCGTTCCGTCCGTTTTCACGGTGCTGCGCGCCATTACCGGTTTGTTCAAGACCGCCGAAGACGCCAATCTCGGCCTTTACGGCGCCTTCGGCTACGACCTCGCCTTCCAGTTCGACCCTGTCGACTACAAGCTCGAGCGCAAGCAAAGCCAGCGCGACCTGGTGCTCTTCCTGCCCGACGAGATCCTGGTCGTCGACCACTATTCGACCAAGGCGTGGACCGACCGTTACGACTATTCCGGAGAAGGCTTCTCGACCGAAGGCCTGCCCCGCGACGCCCATGTCGAGCCCTTCAAGACCACCGACCGCATCCCGCCGCGCGGCGACCATGAGCCGGGCGAATACGCGAACCTGGTGCGCCGGGCGATGGAAAGCTTCAAGCGCGGCGACCTGTTCGAGGTGGTGCCCGGCCAGATGTTCTACGAGCGCTGCGAGACCCAGCCCTCCGACATCTCCCGCAAGCTGAAGTCGATCAATCCCTCCCCCTATTCCTTCTTCATCAATCTCGGCGAAAACGAATATCTGATCGGCGCCTCGCCGGAGATGTTCGTGCGCGTCAACGGCCGCCGCGTCGAGACCTGCCCGATCTCCGGCACGATCAAGCGCGGCGACGACGCCATCTCCGATAGCGAGCAGATCCTCAAGCTGCTCAATTCCAAGAAAGATGAATCCGAGCTCACCATGTGCTCGGACGTCGACCGCAACGACAAGTCGCGCGTCTGCGAGCCGGGCTCGGTGCGCGTCATCGGCCGCCGCCAGATCGAGATGTATTCGCGCCTGATCCACACCGTCGACCACATCGAGGGGCGGCTGCGCGAGGGCATGGACGCCTTCGACGCCTTCCTGTCGCATGCCTGGGCGGTCACCGTCACCGGAGCGCCGAAGCTCTGGGCCATGCGCTTCATCGAGCAGAACGAGAAGAGCCCACGCGCCTGGTATGGCGGCGCGATCGGCATGGTCAACTTCAACGGCGACATGAACACCGGGCTGACGCTGCGCACCATCCGCATCAAGGACGGCATCGCCGAAGTGCGCGCCGGCGCGACGCTGCTCTTCGACAGCGTTCCCGAGGAAGAAGAAGCCGAAACCGAACTGAAGGCATCCGCCATGCTCTCCGCCATCCGCGACGCCAAGACCGGCAACGCCGCAGGCACCGAACGCACCACCGCGCGCGTCGGCGACGGCGTCAACATCCTGCTCGTCGACCACGAGGACTCCTTCGTCCACACGCTGGCCAACTACTTCCGCCAGACCGGCGCCAATGTCTCCACCGTGCGCACGCCTGTGCCGGAAGAGGTGTTCGAGCGGCTGAAGCCCGATCTCGTCGTGCTGTCCCCCGGACCCGGCACGCCGAAGGACTTCGACTGCGCCGCCACCATCAAGAAGGCCCGCGCTCGCGATCTGCCCATCTTCGGCGTCTGCCTTGGGCTGCAGGCGCTGGCCGAAGCCTATGGCGGCGAGCTCCGGCAACTGCATATCCCGATGCACGGCAAACCGTCGCGCATCCGCGTCTCGAAGCCCGGCATCATCTTCTCAGGGCTGCCGAAGGAAGTGACGGTTGGCCGCTACCACTCGATCTTCGCCGACCCGGTGCGCCTGCCCGATGGCTTCGTCGTCACCGCCGAGACCGAAGACGGCGTCATCATGGCCTTCGAGCATCGCAAGGAACCGATCGCGGCGGTGCAGTTCCACCCGGAATCGATCATGACGCTCGGCCACAACGCCGGCATGCGCATCATCGAGAACATCGTTGCGCATCTGCCGCGCAAGGCCAAGGAGAAGGCCGCCTAGAGCGGCGCGCTGGAATGAATGCGGCGACTACGATGACGACAGCGGAAACAAAGGCGGCAGCCAGGCAAAAGGTCGCCGCCCTTGCTTTCTGGTCGATCGTCGTCGCCGGCGTCGTGCTCGTCCTCAAGCTTGCCGCCTGGTACATCACCGGCTCCGTCGCGCTTTATTCCGATGCGCTGGAATCGATCGTCAACGTGATTGCGTCGGCCGCCGCCTACTGGGCGATCCAGGTCAGCTACAAGCCAGCCGACCAGGACCATCCCTTCGGCCATCACAAGGCCGAGTATTTCTCGGCCGTTCTCGAAGGTGTGCTGATCGTCGTCGCGGCACTCCTGATCCTCAACGAGGTGTGGCAATCCTGGCAGCATCCTGCCCCGCTCGAGCAGCCTTGGGAGGGTCTTGCGGTCAACGGCGTGGCGACGGTCATCAACGCCTTCTGGGCCTGGATGCTAATCCGCACCGGCCAAAGTGCGAAGTCGCCCGCGCTCGTTGCCGACGGTAAGCACATCATGACCGACGTGGTGACGTCCGTCGGCGTGTTCGGCGGCCTCGTCGGCGCGGTGCTTACCGGCTGGCAGATCCTCGACCCCGCGCTTGCCGTGATCGTCGCGCTCAACATCCTGTGGCAGGGCTGGCATGTCATCGGCTCGTCAATGAGCGGACTGATGGACCGCGGCGTCGACACCCAGGAGCACATGCAGATCCGCGACATCATCTCGGCCAATTCCAAGGGCGCGCTGGAGGTGCATGACCTGAAAACCCGCATTGCCGGGCGCGCGACCTTCATCGAATTCCACCTTGTCGTCGACGCCGACATGACGGTCGGCGCCAGCCATGTCATTTGCGACCGCATCGAGGATGCGCTGAAAGCCGAGATCCCCTCGGTGCGCGTCACCATCCATGTCGAGCCGGACGACGAGGCAAAGCTGCCGAAAGGCACCACGGCGGTGCCTTTCGCGTAACGACCGCCAACGTCGTCATCCCTGAGCGAAGCAGGAGCGAAGCTCCGTGGCGCAGACCATAGGATGACGAAGCTCCAGGCCTCACGGGGTGCAGGCCGACTGCGGCATTGGATTCAGCCTATAGATCTTGTCGTCGGATTTGGTCTTGCCCGCGGCCGCCTTCGAGCAAAGATCGACGATGGCAAGCGCGCTGTTGGGGTTGGCCAGCATCATTGTGCCGCTGGCACCGCGCTTGAGGAAAATCTCCTTCTGCGAAATGTCGCAGGAAAAATCGCTCATCTTCGAGCTGGCCGAGCAGCGCCACTGATCGGCCTCGCCCTGACAGGAGTAGGTCTGCGTGACCTTGGCGCCCTTCTGCCTGGTCGTCACCGAGACGGCGATATCGGCGCCGTCGGGCCAGTTGGCGGTATCGCCGCCGGCGGCGAAGGAGGCGAGCTCGATCGGGCCGCGGAAGACGCGGATCGACTGCGTCACCTGGTCGGGATGCGATTTCAAATGCGCGTCATCGTAGTCGCGGCCGTAGCAGAAAGCCTGGTCCGGCTTCAGCCGCTCGCGCAGCGGGGCGCCAAGCGCCGGATCGATCGGATCGATGCGCGCGAATTCCGCCTTGCAGGTCGCGGCCGGCATCGGGTCGAGACGGAAATTGTCGTCTTCGCTGCCCAGCGCCTGCTCGTTGTACTTCGCCTTGCCGAGATCCTCCTCCGCGCCGGCGTCGAGATACACGTCAGGCTGCACGTTGGAGAGGATCAGCCGGCCCTTGTCGTCGACCTTGAGCGAGGCGAGCGTGCGGTCGCATTCCATGCCGCAACGGATGCCGCTCGCCTTGTCGCTGGGATCCTCCTTGTTGCACCAGCCAGCCGCCCAATCCGGCTTCTTGGCGCCGCGCACCGTGGTGGTGAGGAAGCCGTTATAGGCGGAGTCGCCGAGCGTGCTCGGCTCCTCGTTCGGCCGGCTGACCGGATCATGGCCGTAGTGGAAGAAGATGCGCGCCACCTTCTGGTGCGAATGCGCCTTGAGGTGCGTGGCATCGTAGACACGGCCGAAACAGGCATCGGCGCCGTTGGGGCTGAGTTCGGGAAGCTTGGGCAAGTCATCGGCGCGCGCCGCGCCGGCAAGAGCGAGGGAAGCGCCAAGCACCGCGCCCGCCAGGGTCCTCGACGTCATGTGTTCCCTCCTCGCACCGACCGGACTGTGATTTATGCTAGTCTAGGCGCAATTCCAGGAAAAGTGTGTAGCGGTTTTCCGTCCGGAATTGCGTAAAGACAACGGGTTGGCAAAGCTCGAGCCACGCAAAATTGCGCGAGCCGGCGGATGAAGGAGGGATGCGATGCTGCGCCGTGACATTTTCCGCGCCGGTCTTGCCGGAGCGGCCGGCCTTTTCGGTCTGCGCCGGGCGAGCGCCGCCACGGGCGAGGAAGGGCTGAAGGTCGCCTATCATCTCAGCGACGCCGACAAGGTCAATTTCGTCCTCGGCAACATCAAGAACCACTATGAGGGCACCGGCGGCGATGTCGAGATCGTGCTGGTCGTGCACGGTCCGGCCCTCGCCGCCTTCAAGACAAAGAGCGCTTCCGGCGCGACGTCAAGCCGCTTTGCCGGCCTCGTCCAGCAGGGGCTCGTTCCGCAGGCCTGCGGCAACACATTGCGCGGCATGGACATCACGCTTGCCGATCTGCTCGCCGGCTTCCAGGTCGCCGACAAGGGCGGCGTCGTCAAGCTCGCGGAACTGCAGCGCCAGGGCTATGTCTATCTCCGGCCGTGATCGCGCCCCCGGTTTCGCCTTTGACCTGAACGCCTGGCCGGCGAGCGGCTACCAATTGCCAGCGCAAATCCCGGAGGTATCGACGTGCCCAACACACTTCTCATCCCAGACCTTGCCGGCAAGGCAGTGCTGGTCACCGGTGCCTCGACCGGGATCGGCGCCGCGCTCGCCCTCGCCTATGCCGAGCAGCAATGTCGTGTCGCGCTGCATTACAATTCGAGTCGGGAAGCCGCCGAGGGCCTCGCCAAAACCATCCGTGACGGCGGCGGCGAGGTGTTCCTGACCCAGGGTGATTTTTCGGTTGCCGCCGACGTCGAGCGTGTGGTCGAAGAGAGTGCGCAACATTTCGGCCGGCTAGACGGGCTGGTCAACAATGCCGGCGGCATGCTCGGCCGCGTTGCCTATGCCGAGCAGACCGAAGCGCACTACGACGCGGTGATGGACCTCAACGCCCGCTCGGTGCTGACCGCCTCGCGCAAGGCGATTCCATGGCTGAAGCGCCAGGGCGGCTTCATCATCAACACCACCTCGATCGCCGCCCGCAACGGCGCCGGCGGCGGCGCCGGCCTTTACGGCTCATCCAAGGCCTTCGTCTCCAATGTGACGCGCGGCATGGCAAAAGAACTGATCGGCTTCGGCATCCGCGTCAACGCCGTGGCGCCCGGCACCATCCTGACTCCGTTCCACGAGCGCTATTCGAGCGCCGAGCAGATGAAAGCCATGGTTGCCACCATACCGCAGGGCCGCGCCGGCACGGCGCAGGATTGCGTCGGCGCGTATCTGTTCCTGTCCTCAGAGCTCTTGAGCGGCTACATCATCGGCCAGGTGATCGAGGTCAATGGCGGCCAGTTGATGCCGTGAGCCGAGACCGGCATACTCGGGCGGCATACAACCTGGAGGAAAGCATGTTCGGACTGATCGGCAAGATGCGGGCGGCACGCGGCCAGCGCGACGCGGTCATGGACGTGCTGCGCGAAAGCACCGCCGCGCTCCCCGGTTGCCTGAGCTACATCATCGCCACCGATCCCGTCGACGCCGATGCGATCTGGGTCACAGAAGTGTGGACCGACCAGGCAAGCCACAAGGCCTCGCTGCAACTTCCGGAAGTCCAGGCGGCCATCGCCAAGGCGCGTCCCTTCATTGCCGGCTTCGAATTCCAGGTCGAGACCCATCCGGTCGGCGGCTTCGGCCTGCCGTCGCAAGAGGCCGGTTAGTCAGGTAACTTCCGCAGGAAATTGCTTTGCATTACCCCCGCCCGAGCACACCCACGGTCGGCATGGGTGAGCATTGCATCGCCTACTTCATAGGGCGGCCAAGGACCATTACGACCTGACAATCGTCGCGGTCTGCATAGCTACGCGGATGAGGTCGGCCTGTCGCGCCACGCCGGTTTTGGCGAAGATATTGTCGAGATGCGTGCGCGCGGTGCTTCGCGCGACCCCGAGCGCGTCCGCCACTTGTTGCAACGTCTGCCCCCGCGAGCAGACCGGTCAGGACACGCGTTTCCATAGAGGCCGTAAGGGCTTAGTGGCGTTAGCGGGCAACAGGCCACACAAGGTCGCAGGGGCGGTTCTTCCTGCAATCACGCAGAGCACAGCCCAACGTTGAAACTCCGCGCGTCGCCAACCCCGTTGACATTCTCCAATTTCGCGTTACGTTGTGTAACACGAAATTGGAGAGGAGGGGCGACGCTATATCTCCGCGAGCTTATCGCCAGTTGGCGCGCGCCAACGCGGTTCAGGATACCGAGCAGCAGATCGTCGACGCCTTGACCGCGCTCCTCGCAGAGCGCTGGTTCGACGAGATTACTCTCGACGACATCGCCGCAACGGCCGGCACCACTCGCCAAACCGTGATACGGCGTTTCGGCAGCAAGACCGGCGTGCTCAGCGCCATGGCGTCCCGGATGGATGTCTCGATCCGGGCCCAGCGTTGGAGCATGCCCACACAAAGCGTGGCCGATATCGTCGCGCTCCTGATGGACGATTATGAACGCACCGGTGACATCATCGTGCGGACGCTCGGGCAGGAAGCCCGCATTCCAGAGTTCGCCGCCGTCCTCGATCAGGGGCGCAAAGGTCATCGTCAGTGGATCGAAGACATGTTCAGGGCCTGGCTCGACAAGCTCGACGGCCAGGCCCGCGGGGATCGGTTCGCGCAGTTGTTGGCCCAGACCGATGTTTGGATCTGGCATCTGCTGCGTCGGGCGCAAGGACATACGGCGGCGGAGACACACCGGCTCATGACGCAGGCGATCGAGCGCCTGCTGCGTGAGGATTAGGACGAACCGATCCGGTCTCCATCGGGAGAGGACCAAGGCAATGGCAAAGACGACGGATGGGGCGCCGCATCTGCGCATCCTGGCGGTCTGCTGGGAAGGCGGCGGCAACGTGCCGCCGACGCTCGGGGCCGTGCGAGCGCTCGCCGGCCGAGGCCACGACGTGCGCCTTATCGCCGACGACACGATGAGAGCGGAGGCGATCGAGGCGGGAGCTCGATTCCTGCCATGGAAGCGAGCGCCGAACCGTCCTGATCGCTCACCCGAAAGCTGCTTCGTGCGCGATTGGGAGACCGCCGATCCCGTGGCCGGCTTCCAAAGAGCGTGCGAACGGGTCTTCGTCGGACCGGCGCAATCCTATGCCGAGGATATTCTCGAAGCGCTGGCAACGGAGCCGTCCGATATCCTTCTCGGCTCGGATATGTTGTTCGGCAGCATGCTCGCGGGCGAAATTGCGAAGGTTCCGACGGCCCTGCTCGCAAGCAACGTCTCGCTCTGGCCTCTCCCCGGACATCCGCCGTTCGGTCCGGGCTTTCAGCCGACCCGGTCGGCGGCTGACAGAGCGCGCGACGCCGAGGTTTCGGCGATGGCCGAGCAATTGTGGGACGGCTTCCTGCCTGGCCTCAACGCCGCCCGTGCTCATTTCGGCCTCGCGCCGCTGGCCCATGTCCGGGAACAGCCCTTGAGCGCCGGACGCCATCTCCTCGCCACCAGCAGCAGCTTCGACTTTCCCACCGAGCGCCTGCCGGACCGCGTGCGCTATGTGGGGCCGCTGCTGGAAATGCCGAGCTGGGCCCACGAGCGCTGGACGAGCCCGCCAGCGCGCGAGGTACGGCCACTCGTCCTGGTATCGTTCAGCACCACCAATCAGGGGCAAGCCGATGTGCTCCAGCGGGTGATATCCGGTTTGGCTGGGGAGCCGGTCGAGGTGGTCGTCACCCTCGGCAAAGCACTCGAGGGGCTTCGCCTTCGCTCGTCGGCGAATGTCACAATTCTTCCCGGTGCGGCGCATGACGAAATCCTGACCAAAGCCCGTGCCGTCGTCACCCATGGCGGGCACGGCACGATCATGCGATCGCTGAGCCACGGCGTCCCCCTCGTCGTTCTGCCGATGGGGCGCGATCAGAACGACAACGCCGCGCGCGTGGACTATCACGGTGCGGGCCTGCGCCTCGATCCTTCAGTACTCCCGCAAATGCTCGGCGAGGCCGTGCGGCGCGTCCTTTCCGAGCCGAGCTTCGCCGAGCGGGCGTCGGCACTTGGGCGTGCTATCGCCGAGGAAGGACCGGGGCCTGCGCGGCTCGTCGCGGAAATCGAGGACTTCGTGCTGGGATCTTCCCAAAAAGCCCTGTCCGCCGCGTGATTGGCACCTGCTGATCGCGGCGGAAACCTCGGATACGGCCCATCGAAAGGAACCGAAGGATGACGCGCACCTCTTCAGGCGAAAGTGAAATGACCCTGACGTCCGGCCAGTTGGACACCTATCTCGCAAGGATCGGGGTCGGCCGACCGGTTTCTCTGGACGTCGACAGCCTGTCGAAACTTCACCGCGCCCATCTGATGGCATTCACCTGGGAGGCGCTGGATGCTTTCATGGGATGGCCGTCCTCAATCGCCCCGGCCGCCGCCTTCGCCAAAATGGTGGAGGGCAAGCGCGGCGGCTGGTGCTACGAGATGAACGGTCTGTTCGGCGCGGCGCTCGCAGCGCTCGGCTTTCGCGTGACCCGCCTGTGCGGTGGCGTCAATCGTGAAACGCTGGGCGACATCGTCATCGGCAACCATCTGACCCTGCGTGTCGATCTCGACCGCCCATATCTTGCCGAGGTCGGCGTGGCGGACGGCATCGTCGAACCTGTGCCGCTTGCCGTCGGGCCGTTCAGCCAGCGCGGATTCGATTTTTCGATCGTGCCGACGGACGACGGCTGGCTGCGCTTCAACAACCACTCGAATGGCCTCGCGCCCAGTTTCGATTTCCGGCCCGATCACAGCGACGAGGCCGCCATGGCCGCCACGTTTGGCTGGCTGACGCAGGATCCCGGCTCGCCGTTCACAAACGCGCTGGCGATGCTGCGGCATACCACGGACGGCTACATCGCCCTGCAAAATGATTGCCTGCGTCGTGTGACGGCAGACAGCATCAGCGAACAACTAATCACGAGCGCGGATCATCTCGCCGACACGTTCGAAACGGTCTTCGACGTCGATGTTCCCGAGTCCGCAATCGCCTGGGAAAAAATCCAGTCGGTCAGTCGCGACAAGGCGGCCTGAAATTGAGCCTGTCGGACGAATCCGATGCGTCAGCGGTTCGCTCTTGAGATTAGCGGACGGACAAAGAGGGGCCGGCGCCCGAAGATTTGGCGATACTGCACTTGAGGGGATCATGGATTCGATTTGGAATGTTTTCGAGAGTCATTCAGACCGTGGCGTTGGCGTGCCGTTCTTGCTGCTATTTCTACTTCTCCTGATGGCTTTTTCGGGGACAGTGCCAGCTTCGGCACAAGTCTCCTTCGGCGGAGACGCCGGCGACACGGAAAACACGGTGTGTAGCTATGCCAGTGAGATCGGCACCACAATGAACGATGATTGCTCGGGTTCCGACGTCTCATTCATGCCCGCGCCGTTTATCCAAGTTGGCCCCACAGGAAGCCAGATTAACCTGGACGCAAACACGGGTGAGGCTACCTTTGGCGCGAAGGCGACGTTTAACGCCAATGTGCAAGTCAATGGGCTGATCCAGGCCGACCAGGCGACGATCAATCAGGGCACGTTTGGCGGCAGCCTAAGCGCTGCCTCCGGCGCCACCGTCAATATGAACGGCAACCGCATCCAGAATGTCGGCACGCCGACGGCCGGAACGGATGCGGCCACAAAGGCTTATGTCGACAGTCTGGAAAGTAGCGGAGCGGCGAAGGACACGGAACAGGACGGCCGGCTCGACGGCGTTGAGGCCAAGAACGTCGAGCAGGACGGCCGGCTCGATGGCGTCGATGCCAAGAACGTCGAGCAGGACAACAGCCTGGCGGCGCATCAGGCCACGCTTGACACCCACACGCTCCAGATCACCGACCTTGACAGCCGGGTGACGACGAACACGCAGGACATCGCCAACCTCGACGGCCGCCTCACCGGTCTTGAAGCCAGCGTCGAGGGCGGATTCGCCAAGCTGGACGGGCGCATCGACAAGGCCTTCGAAGGCGCGGCAATGGCGATGGCGATGGCCGCGCCGGCGATGCCGTCCGACAAGAACTACGCCGTCTCCATCAACTGGGGCGGTTTCGAGGGACAGAACGCCTTCGCCGGCACCGCCCAGGCGCGCATCAGCGAGAGCTTCATGGTCCATGGCGGCGTAGGCCTCGGCTCGACCGGCACGGTGGGCGGCCGGGCCGGCCTGACCTACGCCTGGTGACTTGCGGCGGCCCGATGGCGCAATGCAACCGCCTGCCCGGACAGCCCGAAAGCCGAGCGGCCCGATGAAACCGATCCTGCCCCGCCTCCTGCTCGCGATGGCGCTGTCGCTGCCTATTGCTGTGGCGCAGCCGCTTCCGGCGACAGCCCAGCAAGAGAAGAAGACGCAACGCGCGGCGAAACCCACCGGACCGGACAAGCCGAGGCCCGCCAACATCGACAGGAACGGCGTGCTGATCCTGGTGCGGTCCGGGCTGCTGGCGGTCGACCAGGCCAACAAGACCGGCAACTACACCGTGCTGCGCGATCTCGGCTCGCCCGGCTTGCAGGCCAACACCGCCGCGCAACTGGCCGAGATATTTGCCAGCCAGCGCAAGCAGGGCACCGACCTCGCCGGCGTCGCCGTGTTGGAGCCCCAGCTGACCTTGCTGCCGCGGATCGAGCCCAACGGCATGTTGCACATGGCGGGTTTCTTCCCGTCCGTGCCCATGCGGCTGAACGTCGAGCTGCTTTTCGCTCCTGCCGACCACCAGTGGAAGCTCTTCGGCATCTCGGTCGATCTCGCCAACAACAGCCCTCAGGCACCGGATGCGCCTCAGGCTCCGGCCCCGGCAGCGGCGGCCGAAACGCCGGCCGCGCCTGCCGCCGCCATCATCACAAAGCAAAAAGGCGCCGCGAACTAAGAGCGGTTCAGCGTTTCATGGAATCGCCGAGCCACTCCATCTCTTTGTCCTGGCGCCAAGTCCCAACGGAAAACCGTTTCACACTTTTCCCGGAATTGCTCTAAGAGCCGTATATGGACTCCACGCCGGAACAACCGTCCCCGGAACAACCTCCTGTTGAACGTATGGCGCGCCTGCGCCTGCCGCAGCAGTGGCTTGTGCTGCTGGCGTTCTCGCTGCTGTTTGCCGGTGCATTGGAACTCGCCGCACTGCCGGCGGCGCTGCTGATCGGCCCGATGATGGCCGCGATCCTCGCCGGCACTAACGGCGCCACGGTGCGCGTGCCGCGACCGCTGTTCGGCGCGGCCCAGGCGATCGTCGGCTGCCTGGTTGCCGGCTCGATCTCGGCCGACATCTTCCCCGTGTTCTATGCCGAATGGCCGCTTTTCCTGGCGGTGGTGGTCGAGACCCTCGCCGCCTCCAGCCTGCTCGGCTGGCTGATCAGCCGCTGGCGCATCCTGCCCGGCACCACCGCCGTCTGGGGCTCTTCGCCGGGCGCGGCCACCGCCATGGTGCTGATGGCCGGCGCCTTCGGCGCGGACCAGCGCCTCGTCGCCTTCATGCAATATCTGCGCGTCATCTTCGTCTCGATGACGGCGGCGCTCGTCGCCAAGATGTGGGTCGACACGTCAGGCGTCGAAGTGCCGCCCATCGTCTGGTTTCCGCCGATCGACCCGATTGCCTTCGCCGCCACCCTCGCCATCGCAATTGTCGGCGGCCTGCTGGGAAGGCTGCTGCGGCTGCCCTCGCCCTTCTTCCTCGGCACCTTCATCTTCGGCGCCATGGTCCATCTCGGCTTCGGCGTGCCGATGCAGTTGCCGCCCTGGCTGCTCGCGATCAGCTACGCCATGGTCGGCTGGTCGATCGGATTGAACTTCACCCGGCCGATCCTGCGTCATGCGGCACGCGCCCTGCCGCAAATCGTCGCCTCGATCGTGGCACTGATCGCCTTCTGCGGCGGGCTGGCTTTCGTCATCAGCCGCGTGCTCGGCATCGACCCGCTGACGGCCTATCTCGCCACCAGTCCCGGCGGCATGGACAGCGTCGCCATCATCGCCGCCGCGGCGCAGAACGTCGACATTTCTTTCGTCATGGCGCTGCAGTCGGCCCGCTTCCTGGTCGTGCTGCTCATTGGGCCAAGCGTAGCCAGGCTGGTGGCGCGAAACGTCAAGGACTAATCCGCGATATCCCTTTGCTAGAGCAATTCCAGGAAAAGTGTGTAACGGTTTTCCGTCCGGAATTGCGTAAAAACAAATAGTTAGAGCAGTTCAGCGTCTCCGTGAAATGATGAACTGCTCTGGGGAACAAAGGAGGCAGCCCATGACCCGCCGTTTGAACGCCGTCGATCTCTCAGGCCGTGTTGCCGTCGTGACAGGCGGCGCGCAAGGCATCGGCCTTGCCGTCGCCCGGCGTCTGCTGTCGTCGGGCGCACGCGTCGCCATCTGGGACATCGACCAGGCCGCGATGATGAGCGCCGTCGCCGAACTTGCTTTGGTTGGCCGCACGGAAGCTTTCCTTTGCGACCAGTCGCAGGTCGAGGCCGTCGACCGAGCCGCCGCCGAGACCGAGCGGGCGCTTGGGCCCGTCGATCTTCTCGTCAACAATGCCGGCATTGCCGGGCCGGCCGCGACCGTGGTGGACTATGACCCGGCCGCCTGGCGGCAGATCGTCGACATCGACTTGAACGGCGTCTTCTACTGCTGCAGGCGCCTGGTGCCGGGCATGATCGCGCGCAACTACGGCCGCATCGTCAACGTCGCTTCCGTCGCCGGCAAGGAAGGCAATCCCAACGCCGCCGCCTATTCGGCCGCCAAGGCCGGCGTGCTGGCGTTGACCAAGTCGCTCGGCAAGGAACTCGCCGGGCATGACATCGCCGTCAATGCGCTGACGCCCTCGCCCGCCCGCACCCGCATTCTCGAGCAACTCACCGAAGCCCAGGTGACCTACATGCTGGGCAAGGTGCCGCGCGGCCGCTTCGTCGAAGTGGAAGAAGCCGCCGCCATGGTCGCATTCATGCTTTCGGACGAGAACTCCTTCACCACCGGCGCCACCTTCGATCTTTCCGGCGGTCGCGCGACCTACTGAGGGAACCGACGAAAGCGGCCCGCGTCACCTTTTCGCATCGGATAACCCAGGGTCACGGCCTGGCTGCGCCACGGGCATCAAAAAATACTTGACTCAGTTACTCATATTTGAGAGCGCGGGAACGCAATTAAACATGAGAATTGGAGACGAGTTTATGCGACAGCGGCCGAAGGCATGGCGCCCAAAGATATCGCATCAAGCGATATCATTGCTGGCGGGCACCGCGATCCTTGGCCAGGCCTGGCCGGCGACTGCGCAGGAAGGGGGCGACGCCACCGTTCTGGGCAAAATCGAGGTGACCGCCGAAAGCAACGAGATCCTGGTGCAGGACGGCTATGTCGCCAAGAAGGACCGCATCGGCACCAAGGTGGACACGCCGATCGTCAAGATCCCGCAGGCCGTGTCGGTCGTGACGCAGAAGCAGATCGAGGACCAGAAGCCGCGCACGCTGAACGATGCTCTGGGCTATACGGCCAGCGCCAATCCCAACAGCTTCGGCTTCGACACGCGCTACGACGCCTTCTTCCTGCGCGGTTTCCCGGCCTTCTACAACGGCATGTTCCGCGACGGGCTGCGCCAGTACAACGGACCCTCGGCCTGGTTCAAGACCGAGCCTTACGGCATCGAGGGCGTCACCATCCTCAAGGGCCCGGCGTCCTCGCTCTACGGCGTCAGCGGCCCGGGCGGCATCGTCAACGTCGTCACCAAGCGGCCCAAGGACGAGCCTTTCCGCGAGATCGAATTGCTGGCCGGTGAGCACAACCGCTCCCAGGCGGCCCTCGATGCCTCCGGGCCGGTCAATGACGACGGCAGCATCCTCTACCGCTTCACCAGCCTTGGTCGGCTTGGCGAGACCGATCTGCCGGCCTACCCCGACGACAAGCTCCATCTGGCGCCGGCCGTCACCTTCAAGCCGGACGAGGACACCAAGCTCACCATCCTCGGCGAATATTCGAAGTCGGTCACCGGCGGCACGGCCGCCTTCTACAACTCGGCCTATGGCGCGCTGTCGAACGTCTATGAGGGCGATCCGGCCTGGAACGACTTCAGCCAGGACCAGGGGCGCATCGGCTACGAATTCGAGCACCGCTTCAACGACTGGCTCACCGTGCGCCAGAACCTTCGCTACAACGCCGTCGACTCAGACATCGAATATAGCGGCCATTATTCGGTCGGCGCCGACCAGCCGCTGCAGCGCTACTGGGGCCACTATACCGAGACGATGAAGAATTTCGTCGTCGACAATATGGCGCAGCTCGAATTCGACACCGGTCCGGTGCGGCACACCGCGGTCGGCGGCATCGACTATGCCTGGTCGGATTACGATGCCGGCAGCGGCCTCTCCTATGTCTCGGTCGAAGACATCAAGGCAGCGCCCGTTCCCTATTCCGGCGGCCAGCAGATGAACCAGCTCGGCGTCTACCTGCACGACCAGATGGAGTGGAGCGATTTCACCCTGTTCACCAGCGGCCGCTACGACTGGGTCGACACCACTTCGACCGCGGCCGATTTCAGCCAGTCGAAGCAGAAGGACAGCGCGTTCTCCGGCCGGCTCGGCCTCTCCTACCGGACCGAATGGGGCATCATCCCCTATGTCAACTATTCGACCTCGTTCTCGCCCAACATCGGCTTCGTCTATGACGACGTCACCAGCACCGTTGGCCGCGTCGCCCGCCCGACGATCGCGACGCAGAAGGAGATCGGCGTCAAATACGAGATACCCGACCACAACGCGACCGTCAGCGCGGCTTTGTTCGACATCGACCAGAAGGACGGCGTCGTCTTCGACGCATCGTCCGGCATCAACAAGCAGCGCCAGCTCGACCTCAACTCGCGCGGCGTCGAATTGGAAGCCAACGCCTCTTTGGACAACGGGTTCAGCGTCATCGCCTCCTACACCTATCTGCGCGTGAAGATCGAACGCGGCGCCGAAGGCACCGACGGCAAGGAACTGTCGGCGACGCCGAACCATATCCTGTCGCTCTGGGGCCATTACCAGTTCGAGAACGGCACGCTTGCTGGGCTCGGGCTCGGCGCCGGCGTCCGCTTTGCCGGCGCCAGCTACGGCGACGACACCAACACCTTCAAGAACGATACGCGCGCCTTCGTCGACGCCTCGCTGTCCTACGATTTCGGCTACCGCAATCCGAAGCTGGAAGGGGTCAAGCTGCAGGTCAACGCCAAGAACCTCTTCGACAACCAGCAGACGATCTGCTCGGCCGGCTATTGCTACCGCGACGAAGGTCGTTCGCTGTTCGGCAGCCTGCGCTACCGCTTCTGAGGCCGCGCTGACCTTTGAAAAACGGGCGGCGAGGACAAATCCACGATTCGTGGATTGTCCTATTCCTCGCCGCTCCCTCTCTCGCCTTGCGCGCCCCTGCGCCAATAGGCGGTGACCAGATGCCGGTCGCGTGCAAAACCCCATTCCTTGCGCACGATCCTGCGGATCTCGCGGAAGTCGGCGAACTCGCATCCGGCCCAGACAAAGAGACCGTCGGCTGCATGGCCGCGCTGGCGCAGCGCTGCCGGCAGCAGGCCGGCGCAGCCCGCTTCGCGGCCGTGCCGGTAGAGCCAGTGGATGGCGATGTTATCGCCCTGCGTCAGCGCGATCCGGTCTTCCGGACCGTCGACCTCGATCAGGGCCTCGGCGCAAGCCGCTGGCGGAAGTTCCTCGAGGATCCTGCCGATGGCGGGAAGCGCCGTGTCATCGCCGACCAGGAGCAGGTTTTGCGCCTCCGGCACGCCACCGCCGCCGGGACCGATCACGCCGATGACGTCGCCGGCCCGCGCGCCCTGCGCGAAATCCGCGGCCGGCGTTTCGATTCCGGGATGCAGCACGAAGTCGATGTCGAGCCCGCCGCCGGCGACATTGAGCGCGCGGATCGTGTAGACGCGGACGGTGAGCGCATCCTCGCCCGACGGCCATACGATCATGCCGTCGGCGCCCATCGACGGCCACACCGGCTGGCGTCCGGCAGGGGGCAGCAACAGCCGTACATGCAGCCCGCCATGGGCGAAGCGGCCGAGGTCGCGACCGGAGAAGCGGACGCGCTGCATATGCGGCGACAGCCGCGTCGAGGATTGCACGGTGATCTCGCGGAAGAAGATGGGCGTGCCGGCGTCGTTGCCGTCGCCCTGCCAGCGCAGGCCGCCGGTGGTTCCCAGCTGCCCGGCGATATGACCCGCGACGATCATCTTCATGTAGGAAAGGCAGGTCTCGTCTTGCGCCGCGACCCGGATCGACATGCCGCCGTCTTCGAACGCGACGTGCAGTGAGCCGTAATGCATGCGGAGCTCCCAGCGATCGTTGATGCCGGTGTCGATCTCATATTCGCTGTGCTCGGCGCGCAGCCTGTCCATGACTGCCCGGATGGCGTCGTTGCGGATATGGGTTTGCGCGCTGAGCTGAACCATCGCCAGGCCTTTCGACAAGGGTTGAGGCGATACGGCCATCGGGGCCGGCGCCATCGTCCTGGCGGACATGCCACAGCAACGGCGGCCTTTCCACTAAAAGATGACAATAATAGTCATATTTTTAGAAACCGGCCACCGATGGATGGCTGAAAGAGCGATGTCAGGCGATCACCAGGCTCGCGATCCGGTCGCCGTCCAGCGTGAAGGTCACGTCGCCTTCGCCATTGAAGCCGTTGCCGGCCACCTTGATGCGCACATGATAGGCGCCGTCCGACTGCGCGATGCGGACGATGTCGAGACGGGACTGCACGCCGATATTGTCGGTCTGGTTCCAGCGTGCGATCTGCTCGCGCCCGCGGAAAGAACGGCCCCAGTCGCTCAGAAAGGCGTTGGCCGCGAAGGTTTCGAGAAAGGCCTCGGTGTCGCCGGCATTGGTGGCTTCGACGAAACGGCGTATCGGATCGGGTGTGGTCATCAGTCCAGCCTGTGCATGAGGTCGTCGTCCAGCCAGCGGCCGAAGAAATAGACGAGCTGCTTATGCCACCACGGCCAGTCATGGCTGACGTCGCCGCCCCAATAGTCGACCCAGGCCGGAATGGATTTGTCGCGCAGCACCTGTTCCAGCTCGCGCGTTTCGACCAACATGCGCTCTTCCCAGGCGCCCTGCCCGCAGCAGAAGATCAGCCTGAGCGCCCTCAGCCGCCCGAGCAGCTTCTGGTCGACGATGCCGGGCAGATAATCGAGCGGCGAGTTGTAGAAGATGCTGCCCTCCAGCGTCCGGCCGAAGAAGTCGCGCGTCGAATAGACGCCCGACAGCGAAATCACGCCGCTCGCCAGCTCCGGAAAACGGAACACGAAATTCGACGAGTGATAGCCGCCCATCGAGCAGCCGCAGAACAGCGGCTTCAAGCTGCGTCCGCCATTGGCCTTGGCGGCTACCGCCTGCAGTTCTGGCAGCGCCTCCTCGCGCACATAGCGGAAATAGGCTTCATGGCGGGCGATGCGGTTGGCCGGATCGCCATGCTTGTCGAAGAAGGATTCCGAATCGATACCGTCGAGCGTGAACAGCTGGATGCGGCCGGTATCGATGAATTCGGCGAGCGCGCCGACGCCGCCGGAATCCTCGAACTGGTAGAAACGCCCCTGCGAGGTCGGGAACACCACCACCGGCCGCCCGGCATGGCCGTAGCGCTTGTACTCCATGTCGCGGCCGAGGTTGCGGGCATGGCCCTTGTGATAGGAAACGTCCATCGCCTCACGCCTTTTCCGCATGGATATAGTCGACCGCCTGGCGCAACGCCTTCTGGTCCTTCGAGCGCATCTGGTAGGCGTAGTTGCCCATGGCGCGGCTGAAAACCTCTTCGATGGCCTGGTGGTGGACGATCTTGTCGCCGTGCGCGGCTAGCACGTCCTCATGGCTGTGCAAATAGTCGAGGTGGCGTTTGCGGCTGGCATAGGCGGTGAAATACTTGCCCTTGTAGGGGCCGCCGGCTGCGTCCTTGACCACCATGTCGGCCCATTCGCCATAGACGTCGATATCGAAAGTGTAGTTGATCGCATCGGTCATCCAGGCGCCGGGCGGGCGCATGTTGACCTCGAGCGCGATGACGCGCTTGTCCCTGGTTTCGAACAATTCAATGTGGAAGAAGCGCTCGCGCACGTCGAACGCCTTGAGGATCTTCCTGCCCGCCTCCTCGACCGCCGGCGTGATCTCGGGAAAGCAGGTGTAGCTCATGTGGCGGTCGCGGTTGACCACTTCCATGACGCTCTGATCGTAGCGGTGGCTCGCCGCCAGCACCACCTCGCCGTCACGGTTGACCAGACCGTCGAAGGTCACCACCAACCCTTCGATGAACTGCTCCATGACGAAGCTGACGCCTTCGGGCTTGTCCCTGAAGAACTGGTCGAGCTCCTTGGCGTTGGAGATCTTGAACGTGTTCGAGGCGCCGGAGCCGGAATCCGGCTTGACCACTACCGGATAGCCGACGCGGCGGATGAAGGTCATGGCCCCGGCGCGGTCGGAGCATTTTCGCTGCGGAATTGTCTCGACGCCGCTCTTGCGGAAGAAGGCGCGCATGCGGCTCTTGCGCTTCAAATTCTTCACGAAATCGAGCTTGGTGCCAAAAATGTTGAAGTCGGTGCGGATGTTGGCTTCGAGCTCCAGCCAGTGCTCGTTCAGGGATTCGAAGCGGTCGATGCGGCCCCATTTGTGGATGAAGTGTCCCATCGCCCGGAAGACGGCGTCGTAGTCTTCCATGTCAGCGACGCGGTAATACTCCGAAAGCGCTGTCTTGAGCTTGCTGCCCAGCGTCTCATAGGGCGCGTCGCCGATGCCGAGCACAGTGGCGCCCGCCTTCTTCAGCCGGTCGCAGAAATCGGCGCCGTTGGCCGGAAAATGCGGCGAGAAGAACACGAAATTCATGCACGGCCTCCCCCTGAGATCACGTCCTCCGGAGCGAGTGTGGCGCATTTGCCTGATGCGGGGAAGTGCCGGGCTTCGCGCGCCCGGCCCGGCACTTGCCTCCGGATAGCTGCTCCTGTAAGAGAGCCGGCATGACCACGCGCACCCGCTCCGTCGCTTCTCCTCGCCCCGGCTTTGCCGGCGAGACCGTGCGCGCGCTTGCTTCGACCCTGCTTCTTCTCGGCCTTATCGGCGATCGCCGGGTTCGCTGAAGGAGCGCCCGGCGGTCGAAAACCGCCGCTCAGGGCGCATGCTCCTTGGCCAGACTGGCAAGTCACATCAAGCGAATGAAACTTTGGTAAAGGCGCCGCTCGGCACCAATCCGCCTGAAGGCGGTCACACGAGCCGCCGGGAGAAACGACGATGAATAGACGAGAAGCAATCCGCGCCGGCAAGGCCGAAACGGGCGCGCAAGCGCCGGGGCAGATGTCGGATGCCGCCCGCAAATATCAACCCTACCCGACCGTCAATCTCGCCGATCGTACCTGGCCGTCCAAGGTCATCGACAAGGCGCCGATCTGGTGCTCGGTCGACCTGCGCGACGGCAACCAGGCGCTGATCGACCCGATGGGCCATGAGCGCAAGGCGCGCATGTTCGCGCTGCTCATCGACATGGGCTTCAAGGAGATCGAGATCGGCTTTCCGTCGGCCTCGCAGACCGATTTCGATTTCGCCCGCTGGTGCATCGAGGAAGGCGGCGTGCCGAGCGATGTGTCGCTGCAGGTGCTGGTGCAGTGCCGGCCCGAGCTGATCACGCGGACCTTCGAAGCACTCAAGGGCGCCCATCGCCCGATCGTGCATTTCTACAACTCGACCAGCGAGCTGCAGCGCCGCGTCGTCTTCGAGAAGGACGTCGCCGGCATCAAGCGCATCGCCACCGACGCCGCCAAGATGATCACCGACATGGCGGCCAAGGCAGGCGGCGGCTATCGTTTCGAGTACTCGCCGGAGAGCTTCACCGGCACCGAGCTCGAGGTGGCGCTGGAGATCTGCAACGCCGTCACCGAGATCGTGAAGCCGACGGCCGACAACAAGCTGATCATCAACCTGCCCTCGACCGTCGAGATGTCGACGCCCAACGTCTATGCCGACCGCATCGAATGGATGTGCCGCAACCTCGACAACCGCGACAAGCTGATCATCTCGCTGCATCCGCACAACGACCGCGGCACCGGCATCGCCACCACCGAGCTCGGCCTGATGGCCGGCGCCGACCGCGTCGAGGGAACGCTGTTCGGCAATGGCGAGCGCACCGGCAATGTCGACATCGTCACCCTGGCGCTCAACATGTACACGCAAGGGGTCGATCCCGGGCTGGACTGCTCCGACATCAACCGGATGAAGGACGTCTACGAATATTCCAATCAGTTGAAGATCCCGGAACGCCATCCCTATGTCGGCGAGCTTGTCTACACCGCTTTCTCCGGCTCGCACCAGGATGCCATCAACAAGGGCATGAAGGCGTTGCGCATGGCCAACACGCCGCTCTGGGAAGTGCCCTATCTGCCGATCGACCCGGCCGACGTCGGCCGCACCTACGAGGCGATCATCCGCATCAACTCGCAGTCCGGCAAGGGCGGCATCGCCTATGTGCTGCATGCCGACTACGGCCTCAACCTGCCGCGCAATTTGCAGATCGAGTTCAGCCAGGCGATCCAGGCGATCACCGATGCCGAAGGCAAGGAAGTGCCGGCCAAGCGCATCCACGAGCGCTTCCTCGAAGCCTATGTCGACCAGCCCGGCGCCAGGCTGAAATTCCTCGATCATCACACCTACCCCGACACTACAGCGAAGGGGCGGCGCATGGTGGAGGCGGTCATCCTCGACAATGGCAAGGAGATGACCATCACCGGTTCCGGCACCGGTCCGATCGATGGCTTCGTCGATGCGCTTTCGCGCCATGTCGGCGTGGAGATGTCGGTGCTCGACTATTCCGAACATTCCTTGCAGCGGGGTTCCAACGCGTCGGCCATTTCCTATGTCGAGATGGAATATCCGGGCGGCAAGCTGTTCGGCGCAGGCATAAACACCAACATCGTCGCCGCCTCGCTGGAGGCCGTGGTTTCGGCCGCCAACCGCATCCTCGGCCGCAAGACCGGCTGAACATTTTAGCCCTTGAACGCGGCGCGTCCGCCAAGCGCGCCACCCTGCAAACCATGCGATTTCCCTGCCATTTCATTAACCGGCAGGGAAATTTGCGGTGGCTTACGCGAAAGCATAACAGAAGCATTCTTGTGTGCTGGCGCGAGCGCTATATTATCGCGTCCTAACCTGTGCCGACTTTGAAAGGTTCGACACTTGGAGCCTGCCACGCCTGCCGCCCCCGCAGTGCGCGAGACATTGGAGCGACTGCTTGCCAGCGAAACGTTCGGACGCTCCGAGCGTGCTCGCAGGCTATTGCGCTATCTGGTGGAGCGTGAGCAGGCCGGCGAAGGCGACAGGCTGAAGGGCCTTTCCATCGCCATGGACGTCTTCGGCAAGGACGGCGATTTCGACTCGGCGACCGACGCCGTCGTCAGGGTCCAGGCCGGGCGGCTGCGTGAGCTTCTGGAGCATTATTTCGCCAATGAGGGCATTGCCGAGCCGGTGCGTATCGCAATCCCGCGTGGCGGCTATGTACCTTCCTACGAGCTGAATGCGATCCGGCTGGGCGCCGAAGCCAAACCCGCCGGTAGCGGCCAGGCCGCGCCGCCATCGGCCGAACATCTCGATAATTCCGCACCCACCGATGCCGCGCCGTTGATGACGGCCCCGGCGGCATCCGCCTCTTCGCTGACGCGCCAATTGCGGTTCTTCTGGGCAGCCATGGTTCTGGTCATCGCCATGCTCGGTGTCCTTGTCGTCCGCCAGGGCAACGCCTTTTTCCACGATCGCGATGCAGCCGCGCCGGTCGAAACGGCAGGTGCGACCGGCAGCGTTGCTTCGCAGCCGTTCGAGAGCTTGCCCTTGATCTACATGGCCATCAAAGCCGATGGCCCTGAGGCGGCCCGTGTCGCCTCTTCGCTGCGCGCAGGCCTCGCCGGCTTCGATACCATAGACTTCATCGGGCGTGACGCCGACGCCACGCGCGAAACTTCCGCCGATCCGATCAGCTTCGTCTTCGACGTCATTCCCGGACCCGCCGCCGGCGACGTGATGATCGAATTGCAGAGCGTCGCGACGGGACGGGTTCTCCTGTCGCGCAACCTGACGTCGGCTGAAAGCGCGCCTGGTGCGGTCGAAAACAACATCGCCAGTCTTTTGACTTCGACCATCCCCGCTTCCGGCGCGATCTACAGTTATATCGACCAGAGCGACATCCAGACCAGCCAGATCGGATGTCTGGTGCTCAACGACCGCTACTATCTCGACCAGAGCGCCAGGACGCACGAGGCTGCGTATCGCTGCCTGGAGAAGCTGGCCGGCGAAGGCACGAAATCATCGCTCGTCTACTCGGAACTGGCTTCCCTGCAACTGGAAGCCGTCAACAACCACTACGCCTATCCGCCCAGTGCGACCATCGAACAGGCCATGTCGTTTGCTCATCGCGCCATTCAAATGGGGCCGATGAGCCCGCACGCGCATCGCGCCTATGGCTATCTCAACTCGCGTCTCGGCAATACCGACGAAGCGATCCGCTGGATGCGCAAGTCCTATGAGCTCAACCCCTATGATCTCGGTATGGCCGCCGCCTATGGCTACGGTCTGATCTTCGCCGGCAAATATCAGGAAGGTACGCCGATCCTCGGCCACGCCGTCGAAACATTCAGCGGCCACCCGACCTGGTGGGATTACGGTCTGTTTCTCGGAGCCCTGATGCAAGGCGACACGAAGCGGGCGGCGATTGCCAGCGAGTCGCTCAGAACCACGACCTCCAAATCGCACTACCTTGCCGCGCGCCTGATCGGCGCCAAGATTTCCGGCCGCGACAAGCTCGCCAGCGAGTTGGCAAACGAACTCGCGGCCGAATTCCCGAAATTCGCCGCCGACCCGCGCGCGACCTTCATCGACAGGAAATATCCCGCCGATCTCACCGATCGGCTGGTGCAGGCCCTGCGCTCTGCCGGGATCGGCAATCCGAGTTGAGCGGCCGCAGGCCGTTCGCTGGCGCGTTACAAATTGGATCCGTGCCCGCCGTGCTGACTCCGCCCGGCAAAGTGGGCCGAAATTCAATAAGTATTGGGCTCGCTTCGACATTCGGTTGAGCCACGATCCCAGTCGCGAAAATTTTACTGGCTATCGGTCCGCCCAGGGAGCAATCCAGCCGCATCTTGATTTTGCCGCCTTGTTTCGTCTCGCAGCTAATAATTTTGATTAAATTTGATGCTCCCGTCCCTTCATGTCGCCGAAAGCGGTGCCGGCTCGAAGACGATCGTCTTCCTGCACGGTTTCGGTAGCTGCCATTCGATCTGGCGCGACGTGATTGCGGGATTGGTGCCCGGGGTAAGGGCATTGGCCTACGACCTGCCCGGCCACGGAAACTCCCTGGAACATCGCAAAGAGGGGAGCGCCAAAAAGGCGGCGCGGGCCATCCTCGCGGATCTGGCCGCCCGCCGGCGGGGCAAGGTCCACCTCGTTGGCCATTCCATGGGCGGCGCGATCGCGACGTTGATGGCGCTCGCCGATCCTGAAAGGGTTGCCTCGCTGACCTTGCTGGCGCCCGGCGGCTTCGGCCCCGAGATCAACGGTCCGTTGCTGCGCCGCTATGCCGCCGCGGCCGACAGAGACGAAATTCGTGCATGCCTTGCCACCATGTCGGGGTCGAGGAGCGTGCCTCCTGAACACGTGGTGGAGGCGCTATTGCGCATGCGCGAACGGCCGGGCCAGTTGCAGAGCCTTGTCGATATCGCGGCCGCGATGACCAGGGATGACCGGCAAGGCGTCATCCCGAGCGAACGGCTGGAGACCTTGAGCATGCCGGTGATGGTGGTTTGGGGAACGAACGATCCCGTCCTGCCTGTCGACCAGGCCGAAAGCCTGCCGGCGCATTTCCACCTGCACCACGTGCTGGAGGCCGGCCACATGCTGGTCGAGGAGGCGCCCGACCTGATCGCGGAGGTCGTGCGCCGCAACACGCGGCGGCGCAGCCGAGGCCAGCGGCCTGTATTGGGCGCCGCGGCGAGCTGAACCTCATCTCGCAGTGCATTTTGCCGGCGACTGTGTTAACTCGCTGTTTACCAACAGCGAGGCAGCCGCCATGAAAGACGCAGGCGACAAAATCACCCCGATCGAGCCGTCGCGAAAGCTCGCGGATGCGGTCCGCGACGTCAAGAACGCCTTCGCCGACCGCGACGATGTGGTGGTCGACATGCGCGAGGCGCACCGCATGCGGCTCGAACTTCTGGCTGCCGAGCTCGCGCCCGTCTTTGCCGATGTGCCGGCCGACATCGACAATTTCGACTTCGCGGTCTCGTCGGGCCTGCAGCCGCGGCTGTGGATCGATGCCGTCAGCCACGTCGCCATGGGGCGGGATCGCCGCACCTTCCGCTTCCTCAAGGACACGCGCATCGGCCGCGTGGTGTTGGCCGAATCCATCGAAATGAAGCCCGTTTCGGACGCCGTGACACGCTACGTGGCCGAACGTGTCGTCGAGCGGCAGCGGATGATGGAAGGCGGAGTCGAGAGCGCCATGCCTGGCTTGCATCGCGCCGATGTCCAGGAAGCGGAGCCGCCCTTGCGATCCGCAGCGCGCCGCAACGGCTGGACGACCTTCTTCGCCGGCATTGGTTTGATCGCCGCCGGCGCCCTTGTGGGCTTGGCGGTATCGCTGGTGCTGTTCTGGGACCGCATCGCCCAGATGAAGATCAGCTTCTGACGAGGGGCTCCCGAACCACAGGCATATCGACGCCGAGCTCCATCACCTGAATATCCGAGGGCGGCAGTGCCGGACCGGTCAGGCCGCGGCGTGTCAGGCGGATGCTCCAGTTGTCTTTTCCCCCGTCTATCTCGAACAGATTGTATTGAGCGGCCGGATGCCTGCCGCCCGGTGCCTGGCCGCCGGCGGCCACGCCGACCACCGGCACCTTGGCGCCGCGCGGACCGATGGTGAACAGCGACGGCAGGTGCGAGTGACCGTGCAGGACCAGCTCGGCGCCATGCCGGCGAATGACCTTGTTGAAGCGCGCGATGCCGAACAGCCGCTTATGCTGCGAGACAGCGCCGCGCACCGGCGGATGATGGATCATGATGGCGCGAAACAGCCCCTGTTTGGCCGTGGCATCGAGGATCCTGCCGAGCCGCTCCGCTTGGCCCTCCATGAAGAAGCCGTTGGCCATGAAGGGCGCCGTAGCCCGCGCCGTCGTGACGCCGATCAGCGCGACGTCGCCGCGCACACGCAGATAGGGAAAGGAATTGCGGTCGACCGGGCTGTTGACGCCGTCGCCCGTCATCCACGGCGCCCAGGACCGGCAGACCTTGTCGAAGGCGCCCGGCACATAAGCGTCGTGGTTGCCTGGCACCACGGACACGTCGTTCGGAGAGCCAAGCGTCTCCAACCAATGTTTCGCCATCTCGATCTCGCCGTCGAGCGCCAGGTTGACGAGATCGCCGGTGACGGCGAGATGGTCGGGCGCGTTGGCCTTGATGTCGGCGACGATCGTGTCGATGACGGCGTCATGCATATGCCGGCGGCGGTTGCGCTGCCAGTTGACGTAACCCAGCACGCGCTTGGACGCGAGATCGCGATAGGTTACATCGGGCAGAGGCCCCAGATGGACATCGGAAATATGTGCGAGCCTGAGCATAGCCCCTTCTTAAGCGACACGGTTCAGGCTTTCCACTCACCGTTTGCTGTTCGCTTGGCGATTGCCGGATGACCGGCTCGCCCGACACCGAAGAGGCGTTCCGCCAGACGGGCTGGGCGGGACTGCGGGCAAGGCTGTTCCATCTCTATTTCCTGCTGCGGCGCCCGATGACGCTTGGCGTGCGCGGCCTCGTCTACGACCGCGCCTCCAACGCCGTCTTCCTCATCCGCCATACCTATGTTCCGGGCTGGCAATTGCCGGGCGGCGGCGTCGAGATAGGCGAGACGCTGCTGGAGGCGCTGGCGCGCGAACTGGCCGAGGAAGGCAACATCGCGCTGACGGCGCCGCCGATGCTGAAATCGATGCATTTCAACCGCCGCTCCAGCCGCCGCGACCATGTCGGCCTCTATCTGGTCGAAGCGTTCGGCCAGACGGCGCCGAAACTGCCGGACCATGAGATTGCCGAAGCGGGTTTCTTTCCGCTGGACCGCCTGCCGGAAGACACGACGCCGGCGACTCGACGACGGATTGCCGAAATTTTCGGCGGCGAGCCGATCTCAGTCTACTGGTAGTCAAGCCGCCTTCTTGAACCTGCCGCGATCGTGCGGCGCCGCATAGTCGAGTTCCGGCCCCACCGGGACAATGCCCGTCGGATTGATCGATTTGTGGCTGCCGTAATAATGCGACTTGATGTGATGCAAATTGACCGTGCCTGAAACGCCGGGCACCTGGTAGAGGTCGCGCAGATAGTTCGACAGGTTCGGATAGTCGGCGATGCGGCGCAGATTGCATTTGAAGTGGCCGACATAGACCGGATCGAAACGCACCAGCGTGGTGAACAGTCGCCAGTCGGCCTCGGTGATGCGCTCGCCGACCAGATAGCGCTGCTTCGAAAGGCGCTCTTCGATCGTATCGAGTGCTGAGAACAATTCGCCGAACGCTTCCTCATAGGCTTCCTGCGTGGTGGCGAAGCCGGTGCGGTAAACGCCGTTGTTGATCGCCGGATAGACCAGCGCATTGATCTTGTCGATCTCGGTCCGCAGCGCCGGCGGATAGAAGTCGAGGCTCGCATCGCCCCATTCGTCGAAGGCAGAATTCAGCATCCGGATGATCTCGGAGGACTCGTTGTTGACGATAGTCTCCTGCTTTTTGTCCCACAGCACCGGCACCGACGCCCGGCCGGAATAGGCGGGATCGGCTTTCGCATAGATCTGGTGCAGGAAGTCGAGGCCGTAGAGCGTGTCGCCGGTGGCGCCGTCCTCGGCCTTGAAGGTCCAGCCGTTCTCGCCCATGAAATGGTGCACCACGGAGACCGAGACGATGTCTTCCAGCTTCTTCAAGGCGCGGAAAATCAAGGTCCGGTGCGCCCATGGGCAGGCGAGCGAGACGTAGAGATGATAGCGGCCGGGCTCGGCCTTGAAGCCGCGCCTTCGACCTTCTGGCGGCGCGCCGTCACGCGTCACCCAGTCGCGCCATTGCGCTTCGGCCCGAACGAATCTGCCGCCGCTGTCGGTGGCAACCGGCCGATCCTGCCATCTGCCTTCAATCAGCAATCCCATGCGAAATCTCCCTATCGGTCCGCATGGTATTTAGGCGCTTGGCCGAAATGTCGAAACCCTCAGGCGCTGAACAGTTCGTCAAACGACGAACCAGTTCGTCAAATGACGAACCAGATCGTCAAGCGGTGGAAAGAAAGGTGAAAAGCGCCGATTGCAGCCGGGAAAAATTGATGCTAGCGGAGGCGCCCATGTTCGACTTTGCCTTGATCCGGTTCGACCGACGACGAAAGGGCGCCCGCGCTTGATGAAGCGCTGACTGGCGAACGCTGCCGCTTGCAGCAAACCTTTCCTCGCATACCGGAACGCAAAGACCATGAGCCTTGCCGACGTGAAATATCTTCCGGAAACCCCGGCGCACGATCCTGAAATCGAAGCCATAAACGAGGAAGCCTTCGGGCCTGGCCGTTTCGTGCTTGCCGCCTACAAGATCCGCGAGTCCGGCGGGCATGACCGCTCGATGTCTTTTGTCGCGGTCAAGGGCGACACCGTAATCGCTTCCGTGCGTATGACGCGCGTGGCGGCGGGCGCCGGCCGCGCCATGATGCTCGGACCGCTCGCCGTGCGGCCGGCGTTCAAGAATCTCGGCATCGGCCGCCGGCTGGTGGCGATCGCACTGGAAGTCGCGGCCAAGGCCGGAGCGCCGGCCGTGATGCTGGTCGGCGACGAACCCTATTATGGGCCGCTCGGTTTCAAGCGCTTTCCGCGCGGGCAGATTACCATGCCGCGGCCGGTCGATCTCGACCGCTTGCTCCATCACGAAATAAAGCCTGGCGCGGTGGCCCGGTTCGTCGGCGAGGTCTGCCATGCGGACACGGCCCGCCTGCCCGAGCAACTCCCGGCAATGGCGTGACTCACGGGTTAATCGACATTGTCGATTGATCCCGTCAATCGCCCCGCGAATGATCCCGCCGGATCGATCCCCGATGCAGGTTGCGCCTCGCGGGCGGGCTTCGTAGCATGACCAAAAATCCTGGGAGGACGCCTGCATGAACCCGAATGGCCAGATCGCGATCGTCACCGGCGGTGGCTCCGGCCTGGGCGAAGCGACGGCGCGCGCCCTTGCCGCCAGGGGCGCCAAAGTTGCCATACTGGATGTCGGCATAGAGCGCGCGGCGAAGGTTGCCGCCGATATCGGCGGCATCGCCGTTCAGTGCGACGTCAGCAGCGGCGACAGCGGCGCCGCCGCCATTGCCGAGGTGGCAGATAAACTCGGCGAGCCGCGCATTCTGGTCAATTGCGCCGGCATCGCCATCGGCGTGAAGACGGTCGGCAAGGATGGTCCGCACCCGCTCGACCAGTATCGCAAGGTGATCGAGATCAACCTGATCGGCACCTTCAACATGATCCGCCTCGTCGCCGACCGGGCGGCGAAGCTCGATCCGCTCGCGGGCGGCGAGCGCGGCGTCATCGTCAACACGGCATCGGTCGCCGCTTATGACGGCCAGATCGGACAGGCCGCTTATTCGGCGTCCAAGGGCGGCGTCGTCGGCATGACGCTGCCGGTGGCGCGCGACCTCGCGCGCTCCGGCATCCGCGTCTGCACCATCGCCCCCGGCATCTTCAAGACGCCGATGATGGCCGGCATGCCGCAGGAGGTGCAGGATTCGCTCGGCGCCTCGGTCCCCTTTCCGCCCCGCCTCGGCGAGCCCTCGGAATATGCCGCGCTCGCGCTCCACATCATCGAGAACCAGATGCTGAACGGCGAGACGATCCGCCTCGACGGCGCCATCCGCATGGCGCCGAAATAGAAGGCAATGACCACGCCGCAGACAGGCGCCGCCGCCGACAAGACAGGGCCGCTGGCCGGCGTGAAAGTGATCGAGATGGCGGGCCTCGGCCCCGTGCCGCTCGCCGCCCTCATGCTGTCGGAAATGGGCGCCGAGGTGCTGCGCATCGAGCGGGCGGACGCCAAAGAGCCGCTTCTGTCCTTGCCGGAGGCCTACGACCTCGACCGCCACGGCCGCTCTATCCTCAAGCTCGACCTGAAACGACCGGACGGCGTGGGGCTGCTGCTGCGTCTGGCGGAAAAGACCGACATTCTCATCGAAGGCTTTCGTCCCGGCGTCATGGAGCGGCTGGGTCTCGGTCCCGACGTCGTGCTCGAACACAATCCAGCGCTGATCTATGGCCGCCTGACGGGTTTTGGCCAGGACGGACCGCTCTCGCGCCGTGCCGGCCATGACATCACCTATCTCGCCTATGCCGGCCTGCTGCACGCGATCGGCAGGCAGGGAGCGCCGCCCGTGCCGCCGCTGAACCTCGTCGCCGACCAGGGCGGCGGCGCCATGATGCTGATCGCCGGCGTGCTTGCCGCCCTCTTCCAGCGCTCGCGCACCGGCAAGGGCCAGGTGATCGACGCCGCGATGATCGAGGGCGCATCGATGCTTGCGACTCCGATCCACGCCTTCATGACGGCAGGCCTCTGGAACGACCGACGCGGCGAGAACCTGCTCGATTCAGGCGCTCCTTTTTACGACACCTATGAGACCGCGGACGGCCGGCATGTCGCCATCGGCTGCCTCGAGCCGCAGTTCTTCGCCGAATTCGCGAGGCTGCTGCCGCTCGACCAGCGTTTTGTCCGCAGCCAATATGACAGGGCATCGTGGCCCGACATGCGAACCGTGATCGCAGGCAGGATCAGGGAGAAGACGCGCGACGAGTGGGTCGACGTCTTTGACTCGACCGATGCCTGCGTCGCTCCGGTTCTGTCGCTGAGCGAAGCCAGGGACCACCCTCACAATCGCGCAAGGCAGAGCTTCGTGAGATCCTACCGGCTCGAACGTCCGGCCCCTTCGCCGCGCTTCTCGGAAGCTCCCCAAACTCTTGCCACGACGCCGACCGCTGCCGATCGTCAGCCGGCAACCGTGCTGGCGCGCTTCGGCATGAGCGAAAGTGAAATCGCGGCCCTTGTCAGGTCCGGCCTGTTTGGCCAATAAACCGGAGACCAGAAATCAGCTTATCCTGAAAGTGTTTCGACCGAAAAGGGGAGCGCTTTGACCGAGACCAGGAAGGATGTCATCCGCGAGACCGACGCCGAGGCCATCAGGCTGGCGAAGACGCTGATCCGCTCGGCCCGCTTCGGCGCGCTCGCCGTGATTGAGCCCGGCACCGGCGCGCCGCTCGCAAGCCGGGTCGGCGTGGCGACCGACATCGACGGCGCGCCGCTGATCCTGGTCTCGATGCTGTCCGCACATACCGGCGCGCTTCTCGCCGACCCGCGCTGCTCGCTGCTGCTTGGCGAACCCGGCAAGGGCGATCCGCTGGCGCATCCACGCATCAGCCTGACATGCCGGGCGCTGCGGCTGGAGCGTGGCTCGGCCGATCACGCCCGCGCCGAACGGCGCTATCTCAACCGCAATCCGAAGGCGAAGCTCTATGCCGGGCTTGGCGACTTCTCGATATTCCGGCTCGAGCCCGAACGCGCCGGTCTCAATGGCGGTTTCGGCAAGGCCTATCTTCTGGATCGCGCCGACCTGATCACCGGCGGTCCGATCGTCGAGGAGCTTGCGGTGAGCGAACAGTCGGCGCTTGACCACATGAACGCCGACCATCGCGATGCGCTTTGCCTCTATGCGCGCCATTTCGGCCGGGCCGAAGGCGATGGCTGGATCGCCACGGGTTTCGATGCCGACGGCATGGATCTGGCTTCTTCGGATGCCATCTGCAGGATCTTCTTCCCGCAGCCTTTGAGCACTGCCCGCGAGTTGCGGTCCGTGCTGGTCGAGATGGCAAAGAGCGGGCGCGCCGCGGGCTAGGCACAGTAGCGAAAGTTAATCGCCCCAGATCGAAAGCAACTCTTGAGATTTAGATAAAATGATCTACCTTTCGTTGCAGCGCTGATTCAGCGGCGCTTCCTGACCTGAACATCGTGGAATCAGCCACCATTGCCCCCATGGCGGCTGGATGAGCCAGAAAACATGGGGCATCTATGATCTCGAGCAAGCTAGTCGCCAATGCCGAATCGGCTGCCGCGTTTCTGACACTCATGGGCAACGAGAAGCGGCTGCTGATCGTCAGCTATCTGATCGAAGGCGAAATGTCGGTCGGTGCCATCGCCGAGAAAGTCCGGTTGAGCCAGTCCGCTCTGTCGCAGCATCTGGCCAAGCTGAGAGCGCTCGACATTGTCGAGACGCGCCGCGACCGCCAGATGATCTATTATTCCTGCAAATCCGATGCGGTACGCGAGCTGCTTCGCATGCTGGAAGGCATTTTCGGCGACGGCGACCTGTCCCAGATGGCCTACAGGATGCGCCGCGCCGGGGCTTGACCCGCGCTCTCCAAAGCCCCTTACCTCGCTGACGATCGTTCGCCGGCGAGATTTGCATGAACCTCATCCCCATCGACGACCCGCAGGATCCGCGTGTCGCCGCCTACCTCGACATCCGCGAGCGCGACCTCGTCGGCCGCCACGGTCGCTTCGTCGCGGAAGGCAAGGTGGTGCTGGATCTTCTGTTGACGGCCGGACGCTTTGCGGCGGAGTCGGCTCTCATTCTGGAAAACAGGCTGGCGGGCCTGGAGGGCGTCTTGCGCAAGGCGCCGGCGGACTTTCCGGTCTATGTCGCCAAGGGCGAGGTCATGGACCGGATCGCCGGCTTTCATATGCATCGCGGCATATTGGCGATCGGCGTTCGCGGCACTCCTCGACCAGCGGAGGTTTTGCTCGAAACCTTGCCGGCAAACGCGCTGGTCGTGGTTCTGGTCGGCATATCCAATCACGACAATATGGGCTCGATCTTCCGCAACGCCGCGGCCTTTGGCGCGGACGCCGTGCTTCTCGATCCCACCTGCTGCGATCCGCTCTACCGCAAGGCGATCCGCGTTTCGGTCGGCGCGGCGCTAAAAGTCCCTTTCGCCCCCTTCGGCGACGCCATGAGCTTGATTGCGATGCTCGACCGGCTGGGCTTCAGCCAGTTCGCGCTCTCGCCGCACGGCGAGACCGACATTCGCGCCGCGCAAAGAACGTCGCGGCTGGCGCTCTATCTCGGCACGGAAGGCGAAGGCCTGCCTGAAGCCCTGCTCATCCGGCTGCGGACGGTACGGATCGGCATGGCGGAGGGTTTCGACAGCCTGAACGTTGCCGCCGCTTCGGCCATCGCTCTGCACCACTTCTCGAAACGATAGCTGTCCAGCAAGCAGGGACAGCGCCGCCTGGCCGACTGGCTGCGTTTGGATCAGCTGGTTGGGTCGGCCTTCTGAAGGGCCCTTACACGGTCCGCGAGGCTGATGCCGCGCTCGCCCGCGCCCTGCTGCCCGTCGCGAGGGGTCGCCAAGGCCTTCACAATCGGCGAATCCGGCCTGTCCAGCTTCATCGTCAGGTTGACGACCTCGGCCGCCAGTTCGTTCATCTGTTCACGAAGCGCCGCACCGGCGCGTCGCGCGTCGCCGGCCTGTTCGGGCCTCGCCGTTTCGAGCGTGGCAAGGTCGGTCTTGAGCCGCTTGTTCTCACGCGCCAGCGCCGTCAGCCTCGCCTCCAGCCGCTCCCGATCGCCTTCGAGCTTGGCGATGGCCTTGTCGATGCCTTCGACCTCGCCAACCTGGCGCGTTCCATTGTTTGCCTCGGCACCCTGCTTTGAGCGTTCGCGCATCCGGGCAAGCTCCTTCTCACGCCTGTCGAGCTTTTCCTCGCGGTCGGCAAGGGTCGCAAGCAGCCGCTCGACTTTCTTGTCCAGTTCGGCTGCCCGCTTCTTTTCCGCCTTGAGCGTGTCTCGGACTGCTTTGCCTTCCGCGGCGATTTCCTGATTGCGCCGGTCCGCTTCCTTGCGCTGGCTGCGCAGCATCGCAATATCATTGGCGAGCTTGTCCAGTTCCGATTCACGAGCCACGAGCTCGATCTGGCGGTTGCTGGATGAGAAGCTGGCATCATCATACATCTGCTCGAGCTTTTGCAGCTCCAGCGCGCGCTTCTCCAGGGAGCGCTCCGTTTGCCCCAGCTTTTCCGACAGCTTGCGCAGTTCTTCCTCGCGCTGCCGGAGCTCCGCGTTCCTGGCCTGCAGGTCCGAAAGCGCCTGGTTCTTGTCCTTCGTCTCGACCGCCAGCCCCTTCAGGGCCTCGCGGCCGCGACCGATCTCGACCAGTTGCTCGGCCGCCTTCTCCTTGAGGCTCTTGATGTTCATCTCGAGCCGGCGCGTGTTCATGGCGAATTCGGCGCGGACCCGGTCCTTTTCAGCCAGGATCTCGGCGGGCGTCAGCGGCATTGAGGCCTCGAGGCGCCTGCGCGTCAGAACGACGGCCCGCCGCCAGACGGCCGGCGCAATCAGCGACACCAGAAAGACGGCGCAGAGGAAGCCGAGTGCGAAGAACAGGATCGACTGGACCAAGGTGGACTATTCCGTATGCAAGGCGGCAATCCGCCAATGCCCGACTGTGCCATCTTGGCATGGCGGAAATCCAGCGCCGCGGCAAGAGCATGCCGCGGCGCGATCGGTCTTATCCGGGCGGTTGTGGCAATCCTGTCCGCTCAGAACGGATTCCAGGTCGCCCGTTCCGTAAGCTTCAGGTAGCCGAGATTGACGCCGAGCCGGGCGCCGACGCCGGTGCGGATCGGAACGATGAGCACCCTGTTGCTCTGCAGCACGTTGAAGCCGACGCCGGCCACGACATAGGCGGAGCCGGCGACGCCGCCGAAGCGATTGTAGAGGCTGCTGATGTCGTCGAGATTGTAGACCAGCATCATCACGCGCGACCCTTCGCCGCCGAAATCCCAGCCGAGCGATGGGCCTTGCCAGAACACCTTATGGTCGCCGGCGTTCTTGGTGTAGAGCGTGCCCTCGCCGTAGGTCAGGCCGCCGATCAGCGCGCCGGATCCCTCCTCGCCGAGCAGATAGCCGTTGGGCAGGCCGTAGGACGCAAAGATCTTTTCCACGACGGTGGCGAGGCCGCCCGACGTCGCGCCGAAGAACTTGTGGCCGGAATCGATGATCTCCTGCGCGGTGTATTCCTGGGCCCGCGACGCGGAGGTTGAGAAGATGAGAACACCCATGAGGGCGATCGTCATGGTGAGGACGCGGACGAGAGTCCGGTCATAGAATCGGGAAAACATGCTTCCAATCTCCGTCAGGGAGCACTTTCGCCGACGCCTCGTACCCCTACGGCTCTTGGCGGCCGCTTCGAGATGACTATCACGGGCAAACTATGCCGTAATCCTTTTTCAACCATTAAGCTGGCGCAGGAAGATGGCGGTTCGAAGGCTTGCGGCCCGACATGGCCCCTTCGGCTTGCTTTTCGCGGCGTGAATGCAGCATTTTCGCCATCCGCGGTTGCGGATTTGTTGATGCGCGGGCGGGCGCTGTGTATTCAGAAAGCCTTGGAAAGAGCGTGATTCGCGTGGCGGGCGCGAAATCGGTCGCTCGGCCATGAATATGTGAACTAGCAGGGATTCTCCGATGGCCGAGCTCTTCACCCTCTCCGCCCCCGATCTGGCGGCGCTTCTGTGCAGTCGCGTATGCCACGACATCATTTCGCCGGTCGGCGCCATAAACAACGGCCTCGAATTGCTCGACGAAGGCGGTGCCGACGAAGACGCCATGAAACTGATTCGTCAGAGCGCCAGGAACGCCTCGGCGCGTCTGCAATTTGCCCGTATCGCCTTCGGCGCCGCCGGCTCGGCCGGCATGATGATCGACACCGGCGACGCCGAGGCTGTGGCCATTGCCTTTTTGAAGAACGAAAAGCCGGAGCTGATCTGGAACGGTGCCCGCGCGCTGCTACCCAAGAACAAGGTCAAGCTGCTGCTCAATCTCATTCTCGTCGCCAATGCGGCCATACCGCGCGGCGGCAAGCTGGTGGTCACGCTGGAGAACCTCGAGACCGAACCGCGTTTTTCGCTGTCGGCCAGCGGCCCGATGCTGCGCGTGCCGCCGAAATTCCTCGAGCTGCATTCCGGCCACAAGCCTGAGGAAGCGATCGACGCCCATACGGTCCAGCCCTATTACACGCTGCTTCTGGCGCGTGAAGCCAACATGACGATCTCGATCCATGCAACCGCCGACGAGATCGTCTTGTCGGCGGCTTGAGGCAAAGGCCAAGAACAGACCAAGTATTTATTTCCGGTGATATTGCTGCTTGCAGTGCGAGAAAAGCAATTTCTGCCATTGCCGGCGTATTGGCATGGCGGTGAAAAACCGTGCCATGCGTCTATTTGGAAAAACTTTACCTAACGGCTTTTCGGCTTCTTTACCAGATTGCTCTAGGGTGCCCCACGGTTACCGGAGGTTGCCGGTTCGGCAGATGGCAAAGAGGGCCCGGAAATGAAGCGCTGCCTGTTCGTGGACGATTCGAGCGTCATCAGGAAGGTCGCAAAGCGTATCCTTGGCGGTTCGGACATCATGGTCGTCGAAGCGGCCACCGGGCTTGATGCGATCGAGATTTGCTCCGGCGACATGCCCGATGTCGTCGTTGTCGACGGCGGCTTGCCGGACATGCAGGCGGTCGACCTCATTCGCCGCATCCGTGCCATCGAAAGCCCCGTCAAGCCGCAGATCCTGGTCTCGCTCGTCGAAGTCGACGTCGGCTCGATCATGCGGGCGAAGCGTGCCGGCGCCCAAGGCTATCTCTTGAAGCCCTTCAATCGGGCACAGTTGCTCGAGAGCTTCCGCTTCCTGAAGATCGCAGCCTGAAGCTTTCGATACCAAAAAACGAAAACCCGGCCGGAGCCGGGTTTTTTGAATCGCTTGGTCGTAGATCAGGCGCTGACGCGGATGTCTTCCGGCTCGCGCAGCACATAGCCGCGACCCCAGACCGTCTCGATGTAGTTCTGGCCGCCGGACGCCGCGTCGAGCTTCTTGCGCAGCTTGCAGATGAAGACGTCGATGATCTTCAATTCCGGCTCGTCCATGCCGCCATAGAGGTGGTTGAGGAACATTTCCTTGGTCAGCGTCGTGCCCTTGCGCAGCGAGAGCAGTTCCAGCATCTGGTATTCCTTGCCGGTCAGGTGCACGCGCTGGCCGCCGACCTCGACCGTCTTGGCGTCGAGATTGACCACCAGGTCGCCGGTGGTGATGACCGATTGGGCATGGCCCTTGGAGCGGCGCACGATGGCGTGGATGCGCGCCACCAGCTCGTCCTTATGGAAAGGCTTGGTCATGTAGTCGTCGGCGCCGAAACCGAGGCCGCGCACCTTGTCCTCGATGCCGGCCATGCCGGAGAGGATCAGGATCGGCGTCTTGACCTTGGAGAGGCGAAGCGTGCGCAGCACCTCGTAACCCGACATGTCGGGAAGATTGAGATCGAGAAGGATGATGTCGTAGTCGTAAAGCTTGCCGAGATCGACCCCTTCTTCGCCGAGGTCGGTCGTATAGACGTTGAAGCTTTCCGATTTCAGCATCAACTCGATGCTTTGTGCGGTTGCACTGTCGTCTTCAATCAGCAGAACACGCATTTCATTCCCCTTTTCTGCTGCCGGACCGCGTCACGACCCGTCCGGAACCCGGAGCAGTGATTGCCTGAACAGAAGGTGCCACCGACTGGTTAACAAATCCTAATTTCGTGCTGGTCACGATATCAGATTTTTTAACCCCTTTCTACACCCACTTGAATCTAATAACGAATCACGGACCCAAATCGCTCACGTACCACATTAATAAGCCAGCCTAAGTGACTCCAGAGACTCGCAGGCCGCGCTTCCCGCCGACGCCGGAATTTTTACCCGGCCTTAAGTCCTCGCCCGTATGATTAACAATGCCCGTAAACGAATGGTTACCGCCGGCAAAAATCTTTAGGGCTTTGTTTCCCATAGTGGGGGGAAAGCCGGGGGAAACGGGCAACGCATGGGCCTTTCCAGGCCGATGGGACGATATGCAGGTGTGCGTTTTGCGGAGTACCGAGTCATGAAGTCACGTGAAAACCTCGTTCGGCTGAAGCAGTTTCAGGTGAATGAGAAACGGCGCCAGCTCTTGCAGCTGGACATGATGATCGCCGAGTTCGAACGCATGGCCGTCGAATTGGAGGCGCAGATCGTCGCCGAAGAGAAAAAAGCCGGCATCACCGACATCAATCATTTTGCCTATCCGACCTTCGCCAAGGCGGCGCGCCTGCGCCGCGACAACCTCAGGAACTCGCAGGGCGACCTCGCCCAGCAACGAACCATGGCCGAATCACTACTCGGCGAAGCTGAAGCGGAGCTTTCCAAGGCGGAGATGCTGGAATCGCGCGACAGCAAGATCCGCGATGCGGATATGGGCGGCCGCAGCGCCATGATCGGCTGAGCCAGCGCGCTAAAGCATGTCTCCGAAAGTGGGACCGGTTTCGGGACAAAGACATGCGTAAAATCAAAAACCTAAAGCGCACGGAGCGAATCTGAAAGATCGCGACGCGCTTTAGCCGCTATCGCCGGGGCCGGCCGGCGTCGCCCTTGAACCGCGCCAGGACGGATCCTGCTCGCGCTTCCCCTTCAGGGCTGCATTGCCATATCATCCTGATGGTCCGCCGATGCCCGTGCGCGGGCCTCCTTGATGTCGGGCGCATGTTCTTCAGCCCAGGAGCGGATCTGGCTGAGCAGCCCCGCCAGGTTCTGCCCAAGCTCCGTCAGTCGACGGCGCCGTGCGCGGCGGCTTTTACCCGCGGCTTGGCGAACCGCCCTTCATTCTCGGCTGGGATATTTCCGGAACCGTCGAGGCGCTGGGCGCCGGCATGGGCGCCTTCAAGGTCGGCGACGAGGTGTTCGGCATGCCGCGCTTTCCCAAACAGGCAGGAGCCTATGCCGAGCTCGCGGCCTCGCCGGCGGACGAGATCGCCATTAGGCCCGCCGGCATCGATCATGTCCATGCGGCGGCGCTGCCGCTCGCCGGTCTCACCGCTTGGCAGGGTCTTGTCCGCCACGGCCGCATTCAATCAGGCCAGCGCGCGCTGATCCATGCCGGCGCCGGCGGCGTCGGCCATCTGGCGGTGCAGATCGCCAAGGCGCGCGGCGCCTATGTCGTCTCGACCGCCAGCCCGGACAAGCTCGATTTCGTCCGCTCGCTCGGCGCCGATGAGGTCGTCGACTATACAAAGAGTGATTTCGCGGAGCATGCCGGCGATTTCGATCTTGTGCTGGAGACGCTCGGCGACGATCACGCCGAAGACTCGCTGAAGGTGCTGCGAAACGCGCGGCGTGCTGGTCTCGCTGCTCAACGTCCATGACGCGACAAAGGCGAAGGCAAAGGATCGGCACATCCGCGTCGAGCGCATGTCGGTGGTGCCTGACCGCGAAGGCCTTGTCGAGCTCGCCAAGCTGGTCGATGCGAAGAAGCTGTCGCCGCATGTGGCGAAAACCTTCCCGCTCGATCAGGCGGGCGCCGCCCAAGCCTTCCTTGCCACCCGGCCGATCGGCAAGGTCGTGCTGACGGTCTGAGTGGAAGGAGTTCCAGAATCGGCATAGGGGCGTGGAGGTTATCTCCACGTCCCCTGCCACACCACCCGGCATGCGGGTCCGCACCGGGCGGTTCGTTGGGTTGAGGTCAACTGGCAAGCTGGGGCAGGCCCAGCCTGTCGAAGA
>NZ_JBZEGV010000040.1:0-46008 GCF_058312955.1 Mesorhizobium sp. LEGMi-168a
GCTGCCGAGTTGCCCGTTTGGATGCATCGCTACAATTGGCATCGCCCGCATGGCGGCCTAAAATCCAAAACACCCATCAGTCGCCTCGCATTGTCCGAGGACAACCTGTTGAGGCTCCACAGCTAGCCGGCGCCGGCGGAATAGCGCTTCAGCTCTTCATGCAGAAAATCGGCGACGCGGCGGATGCGCATGCTGGTCCGCACGTCGCGATGCATGGCGAGCCACACCGGCAGGTTGGGCAAAGGCACCTCCGGCAATAGCTTCTCCAGCTCCGGATCGCGGTCTGCCAGCGGCTCCTGGCCGATGCCGATGCCGTTTCCGGCCCGCACCGCTTGCCATAGCACGATCTGGTTGTCGGTCCTGAAACGGAAATGGCTGCGGCCGACGGGAATGCCGAAGGCGGTGAAGCCGCGAATGATCTCGTCGCTGCGGTCGAACCCGACCAGGGCGTAGTCGGCAAGGTCGGCGGGCGTCTCCGGCCGGCCGCGCCGGTCGAGATATGATTTCGCCGCACAAAGGCAAAGCGCGATGTCGGTGACCTTGCGCGCCACCAGCTCGTTCTGCGCTGGCCTGACCATGCGGATGGCGATGTCGGCATCGCGGCGCAGCAGGTTCTCGACCTGGTTCGAGGCGACGATCTCGACTTCGATGCCCGGCTCCTCCTCGCCAAGGCGCGCCATCATCTGCGGCAACACGCAGGCCGCAACCACTTCGCTTGCGGCGATGCGCACCGTGCCCTCGATCGCCTCGACCGAGCCCAGCGCCAAAAGCGAGAAGGCGTTGGCCTGCTCACTCACCGCCTGCCCGCGCTCATAGAGCGCGCTGCCGGCTTCCGTCAGCTCATAGCCGCGCCGTCCGCGCCGGAACAGCGTGACGCCCAACGCCTGTTCCAACTCGGCGATGTGGCGGCCGAGCGTCGGCTGGCTGGCCTCCAGCTTGCGGGCAGCGGCCGAAAGACTGCCGGTCTCGGCCACCGCCACGAAACTCTTGATCAGGTTCCAGTCGAATTCCTTCATTCATTTTTGAATATCAGATCGCCGATGTCAGCCAATTTTCATTCGTTTGCGGAGAGGCCAGATTGATTGGGCAAACGCAAGCAACGGAGAAGACAGATGACCAAGATCGCAATTCTGGGCGCCAATGGCCGGCTCGGCCGCGTGGTCGCCAAGGCCTTCATCGACGCCGGTTTCGACGTCCGCACCGTCACCCGCACCGGCAAGGTGCCGACCGAACTCAAGGGCGCCACGGCGGTCGCCGGCGATGCGCTCGACCGCCAGTCGCTGATCCGCGCCACCGAAGGCGTCGACATCGTCTTCAACGGTCTGAACCCGATCTATACCGACTGGGGCAAGTGCCTGCCGATGGCCGAGAACGTCATGGCCGCCTGCCGCGCGAACGGCGCGCTGCATCTCTTCCCCGGCACCGTCTACAATTACGGCTCGCCGATGCCGCAGGTGATCACCGAGGAAACGCCCTTCCATCCGACCACCGAGAAAGGCCGCATCCGCTGCGCCATGGAAGAGCTGTTCCGCCGCGAGGCCGATGCCGGCCGCGTGCGCACCACTGTTCTGCGGGCCGGCGACTTCTTCGGCGGCACCGGCAGCGGCGGCTGGTTCGATCTTGTGGTTGCCGCCAAGATGAGCAAGGGCACCTACACCGCGCCCGGCCCGGCCGATCTCGTGCATGAATGGGCCTATCTGCCGGACTTCGCCGTGGCCTTCGTCGGCCTGGCGCGCAATCTCGACAAGCTCGGCTCCTATGAGGCGCTGAATTTTCCTGGCCACGCCGTTACCGACCTCGACATCAAGGCCGCCGCCGAGAAGGCGCTCGGCCGCAAGCTGAAGCTCAGCTTCATGCCCTGGTGGGTGCTGCGCGCCGGCAGCCCGTTCGTCGCCATGTGGCGCGAGATCGTCTCGATGTCCTATCTGCGCTTCGAGGCGCACCGGCTGGTCTCGACGCGGCTGGAAGAGGTCATCGGCGAAATTCCGCATACCCCGCTCGACGAAGCGGTGGCGGAAGCCATGCAGGATATCGGCATCGCCGTTGCGAACGCCTCGCGCCAGGCCGCTTGACTGCCGAATAGATGAGAACGGCCGGGCCCGAAGGTCCGGCCTCAGATCGTCTGGCTCAGACCCTGCCCATCAACAAGAGGATCAGCAGCACTATCAGAATGACGCCGACGATGCCCGACGGGCCGTAGCCCCAGGCACGCGAATGTGGCCATGCCGGCACCGCGCCGATCAGGATCAGGATCAGAATTATTACGAGAAGTGTAGCGATCGTCATGAAAAGCCCTCGCCGTCTGGTTGAGTTCGAGGGAACAATGCAAAAAGCCGCCCGGTGGTTCCCCCGGACGGCTTTGGCCTTTGGGTTCGAAACCGGCCTATTCCGCGGCTTTCGGGAAGGTGATCGCCGGCTCGGCGCCGGCCTCCGCAGCCGGTTGATCGGTCGACGCCTCGCCCTTGCCGCGGCGGAACAGGCGGCTGAACCAGCCGCGCCGCGCGCCGGGCTTCACCTTGGCGCGGGTGAACACCATCAGCATCGACGGCGTCACCACCAGCGTCAGCAAGGTGGCGAAGGACAGGCCGAAGACGATCGCCGAGGACAGCGAAATCCACCACTGCGTCGACGGCGCGTTGATCGTCGTCTCGTGATGGAAGATTTCGAGGCCGAGGCCGAAGGCGATCGGCAGCACGCCGAGGATCGCCGAAACGGCCGTCAGCACCACCGGCCGCGCGCGTTCGCGGCAGGTCTGCAGCACAGCGTCCATCTTGTCCCAGCCTTCCTCGCGCAGCCGGTCATAGGTGTCGATGAGCACGATGTTGTTGTTCACCACCACGCCGGCGAGCGCGATGACGCCGATGCCCGACATGACGATGCCGAAGGCCTCGCCGGTCAGAAGCAGCCCCAGGAACACGCCGATGGTCGCCATGACCACGCAGGACAGCACAAGCCACACGCTGGTGAACTTGTTGAACTGCGCAAGCAGCACCAGGAAGATCAGGAAGATCGCGGCGCCGAAGGCCTTGCTCAAGAAAGCGCTGGCTTCTGCGCTGTCCTCGTTGGAGCCGGCAAGCTTCCAGCGGATACCGCTGCCGAGGCCCATGTCGGCGACGGCCTGGGTGACTTCCTGCTGCACCGCCGCCACCTGCGCGCCGGCGCTGACATTGGCTTGCACCACCACGGTGCGCGCGCCATCGATGCGGTTGAGGATGCCGACCGTCGGCTCGGGCTTGCGCACCACGAAGTTGGAGATCGGCACCGACCCTTGCGAGGTCTGCACCCGAAGCTCGTCGAGCGTCGACAGCGTGCGCCGGTCTTCCGGCAGACGCAGCCTTATGTCGACCGCGTCGTCGGCGCCGGCCGGCCGGTATTCCGACAGCTTGAGGCCGTTGGTCACCAGTTGCACCACCGTGCCCACGGAGGTCGGGCTGATGCCGTATTGCGCGGCCTTGGCGCGGTCGACCTCGAGCGCCCAGTCGACGCCGGGTGGCGGCAGGCCGTCCGAAACATCGATGACGTTGGTGATCTTGGCGATCCGCGCCGCCACCGCGCGCGCCTTGTCGTCGAGCCCGGCAGGATCTGCGGCCGACAGCCTGATCTGGATCGGCTTGCCGGTCGGCGGGCCGGCTTCCGGCACGCGCACCTCGACATCGACGCCGGGAATGCCGGCCATCACCGCGCGCAGGTCGTCGAGGATCTGGTTGGCGGACTTGCGTTCGCGCCAGTCGACGAATTCGTACTGGATCACGCCGACGACATCTTCCGGAATGTCCTGGCCGCCGCCTTGCGTCTTGCCGACGCGCGTATAGACCGATTTCACGCCCGGCCAGCCGAGCAGCCGGTTTTCGGCTGTCTTGGTGGCGGCGTCCATTTCGGCCAGCGAAAGGTTGCCGCGGGCATGCACGTAGAGCAGGCCGTAATCCGGCTCGACATTGGGGAAGAATTCGACGCCGGCGCCATATTTCGAATAGGCGAAGCCGACGCCGACCAGCAGGCCGACGGTGAGCAGGATGACGGTGATCGGAAAGCGCACCGCCTGCTTGACCAGCGCCATGTACCAGCCGTCGCGATTGCTCTCCTCATGATGCGCCGGCGCCTTGGCGAAGATGGCGCCGAGCGTCGGCGCGAAGACCAGCGCGTAGAGCATCGAGGCCGACAGCGTCACGATCAACGTGATCGGCATGTATTTCATGAAGTCGCCGATGATGCCCGGCCAGAACAGGAGCGGCGAGAAGGCGGCGATGCGCGTCATCGTCGCCGCGATGACCGGGCCGGCCATGCGCTTGGCGGCGAGCGTGAAGGCGTCCGCCTTCGCCATGCCCTCGCTCATGCGCCGTTCCGCGAATTCGGTGACGATGATGGCGTCGTCGACAAGCATGCCGACCGCCAGGATGAGGCTGAACAGCACGATCATGTTGATCGTGTAGCCCATCATGGCGAGCAAAAGGATGCCGATCAGGAACGACGACGGGATGGCGAGGCCGATGAGCAGCGAGGCGCGTCCCGACAGCGCGTAAAGGATGACGATGAACACCAGGATGACCGCGATCATCACGTGGTTCTGCAGGTCGCCGAGCAGCTGGTTGACGAAGACCGACTTGTCCTGCGTGTAGGTGACATGCATGCCTTCCGGCATCGACTTGATGAAGTTGTCGGACACTTCCCTGACATGGGTCAGCGTATCGATCAGATTGGCGCCGATGCGCTTCTTCACCTCGATGGCGATCGCCGGCTTGCCGTCGAGCCGGGTCACCGTCTCGGCGTCCTTGAAGGTCGAGCGCACGGTGGCGACGTCCTTGGCCTGCACCACGGCATTCGGCGTGGCGACGACCGGCAGGTTGGCGACATCCTCGGGCGTCTCGATCAGCGACGGCACCTTGACCGCGTATTTGCCCTCGGAGCCCTCGAGATTGCCGGCCGCGACCAGGCTGTTGGAGGCGCCGACGCCCTGGATCACCTGATCGAGCTGCAGCCCGTAGGAGGAAAGCTTCACCGGATCGATGACGACTTCGACCAGATCGTCGCGCGCGCCCTGCAACGAGCCTTCCAACACGCCCGGCACTTCCTCGATTCGGTCGCGCAACTCGCGCGCCGCCGACGTCAGCACGCGCTCCGGCACGTCGCCGGAGAGCGTGACGACCAGAACCGGGAATTCCGACACGTTGACTTCGGTGACGGTCGGCTCCTCGGCCGCCTGCGGCAGGTCGGCCTTGGCGTCCTGCACCTTGCTGCGGGTGTCCTGGAGCGCGGTGGCCAGATTGGTCTGCGGCTGGAATTCGACCAGCACGTAGCCGCCACCCTGGAAGGCGGCCGAGCGCATCTCCTTGAGCCCCTTGAGGCTCTTCAGCTTACTTTCCATCGGCCGAAGCAGCAGGCGTTCGGAATCTTCCGGCGAGATGCCCTGGTAGATCAGGCTGACATACATCATCGGAATCGGAACATCCGGCTCCGCTTCCTTCGGCGTCGACTGATAGGCGACCCAGCCCGCCGCGAGCAGGAACATCAGCGCCGATATCGTGAGGCGGGCGTTGTTGATGGCGAGTCTGACGATGTCCATGACCTATGCCTGCTGTTTCTATGGAAGCGGCGACGCTGGCCAGCGGGACTGGCTTGCCGGTCGCGCTACTGCGTGCCGGCGGTGGCTTCGCTGATCAGCTTGTTGATGGTCGCCTGGTCGGCCTCGACCGGCTTCACCAGATCGCCTTCTTTCACCAGCTCCTGGCCGGCGACGATGATGCGCGCGTCCTGCGGGATGCCGCCGAGCACCAGGCCATGCGGCGTATCGTCGACGAGGTCGATCGGGAAGAACGCCACCTTGTCGTCCTTGCCGACGGCGCGGATGCCGAGGTCGCCCTTGTCGCCCAGCGTCACCACCGAGCGCGGCAAAAGCACCGCGTCGGTCGGCTCGGCGCTGAGCGCGATCTCGGCCGTCATGCCGGCGGGGATGGAGCCGTCCCCATTGGGGATCGCCACCTCGACCCGGAAGGTGCGGGTCTGCGAGGAGGCATCGCGGCTGATGTAGCGCACCGTGCCGGTGACCTTCTGGTCATTGACCAGGCGCACATTGGCTTCGTCGCCGATTTTGATGTAGCGCAGGTCGCGCTCGCTGATCTCGCCGCGTGCGATCACCGGGTCGAGCTTGAGGATGGTGGCCACCTCGCCGCCCTGCATCACCGAGCTGCCGAGCTCGACCGGCACGCGGTCGATGACGCCGTCGAACGGCGCCTTCACCTCGTTGCGGTCGAGTTCGGCCTGCGCCGTCTCCAGCATCGACTGCGCCGCCGTCAGGTTCGAGCGCGCGGTGTCGAGCTGCAGCTTGGGCAGGTTGCCGGTCTTCATCAGCCGCAGCGCCGCGTCGAGTTCGGCCTGTCGCTGCACCAGCAACTGCCTGGCGTTGTCGACATTCGAGATCTTCTCTTCGGCGGCGAGCATCAGCACCAGGTCGCCCGTCTTTACGTGATCGCCCTGCTTGACCGGCAGCTTGTCGATGACGCCGGCGACGCGCGTGGCGAGCACCGCGCGCTTGTCCGCCTCGGTCAGCCCGGAAATGCGGATGGCACGCGCGTAAGTCTTGCGCGGCGGCGTCACCACCGCGACGGTGCGCAATGCGGCCTTCGGCTCGGCCTCTGCCGTCTTCGGCTTCTCGGCTCCGGATTGCGCGGCTTTGCCCGCCTCTCCTGCCTTCTGGTGATCGGCGGCGCTGCCCACGGACGAGAACTCGCCCGTTGCCATCCAGGCGGCGAATCCGATGAGCACAGCAATGGCTGCAAGCTTGTGAAACCTGATTTTCGGCATCGTCGTTTTTCCGTTGCTGGCTTGGCGAGGTCGGCGCTTCGACTTCCCGGCGCGCGGCCGATATGGGTGCGCGCAAAGCCATGTTCAATTTCCCGTGATCGGCGAAGCGCGCTTCTACCGCAAAGTTGCGGCGCAATATAGTCAGAAAAATTGCAGCATCATTGCGCTTCTAGCTGTAGCGGACCGGCTTTTTTCTATTTTTTCGACACTGACTGCCCGGCTTTTCGGGGGCCGGGACAGATTTCCTGCTGTATCGAGCACTCAGTGGCAGTAGGCGTCAGCATACTGCGGAATTTTTTCGCGCAACGGCTTGCTGCATTGGCATGAGACAACGCTGAGGACGCGCCCACTTCGAAAATAAATGCTGTCAGCTGATCAAGTTCAGCAAGCGGAACAGCCGTTCGAATGTCCCGCCATAAGGCGGTCTGAGCAGGCCGCCGGCGCTTAGCCTGGATTGGACGAAGATCGGCTTTTCCTTGCTGAAGGTCCGGAAGCCCCATTCGCCATGGTAGGCGCCCATGCCGCTTTCGCCGACGCCGCCGAATGGCTGCCGCTCCTGCACCAGATGCATCATGCAGTCATTGACCGTGACGCCGCCGGCCATGGTTTCCCGCATCACCCTTTGGCGATTGGCGCCATCCTTGCCGAACCAGTAGAGGGCGAGCGGACGCTCGCCCCGGTTCACGTGATCGATGGCGTCGTCGACCGTGCCGTATTCGAGGATCGGCAGCACCGGCCCGAAGATTTCCTCGCGCATCAGGCGCAAGGTCTCACCGGCATTCCGGACCAGGACCGGCGCCATCTTGCGGTCCATGACGCCAAGCTCTTCATTTGCCGGGTTGACCTCGGTGACATCGGCGCCGCCTTCGCGCGCCTCGGCGATCATGTCGCTCAGCCGCCGATGGTGTCGTTCGCTGACGATCGCCGTGTAGTCGGGATTGTCGCGCAGGCGCGGATAGAGCCGTGCCATCGCGCCGGCGAGTTTTGCGGCGATCGCCGCGCCCTGCCCCCGCGGGACCATCAGATAGTCGGGCGCGATGCAGGTCTGGCCCGCGTTCAAGAGCTTGCCATAAGCGACGCTTGCGACAGCCGCATCGAGATCGCAGGACGGATCGAAGATCGCCGGTGACTTGCCGCCCAGTTCAAGCGTCACCGGCGTCAGATTGGCGGCCGCGGCCAGCGCCACCTGCCGGCCGACCGCGGTGGAGCCGGTGAACAGGAGATGATCGAATGGCATCGACACGAATGTCTTGCCGACCTCGGCATCGCCAGCCACCACGCTCATCTCATCAGGCGAAAAATGCTCTTCCACCAGCCGGGCGAGCAGGTCCGAAAACTTCGGCGTCAGCTCGGAAGGCTTGATCAGCACCCGGTTGCCGGCGGCTAAAGCGGCGGTCGCCGGCGCGATGGCAAGCTGGAACGGATAATTCCACGGCGACACGATGCCGACGACGCCGAGCGGCTGCGGCAAAAGCCGATTGCGCCCCGGCAGGAACGGCAGGCTGGTGGCGACACGGCGCTCGCGCATCCATCCCCGCAGATGCCGGATGGCGTGCCTGATGCCGGCGCGAACGACGAACAGTTCCGCAAGCCGCGTTTCCTGCTGAGCCCTGCCGGAAAAATCGCTGTCGATCGCCGCGCAGATCTCGGCCTCATGCTTTTCGGTGAGAGCGAGCAGGCGCTGCAGCCGGTCCTTTCGCACCTCGAGACTGGGAAAAGGTTCCTTCTCGAAGGCCCTGCACTGCGCTTCAAACCTGACCCCAAGGGAGTTCCGACTGGTCTGCAGCATCGCTACCTCCCGTTTACGTCGAGGTAAACTACTCGCCTGGCGGAGGTGAATCCAGCGCATCGCCGGTTCCGTAACGGAAGGCAACGCAGGACCCATTCGCGCTTTCCTTGCCAGGCGCTGACGATGTCAATCGGAGCTTAGCGATTTGCTTAGCCAATCGGCAAATCCGCGAGCGCGCTTGCTGGGCTGACGGCCGGCCGGGAACAGGGCGTGGATTGGGATGGTCGGCAGCGGGAACTCCGGCAGCAGCCGGAGAAGCCGGCCGTCGTTGAGTTCCGTATCGAACATCCATCCCGAACCGAATGCCACCCCAAGCCCGGCCACGACGCATGCGGTGACACCGGCCGAGCTCGATACCCTGATGCGCGGGCTTTCCGGCAGGACAAAGTCGGTGCCGGGACCGACCCGACCCTGCAAAGTCGCTCCCGAACTATCGGAAGGACCGAAGATGACTTGGTGATGTGCCAGATCGGCAGGGTGGCGCGGCTGGCCGTGCCGGGCGATGTAATCCGGGGCTGCGACAAGCAACCTCGGCGTCTGCCCGACCTTGCGGGCCATCAGGCTGGAATTGTCCAGCAAACCCAACCTTATCGCGACATCGGCTCCCTCCTCGACAAGACTACGCCGGCGATCGTCCATCATCAGTTCGACAGAGAGGTTCGGATGTTCGGCAAGGAGGCTGGGCAGGCGTGGGATGAGCGCACGCAAGGCGAAAGTAACCGATAGCTCCACACGCAACAGACCACGCAATTCCTCGTTGCCGGCGGCGGTATCGGCGGCGGCTCCAAGCTCGGCAAGCAGCGGCCGAATCTGATCGAGATAAACCTGCCCTGCCTCGGTCAGTACCACTTTGCGACTCGTGCGAACGAGAAGGCGAGCGCCAATGCGCGCTTCCAGGTCGTTCAGGATGCGCGACACCGAAGGCTGCGACAGGCCGATTTCGCGAGCGACCTGCGAGAGATTGCCCCTCTCCGCCACGCGAACAAAGACTTCCAGTTCCTGCAGCCGGTCAGCCATTTGTTTTCCGGATGATTGCTATCCTTTTCGATATGCTACCCCTCTTTTTGGAAATAGGCGAGGACACGCTCCGCCGCCCTGACGGCGGTCAACCCTTTGGAGTGGTCCCATGTCTCTTCAAGAAAAGCTCGATGCCTTCAAAGCCGACTTCGAAGGCAAGAAGGCGCCCAGGCAGGCCGTTGAAATCATGCATCGCGCGACCGCGGAGCTGATCGCCTCGGCTCAGGCCGAGCGCGCTTTGAAAGCCGGCGCAGTTGCCCCGGGCTTCACACTGATGGAGGCCGATGACGGTCCCATCGCATCCAGCGACCTGCTCGCTCGCGGCCCGCTTGTGCTCAGCTTCTACCGCGGCGTCTGGTGCCCCTACTGCAACATCGAACTCGACGCCTTGCAGGAAGCCTGGCCGCAAATCGAGGCGACGGGCGCGCAGCTTGTCTCCATTTCTCCGCAGTCCCTGGCCAACGGTCGCAAGGCCAAGCGCGACAAGCGGGTCACGTTTCCGATGCTTAGCGATCCGAATGGCGATGTCGCCAATGCCTTCGGCCTGCGTTTTCGGCTGCCGGACGACCTGATCGACTTGTACAAGAGCTTCGGCGTCGACCTGCCGATGATCAACGAGGACCCGTCATGGACCTTGCCGATGCCGGCGAGATTCGTGATCGGGCGGGACGGCGTCATTGTCTATGCGGAGGTCAGCCCGGACTACACGCGCAGACCCGACCCGGCCGATCTTATCCCGGTCCTGAAGCAGTTGCGCGGTTCCGTCGCAGCGTGAAATTCCGGCGGAGTGGACCATGGCAATCGCGAACCCGGCATCGGCTGGCGCCGCCCGGCGCTGGCCAATGCTGGCCCTGATCTCGGTCAGTGCCTTCCTACCCATGACGACATGGTTTTCGGCGACGGCGATCGCCCCGCAGCTGACGCGATTGTGGGGCCTCTCGCCGGCGCAGGGCGCCTGGATCACCGGCGCCGTGCAGATCGGCTTTGCCATCGGAGCACTGGCGTCCAGCATTGCCGGCCTGTTGGACGTCGTGTCGCTTCGCAAGGTGATCGGCATCAGCGCCCTGGTCGCGGCCGCCGCCAATCTTTGTTTGCTGTTTGTCCCCTCCGTGACCTTGTTGTTGCTTGCCCGTCTGGCCACGGGCGTCGCGCTGGCGGGTGTCTATCCGCCCGCGCTCAAGCTGGTCTCGACCTGGTTCAACCATCGGCGGGGAACTGCCCTTGGTGCATTGCTTGCCGCTTTGACGCTCGGATCCGCCTTCCCCCATCTGTTGTCGGCGCAGGCCACTGAATTGGCTTGGCAGGATGTCATCGTTGCGACGTCGTTGGCAGCAGCGCTGGGAGCAGGCCTCATCTTGTGTTTTGGCGCCGAAGGGCCCCATTCCTTTGCCAGGTCGGCCTTCGACCCTCGCCAGATTAAAACGATCTTGCGCAACCGTGCGTTGGCGCTGGCGAACATCGGCTACCTTGGGCACATGTGGGAACTCTATGCGATGTGGGGCTGGATATTGGCCTATATACGTGCGGGAGCCCCTGGCCTCGGCATCGGCAGCCCAAGGATCGTGTCGCTGCTGGCGTTCTTGGTCGTGGCATCGGGTGGGATCGGGTCGATCCTTGGCGGTGTCGCGGCCGATCGTATCGGCCGCACGGCAACCGCCGCGGCAATGATGGCGGTCTCGGCTCTCTGCACGCTGATGATAGGCCTGGCCTTTGACGGTCCGCTCTGGCTATTCATCGCGGTCGCCATTGTCTGGGGAATGACTGTGATCGGCGACTCCGCCCAGTTCTCGGCAATGGCGACCGAACTAAGCGATCCACGCTATGTCGGTACCGCGCTCTCCCTGCAATTGAGCGCCGGCATTGCCCTCACGTTCGTCTCCATCCATCTGACATCATTCGTGGCCGAGAACATTGGCTGGCGCTGGAGCTTCCTGGTTCTCGCACCCGGCCCGCTGCTTGGCGTTGTGGCGATGCTGATGCTGAGGCGCATGCCGACGGCAAAGCAGATAGCGAACGGGTTGAGGTAGTGCCGTCTGCCGCGTCAGGCATTGGACCTGCGAACAGCTTCCGGCCTCAGCCGCGCCGCGAGGAATTCCTTGACCCGCCGCCCCGGCGCCGGACCGCGTACCGGCTTGAAGCCGTCGTCGAGCTCCCCCGACAGATCGAGCGTCGCCTGGCTGCCGACGGCATCGTAATTCTCCTCCAGCCAGTCGCTGGCGGCATTTCGGCCAAGGTCGCGCAGATAGGCGAGGAAGGCCCATTCGGCATTGACCTTGGACGAGGCCGAGAGATCCTTGAAGGCCTCGTCGGCGTCGATCCTGTGCATGCGGATGTCGCGATATTCGCCATGCGGCAGGCGGCCGGCCGCGATCAGCTCCTTGACGAAGGCGATCGAACGGAATTCGCGTAAGAGTCCGGCGTTGAAGGTGATCTCGTCGATGCGGTTCTGGATCTCGTTGGCGCTCTTCGGCGTGCCTTCGCGCACCACCGGGTTGATCTGCACCAGCAGCACATCCTCGGTCGCCGCCGTCTTGAAGAAGGGATAGAGCGCCGGATTGCCGCCATAGCCGCCGTCCCAGTAAGGCACCCCCTTGATCTCGACCGCGCGGAACAATTGCGGCAGGCAGGCGGACGCCATCACCGTGTCGAGGTCGATCTCGCCGTCGGAGAAAACGCGCAGCTGTCCGGTCTCGACATTGGTCGCCGAGATGAAGAGCTCCATCGACTTGCAGGCGCGCACGTTGCGGAAGTCGATCTCCTTCTCGACCACGTCGCGCAGCGGGTTGAGGCCGAGCGGATTGGCGACATAGGGCGAAAACACCCGCGACATGGTGTCGAAGAAGAAATAGCCGGGCGTGTTCTCGATCGACCAATTGCCCCACACGACATCCCACGGCATGCGCTGCACGGGGCTGAAGCGGCCCTTCGAGGCCACGGCGCGCCAGAAATCGTCGAGTTTTTTACGCGCGCCATCCACGCCGCCCCGGACAAAACCGTCGGCCAGCGCCACCGCGTTCATGGCGCCGGCGCTGGTGCCGGACACGGCCGCGATCTCCAGCCGCCCGTCCTCGAGCAGGCGGTCGAGCACGCCCCAGGAGAAGGCGCCGTGCGAGCCGCCGCCCTGGAGCGCGACGTTGATTTTCTTCTTTTCCTCCGCCTTGCCGTTCTTCGCCATGGCGTTCCTTGTCTCGATGCTTCGGCCTACCCCTGCGTCATAGGAGCGGAGCAGGCTCGGTCAGTTTATGTTGCAGCGCAGCATATAAGGACGAACCAAGGCAAGAACACGAACAAGGTCGCGTGATCGGTTGAAATTTCGGCCATGAAAAACCTCTCTGCCTGCCAAGCAGAGAGGGTGCATCAATGTCTGGGCGTAATGTCAGGCGACGAGATCGGGCACCGGCCCGACATAGCGCGACTGTGGCCGGATGAGACGTCCGGTCGCCTGCTGCTCGCGCGCGTGAGCAATCCAGCCGGCGACGCGGCCAGCGGCAAAGACGTTGGAGAACGCCTCCTTCGGGAAGCCGGCGGCTTCGAGCAGCAGCGCGGTGTAGAATTCGACATTGGTCTGGATCGAGCGCTGCGGCTTGGCGATCCTGAGCACTTCGAGCGCCGCCTGCTCCACCGTTTCGGCGAAGGCCAGCCGGCTGCCGGTCTCCCTCTTGCCGCCAAGTTGCCGTACGACCGCCTTCAGCACGTCGGCGCGCGGATCGCGCACGCGGTAGATGCGATGACCGAAGCCCATAATGCGCTGGCCGCGCGCGATTTCGTCGCGCAGCCAGGCGGCGGCGTCGCCGCTGGCTTCGATGGCGTCAAGCATCTCGATCACCGGCCCCGGCGCGCCGCCGTGCAGCGGGCCCTTGAGGGCGCCGAGTCCGGCCAGGATCGCCGAGGTCAAGCCGGCTTGCGTCGATGCCACCACCCGCGTCGCGAAGGTCGAGGCATTGAGCCCGTGGTCGCAGACCGTCACCAGATAGGTGTCGAGCGCCTTGGCAAGCGCCGGCGATGCGGTGCCGCCAAGCATTTTCAGCATATCGGCGGCATGATCGGCGCGGCCGTCCGGACGAAGAGGCTTCTCGCCGCGGCCGAGCCGCAGCAGGGCCGGCGTCAGCACCGCCGGCGCCGCGATCAGCCGCAGCGCATCGGCAAGCGCATCGCCGTCGGGCAGCAGGGCAATGCCGGCGCGCATGGCGCTGTAGATGTCGAGCGGCGCGAGCTCGGCGAGCATCGGCTGCAGTCGTTCGAAGACCTCGACGCGCGCGCGGCCGATCGCCTTTTCCAGTTCGCTATCACCCGGAAGCTCGTCAAAGAAACCGTCGAACAGCAGGTGGACCACCTGGCCGTAGCGCCAACGGCCTGCCAGTTCCGTCAGCGAATGGCCGCGAATGGTGAGATGTCCGCCGGCGCCGTCGACATCGGAAAGCACCGTGTCCGCCGCCACAACATCATCGAGCCCGTTTGCCATGACCTGTCTCCTTGACCTTTTGTGCAACGCAATTAATGCTGCGCAATCAATGCATCAATCTTGATCAACTGAATCAATGTAAGGCGCAGAACGGCATGTCCGAATGGCTCACGCGGGAGGAAGCGCTGGCGCGGCTCAACGTCCGGCCGCAGACGCTCTATGCCTATGTCAGCCGCGGCCGCATCGGCATGCGTCCGGATGGAACCGACCCGCGCCGCAGCCAGTATCGTGCCGACGACATTGCCGCGCTCGCCACCCGCCGGGCGCGCGGTCGCAGCCCGCAGGCGATTGCCGAGAGCGCCATCGCCTGGGGCGAGCCGGCCATCACCACCGCCATCTCGACGGTTCTGCACGGCCGCCTCGTCTATCGCGGTAAGGATGCCGTGGCGCTTTCAGCGACGGCGACGCTGGAGGAGACAGCGGGCCTGCTCTGGGCATCCGGCGCCCCGGTGTCCTTCGCTTCGCTGACCCCTTCGACCGCGCGACAGAGCGGCACCGCGACGGCATTTGCGAGACTCTCGGCGCTTGCGGCCGAAGGCCGGCCGTCGCTCGGCCGCAGGCCGGCCATGCTGCAGCAGGACGGCTCCAACGCGATAAGCGTGATCGCCACCGCGCTCGGCGCGATCTTCGGATCGGAGCCGGTGCATGAAAGGCTGGCGCGCGCCTGGTCAGTCGACGCGGCCGGTGCCGATCTCATCCGCAAGGCTCTGGTGTTGCTTGCCGATCATGAGCTCAACGCTTCGACTTTTGCCGCGCGCGTCGCAGCCTCCACCGGCGCCCCGATCGCGGCTTGCCTGCTTGCAGGACTGGCCACCCTTACCGGCCCGCGTCATGGCGGCGCCGGCGCCGCGGCGATCGCCCTCGTCGAGGATTCAGATCGGCTGGGCCCGGACGAGGCGATCGCGCGCTGGCTGGCCCACGACCGGCCGCTGCCCGGCTTTGGCCACCAGCTCTATCCCGAAGGCGATCCGCGCGCGGAGGCCTTGCTGCCCGATGTCGAGATCGATGACGGGCTCCTGCACCTGCGCGACGCCGTCCTTGCCGCAACCGGCATGCATCCGAATGTCGATTTCGCGCTGGCCGCGCTGACGCGCAGCCTGCGTCTTCCCGCCGATGCGCCCTTCCGCCTGTTCGCGCTCGGCCGCAGCGTCGGCTGGACGGCGCATGCCATCGAACAGGTGACGAGCAACAGGCCGATCAGGCCGCGCGCGCGTTATGACGGGCCGGTCGGCAGCAACTGACGGCCAATGCCGTCAGGACATCGTGTCCAGCTTGCGCTGCATCGCGGCGATCTGCGCCTTCAGTTCCTGCAGATCGTCGGCTTTCTCTTCTTTCTTCGGCGGCTCGGAGGGCGCCGCGGAATTGGAGCCGGCCGACGGGAACGGCGTGAACATGCGCATCGCGTTCTGGAACATCTCGACGTTCCGGCGCGTCTGCTCTTCCAGCGCCTTCATCGGCGTCTTCATCATGTCGATCGGCGTCTTGCCGAAGGCGCCCTTCAGCTGCTCACGGAAGCGCTCCTGCTCCTTGGAGAAGGCGATCATCGACTGTTCGAGGAAGCTAGGCACGATCATCTGCATCTGATCGCCATAGAAGGAGATCAGCTGCCGAAGGAACGGGATCGGCAGCATGTTCTGCCCATCCTTGTTCTCCAGCTCGAAGATGATCTGGGTGAGCACCGGGTGCGTGATGTCGTCGCCGGTCTTGGCGTCCTGCACCGTGAACTCCTCGCCCTTCTTGACCATCTCGGCCAGGTCCTCGAGCGTCACATAGGTGCTGGTGCCGGTGTTGTAGAGCCGGCGGTTGGCATATTTCTTGATGACGATCGGGTCGTCTTTTGCGGCCATCCGTATCCTCCCCAGGATACCGGCGCGTTCAGAGCAAGCGGCCGGTAACGATTGCGCCATTTGTCGAGGATATGCGCAAAAGCCTCACAATTCCAAGTGGTTTGTGCAGTGCGGCATCATTTAATGCGGAATGGGTGGAGCAAATTGTGCCGCACGCCGATGGCTGCGCCATCACGATAAGCGCTCGACCTGCTTGCCGCGCATGGCGGCCATGCCCATTTCCGGTTTGACTCAGCACCTTGAACGGGCAAGAAAAGTCTTCGAGGATAGCCTAAAACACGACAACCTCGAAGTCTGGAGAAGAAAATGGCCGCTTCCAATTCAATCGTCGTCGCCAGCGCCGCCCGCACGGCGGTCGGCTCCTTCAACGGCAGTTTCGCCGCCACGCCTGCGCATGAGCTCGGCGCCGTGGTCATCAAGGAATTGCTCGCGCGGGCCAAGGTCGAGGCGGGTGAAGTCGACGAGGTTATCCTCGGTCAGGTGCTGACCGCCGCACAGGGACAGAACCCGGCCCGCCAGGCTTCGATCAATGCCGGCCTGCCCAAGGAGACCACCGCCTGGGGCCTCAACCAGGTTTGCGGCTCGGGCCTGCGCGCGATTGCGCTCGGCATGCAGCAGATCGCCACCGGCGATGCCAGGGTGATCGTCGCCGGCGGCCAGGAATCGATGTCGCTGTCGCCGCATGCCCAGCACCTGCGCGCCGGCGTCAAGATGGGCGACTACAAGATGATCGACACCATGATCAAGGACGGCCTGTGGGACGCCTTCAACGGCTATCACATGGGCAACACCGCCGAGAACGTCGCCCGTCAGTTCCAGATCACCCGCGACGCCCAGGACGAGTTCGCGCTCGCCTCGCAGAACAAGGCCGAGGCCGCGCAGAAAGCCGGCAAGTTCAAGGACGAGATCGTCGCCTTCACCATCAAGGGCAAGAAGGGCGACACCGTCGTCGACCAGGACGAATATATCCGCCACGGCGCGACGCTGGATGCCATGACCAAGCTGAGGCCGGCTTTCGACAAGGACGGCACCGTCACCGCGGCCAATGCTTCAGGCATCAATGACGGCGCCGCCGGCGCGCTGCTGATGAGCGAGGCCGAGGCCGCCCGGCGCGGCATCACCCCGTTGGTGCGCATCGCTTCCTGGGCGACCGCCGGCGTGGATCCCGCGATCATGGGCACCGGCCCGATCCCGGCCTCGAAGAGGGCGCTGGAAAAGGCCGGCTGGTCGGTCAAGGACCTCGATCTCGTCGAGGCCAACGAGGCCTTCGCCGCGCAGGCCTGCGCCGTCAACAAGGGCATGGGCTGGGATCCTTCGATCGTCAACGTCAATGGCGGCGCCATCGCCATCGGCCATCCGATCGGCGCTTCCGGCGCCCGCGTCTTCAACACGCTGGTCTACGAAATGCGCCGCCGCGGCGCCAAGAAGGGTCTCGCGACGCTGTGCATCGGCGGCGGCATGGGCGTCGCCATGTGCGTCGAGGCACTGAACTGAGCCAATAGCGAACAGGGAGTAGCGAATAGGGAAGAATGGCGCCGGCGCGACGGGACATTGGGTTCCCTACTCGCTAGTCGCTACTCCCTATTCGCTCCTCCGACCAACAGGGAGGAGCACATGACCAAAGTAGCAATCGTCACGGGCGGATCGCGCGGCATCGGTGCGGCGATATCGGTCGCCTTGAAGAGCGCAGGCTATTCGGTGGCCGCGAACTATGCCGGCAACGACGAGGCGGCCGCGAAGTTCAAGGCCGAGACCGGCATCCCCGTCTACAGATGGTCGGTCGCCGACTACGACGCCTGCGCCGCCGGCATCAAAACGGTCGAAGCCGATCTCGGCCCGGTCTCGGTGCTGGTCAACAATGCCGGCATCACCCGCGACGCCATGTTCCACAAGATGACCCGCGAGCAGTGGAAGGAGGTTGTCGACACCAACCTCTCCGGCGTCTTCAACATGACGCATCCGCTGTGGAGCGGCATGCGCGACCGCAAGTTCGGCCGCGTCATCACCATTTCCTCGATCAACGGCCAGAAGGGCCAGGCCGGCCAGGTCAATTATTCCGCCGCCAAGGCCGGCGACATCGGCTTCAGTAAGGCTCTTGCTCAAGAGGGTGCTCGCGCGGGCATCACCGTCAACGTCATCTGTCCGGGCTATATCGCCACCGAGATGGTCAAGGCGATCGACGAGAAGGTGCTCAACGAGCGCATCATCCCGCAGATCCCGGTCGGCCGTCTCGGCGAGCCGGAAGAGGTCGCGCGCTGCGTCGTCTTCCTGGCCTCGGACGAGGCCGGTTTCATCACCGGCTCGACGATCACCGCCAATGGCGGCCAATATTTCACCTGAGATCTTTTGACATCGACGGCAGGCGGCCCGGCGTCATCGGGCCGCCTGTTTTTGTCTGCGCTCCCGGCGGGACGCGTGACGCATGCCTCAATTCGGCACGCAAAAGTTAACGGCCTCCGCGCGCCCTGTGCGAAACCTCGTTTGCAGCTTGTGAATTTTCGGTGCGCAAGCTGTGGACAACACCATATCTAGGGGTGAACAAAACGAGAAAATTCGCAGATCGCTGATTCGTCGCCGATTCGTTCCGGCTTTGGCCGAAAAGTTAACGCGCCGAGCCGGAAACGGCGTCGAAATGATTAACGGCGATTAGGAAAGGTCAACCATTTCATAATGTTGGCGGCGACGCTCGATCCGACCACGATTGTTCACCGGCAAAAGTTAACGGCCCTTCGGATCTCGCCCGAGCCAAGCATGAAACGGGCCAGTTCCCGGATTCAGCATGTGGTGAGACTCAGCGTCAAAAAATCCACATATAGCCGTGAACAAAACCTGAATCAGAGCGAGTCAGTGATTCGTCGCCGATTCGTTCCAGACTCGTTCCAACGGTTAATCGGCAGCAGATTTTGACCTTGCCCGTCGGCGCGCCACCTCTTCATGGGAACATTCCGCTTTCGCTTCGCGCTCTAAATGCCTATGTGTCGCCTGTCACATGCGGCGGCGCCGCCGTGCTTCAGACTACAAGCGGCAGAAACCTTATTTCCGAGCCGATGAATATCCAGCCGAAACACTCCCAGCCGCTGATCCTTTCGGGCCGCGACGTGACGGCCGTGCTCGGCCCCACCAACACCGGTAAGACCCACCTCGCCATCGAGCGCATGGTGGCGCATGAGAGCGGCATCATCGGCCTGCCGCTCAGACTGCTTGCCCGCGAGGTCTACACGCGCGTCTGCGAGAAGGTCGGCGCCCACAGGGTGGCGCTCATCACCGGCGAAGAGAAGATCGTTCCGGCAGCTGCGAAATATTCTGTCTGCACCGTCGAGGCGATGCCGCGCGAGACCGATGCGGCCTTCGTAGCGATCGACGAGGTGCAGTTGGCCGGCGACCTCGAACGCGGCCACATCTTCACCGACCGCATCCTGCATCTGCGCGGCCGCCAGGAGACGCTGCTGCTCGGCGCCGCCACCATGCACGGCATCCTGCAGAAATTGCTGAAGGGCGTCTCGGTGGTGACGCGGCCGCGGCTGTCGCACCTTGCCTATGCCGGCTCGAAGAAGCTCACCCGCCTGCCGCGGCGCACGGCGATCGTCGCCTTCTCCGCCGATGAGGTCTATGCGATCGCCGAGCTGATCCGCCGCCAGCAGGGCGGTGCTGCCGTCGTGCTCGGCGCGCTCTCGCCCCGCACCCGCAATGCCCAGGTGGAGATCTTCCAGTCCGGCGACGTCGATTATCTCGTCGCCACCGACGCCATCGGCATGGGCCTGAACCTCGATCTCGAGCATGTCGCCTTCGCCCAGAACCGCAAGTTCGACGGCTACCAGTACCGCAACCTGACCGCCGCCGAGCTCGGCCAGATCGCCGGCCGCGCCGGCCGGCATCTGCGTGACGGTACCTTCGGCGTCACCGGTCAGGTCGATCCGTTCGACGAGGATCTGGTCAAGAAGATCGAGGGACACGACTTCGACCCGGTGAAGGTGCTGCAGTGGCGCACCGCCGATTTCGATTTCACCAGCCTCGATGCCCTGAAGCGCTCGATCGAGACCAACGCGCCGGTCGAAGGGCTGACCCGGGCATTGCCGGCGGTGGACGCCCAGGCGCTGGAACATCTGTCGCGCGACGCAGATATCCGCGCGCTCGCCAGCGGCAAGGAGCGCGTGGCGCTGCTCTGGGAAGCCTGCGCGCTGCCCGACTACCGCAAGATCGCGCCCGCCCAGCATGCTGACCTCATCGCCTCGATCTACATGGACCTTGTGCGCCATGGCCATGTTGATGAGAATTACATGGCCGAGCAGGTGCGGCGAGCCGACACGACCGATGGCGATATCGACACGCTGTCGCACCGGATCGCCCAGATCCGCACCTGGACCTTCGTCTCCAACCGACCTGGCTGGCTGGCCGATCAGCTACACTGGCAGGAAAAGACGCGCGAAATCGAAGACAGATTGTCGGATGCGCTGCATGAGCGGTTGACGAAACGCTTCGTAGACCGCAGGACTTCCGTCCTCATGCGGCGCCTTAGAGAAAATACCATGCCTGAAGCCGAAATCAGCCCAACCGGAACCGTCCTCGTCGAAGGCCATCACGTCGGCGAGCTGCAGGGATTCCGCTTCACCGCCGACCAGAGCGCCGGCGGCGAGGATGCCAAGGCGGTGCGCACCGCCGCCCAGAAGGCGCTCAGCACGGAATTCGAGGCGCGCTCAGAGCGCTTTGCCGCCTGCGCCAACGGCGATCTGGCATTGGGCTCGGACGGCATATTGCGCTGGATCGGCGCACCGATCGGCACGCTGGTCGCCGGCGACGAGGCGCTGAAGCCGCGGCTTGTGCTGCTTGCCGACGAACAGCTCACCGGGCCGGCCCGCGACAAGGTCGCCGCGCGCGCCGAGCGTTTCGTCAATTTCCAGATTGAGTCGCTGCTCAAGCCGCTCGTCGACTTGAAGAATGCCGAGCAGCTCACCGGCATCGCGCGTGGCATCGCCTTCCAGCTCGTCGAGCATTTCGGCCTCATCAACCGCCGCGATATCGCCGAGGAAATGAAGTCGCTCGACCAGGAAGGCCGCGCCGCGCTGCGTCGCCTTGGCGTGCGCTTCGGCGCCTACCACGTCTTCGTGCCGGCGCTGATCAAGCCGGCGCCGGCCGGGCTGGTGACGCTGCTCTGGGCGCTGAAGAACGAGGGCAAGGACAAGCCGGGCTTCGGCGACGTCGTCCATGCGCTGGCGTCGGGCCGCACCTCGGTGGTTATTGACCCGGCTTTCGACAAGACCTTTTACAAGCTCGCCGGCTACCGCAATCTCGGCCGCCGCGCCGTGCGTGTCGACATTTTGGAAAGGCTCGCCGATCTCATCCGCCCGGCGACCAACTGGAAGCCCGGCCTCGGCCAGCGCCCGGACGGCGCCTATGACGGCCACGCCTTCATGGTGACGCCGCCGATGATGTCGATCCTCGGCGCCACCGCCGACGACATGGAAGAGATCCTCAAGGGCCTGGGCTATCGTTCCGAGCCGAAGCCGGCCGCCGAAGTCAAGGCCAAGCTCGACGCGCTGGACAGCGCCGCCCGCGAGGCCGCCGCCACAAAGCTCGCCGCGGAAGAGGCCGCGCGGGCAGCAAAGGCGGCCGAGGCATCGGCCGTGGATGCTGCTGCCGAAGCGTCTGCCGAGGGCTCGGAACCGATAGCACACACCGCCGACGAGGCAGTAGCCGAAACCACGGCTGAGCCTGCTGCCGAAGCGGATGCTGAGGCCGTGGCCGACACAGCAGCTGAGTCTGCCGCAGAGGTTGACGCAGGACCCGTGTCGGAAGAACAGCACCAAACTGAAGCTGTCGGCGAAGCCGCTCCGGCGCCAGAACAGGCCGCCGAGGCTCCCACCTCCCCCTCGATGGGGGAGGTCGCGGCGCGAGGCGACGCGGGTGGGGGTGATGGCGCCGACGATGCAGATAGCACCGATACCGCCGGCGGTCCCCCCGCCCCGGCGCTGCGCGCCGACCCTCCCCACGAGGGGGAGGGTAAGGCCGGCGAGGCTGCGGCCGAGCAGGAAGAGCCGAAGCCGATCCTTCTGTGGCGGCAGGCGCGTTTCGATCATCAGCGTCCGCGCCATCGCCATGACAACCGCCGCGACAATCGTCAGCGCGGCGGGCAGCCGGCGCGCGATGGCGAGGCAGGCGCCACTACCGGCCAGGCCGGAGATCGGCCCGCCCAAGAGGGCCGCCGCGACGGCTCCGGCAAACCGCGCTTCGATCGCTCGAAGTTCAAGCCGAGACCGGAACGCGAAGGCGGCGAACGGCGCGAAGGCCGCCCGCAGGGCGAACGCCCCGACCGCCGCGAGGGGCGGCCGGACTGGAAAGGCGACCGGCAGGGCGGCAAGGGCAATGCGTCCGCCGGCAAGCCGGCCTTCCAGGGCAAGCCGCGCGAGGAGCGTCCGCAGCGCTTCGACCCGGATTCGCCCTTCGCCAAGCTCGCCGCCTTGCGCGACCAGCTGAAGAAATAGCCTCGGCCGGTTGCGATGGTTGGAGAAGGCCGCCAGCGCATCGACAAATGGCTGTTCTTCTCGCGCGCGGTGAAATCGCGCTCCCTGGCGGCGAAGCTCGTCATTGCAGGACGCGTCCGCATCAATCGCGACAAAGCAGCGCAGGCCTCGGATCTGGTCAAGGCCGGCGATGTCCTGACCATCACGCTCGACCGCCGTATCATGGTCTGGAAAGTGCTTGGGCCGGGAACCCGGCGCGGCCCGGCGGAGGAGGCGCGACTGCTCTACGAGGATATGTCGCCCCCACCCACGCCCAAGGGCGAGGCTGTTCCCGACGCCATTCCGGCGCTGCGCGAGACCGGCAGCGGCCGTCCGACCAAGCGGGAGCGCCGGCAAACCGACCGCCTGCTCGGCGACGACTGAAAGATACGACTGAACCTCGTCGCGGCAACCGGTTGGAATTCTGTTCCGCAACGCCGGCGCCGGCGGCAAGCCCTGCCCTTGCCAGCGACGGGCAAAGGCGTTACCTCACCCTGAAAAGCCCAACAAAAACGGGATGTCCCGGAGCCTGCGATGACCTACGTCGTGACCGACAATTGCATAAAATGCAAATACATGGACTGTATCGAGGTCTGTCCGGTCGACTGTTTCTACGAAGGCGAGAACATGCTCGTCATCCACCCTGACGAGTGCATCGACTGCGGCGTCTGCGAGCCGGAATGCCCGGCCGACGCGATCAAGCCGGACACCGAGTCCGGCCTCGACAAATGGTTGCAGGTCAATTCCGAATACGCCGAGAAATGGCCCAACATCACCGCCAAGAAAGAGCCGCCAGCGGACGCGAAAAACTTCGACGGCGAGACCGGGAAGTTCGAGAAATATTTCTCGGCCGAGCCCGGCGAAGGCGACTGACGCGACGGCCGGCCTCGGCGGCATGACGCTGCGTAACTGGCCCGATACAATTGCTGTCTTGACAGGCAGCGACGGCGTTTGGCGTTAGCGAACGCAGCAAAACCTTGATTCTTCCGACTTTTTGTGTTACATCAACCAAACATGCCGGTGACACAACGTCGATTTATGGCGCTAACGCCCCAAATCACTGAAAGGTGAGCTTTTCAAATCCGGACCAGAGCGATCTGGGGCAGGCGGGTCGCATTTGTGCGATTTGTCGGCCTCGGTTTTTCCGGTGGGTTCACCTGTTGTGCGGCTAACGGTCGGCTATCGCCGATCGCGTGGGTTTCAGCCGGCGCCGCCATGCCGGCGCTACAACTAAGGAGTTCAGGGCGTAATGGCAACGATCACCCCGCAGAAGAAGTCCACCGCAGCCCGTCACGGCTTCAAGACCGGCGAATTCATCGTCTATCCGGCGCATGGCGTCGGCCAGATCGTGGCGATCGACGAGCAGGAAGTCGCAGGTCACAAGCTGGAACTGTTCGTCATCGACTTCCAGAAGGACAAGATGCGGCTCAAGGTGCCGGTCGCCAAGGCGACCTCGATCGGCATGCGCAAGCTGTCGGAAGAGGATTATGTCGATCGCGCGCTGAAGGTCGTGCAGGGCCGCGCCCGCATCAAGCGCACCATGTGGTCGCGCCGCGCGCAGGAATATGATGCCAAGATCAATTCCGGCGACCTGATCTCGATCTCGGAAGTGGTGCGCGACCTCTACCGCGCCGACAACCAGCCGGAGCAGTCCTATTCCGAGCGCCAGCTTTACGAAGCCGCGCTCGACCGGATGGCCCGCGAGATCGCCGCCGTCAACCGCATGTCGGAGACGGAGGCGGTGCGCCTCATCGAGGTCAACCTCAACAAGGGCCCGAAGCGCGGCGCCAAGGCCGACAACGAGGAAGCCGAGCAGGAAGAAGCTGCCTGAGCTTTTTCGCTTTCCGAATACGAAAAACCCGGCCTCGCGCCGGGTTTTTTGTTTGCTGAAACCTGGCGAGGTTGGTTACGCCCCGCCGCCGGCTTCCTTCTGCGCCTCCTCCTGCCGCAGCGAGGCAATAAAACGCTTGGTCCGCTCGCGCTCCGGATTGTCGAACACGACCGAAGCCGGGCCCTTTTCGACGATCGAGCCGGCATCGAGGAACACCACTTCGTGCGCGATCTTGGAGGCGAGCCTGAGATCATGCGTGGCCATCACCATTGTGGTGCCTTCGCGGGCCAGCTGTCCCAGCACGTCGACCACTTCCTGCGCCAGTTCCGGATCGAGCGCCGAGGTCGGCTCGTCGCAAAGCAGCACGCGCGGCGACGGCGCCAGCGCCCGGGCAATCGCCACGCGCTGCTGCTGGCCGCCCGACAATGTCGCCGGCCAGGCATCGGCCTTGTGCGCCATGCCGACCTTCTCGAGCAACGCCATCGCCCGCTCGCGTGCCCTCGCCTGCGGCCACTTCAGCACAGTGACCAGGCCTTCCATGACATTCTCGATCGCGGTGCGATGCGGAAAGAGCTGGAAATTCTGGAACACCATGCCGGTCTGCAGGCGCACGCGCTGGACATCCGCCGCCGGCACCTTGCCGCCCGGCCGGAATTGGAGCGTCTCGTCGCCGATGCGCAAGGTGCCGGAGGTCGGGATCTCCAGCAGATTGATGCAGCGCAAAAGCGTGCTTTTTCCGCCGCCCGAAGGGCCGACCAGCGCCGTCACGCTGCCTTCGTCGATGCTGACGGTGACGCCCTTCAGGACGAGGTTGTCGCCAAAACGCTTCTCGATGTCGGTGAAGCCGATCATGCGTTGGCCTCCAGGAAACCGCCATAGCGGTTAAGCCGCACTTCCAGCCGCGCCTGCAGCGCCGACAGCACCGAGCTCATCGCCAGATAGAGCGCCGCCGCCTCGACATAGAGGATCAGCGGTTCATAGGTGGTGGCGACGACGCGCTGCGCGGCCTGGAACATCTCCGGCACCGTGATTGCCGCCGCGAGCGAGGTATCCTTGACCAGCGAGATGAAGGTGTTGGAAAGCGGCGGCACCGCGACGCGGCCTGCTTGCGGGAGAATCGTGCGCCGCATCGCCTGGCTCCAGGTCATGCCGATCGAGTAGGAAGCCTCCCACTGCCCTTTCGGCACCGAGCCGATGACGGCGCGGATGATCTCCGACGTGTAGGCGCCGATGTTGAGCGTGAAGCCGATCAGCGCGGCGGGAAAGGCATCAAGCAGGATGCCGACCGACGGCAGACCGTAGAAGATCAGGAAGAGCTGCACCAAGAGCGGCGTGCCGCGAAAAATCCAGACATAGAAGCGGACGAGCGAGACCAGCGGCTTCGGGCCGAACAGCCGGATCAGCGCCGTCACCAGTCCGGCGATCAGCCCAAGCGCGAAGGACAGCAGCGTCAGCGGCACGGTGAAGATCAGCGCCGCCCACAGCAGGGTCGGCAGCGACTCCAGCATCAGTTGCAACCAGTGCGGCACGGAGCCCTTCTCCTTTCCGGATGCTGCGACCACTCCGGCCGGCAATGCCCGAACGAATATCATGCAAAAACCGGCGGGCCGTCAAAGACGACCCGCCGGAACTCAAAAGGAAATACGTATGGTTTACTGCGAGACGTCCTGGCCGAAATAGGTGTCGGCGATCTTCTTGTAAGTGCCGTCGGCCTTGATGTCGGCCAGCGCCTTGTCGATCGCGGCGACCAGTTCCGGATCGCCCTTGCGCACGATGACGCCGGAATAGTCGGCGTTCTCTTCCTGCGCGGCGATCTTCACATTGGCGTCCGGCTTGTGCTTCTTGAAGTCGAGGAAGGACAGGCTGTCGTTGATGGTGGCGTCGGCGCGGCCGGTGAGCAGCAGTTGGATCGACTGGTCGAAGCCGTCGGTGCCGACCAGCTCGGCCCCGTTGGTTTCGGCGAGCTTGCCGAAATTGGACGTCAGCGACTGCGCCGCCTTCTTGCCCTTGAGATCGGCGAAGGTCTTGATGTCGCTGTCGTCGCCACGAACGATCAGCACCGCCTTGGAAGCGATATAGGGATCGGAGAAATCATACTTGGCCTTGCGGGCATCGGTGATGCCGACCTCGTTGATGACGGCGTCGTAGCGATTGGCGTCGAGACCGGCGATCAGGCCGTCCCATTTGCCTTCGAGGAACTCGACCTTGACGCCGAGCTTCTCGGCGATCGCCTTGGCGATCTCGACATCGAAGCCGACCAGCGCTCCGGATTCGTCATGATAGGTGAAGGGCGCGTAGGTGCCTTCCGTGCCGACCTTGATGACGCCTGCCTGCTTGATCTGGTCGAGATTGGCGCCGGCATGGCCGGCGGTAACCGCCAGAACCTGCAGGGTTCCGGCGACGAGAAGCGATTTAAGCCATTTCATTTTTCTGTGATCCCGTTTTGACCGGTGCCCCGGCGCATGGTGAGAGCCGCAAACTGGCAGATAGATGTCCGCGAAATAAGGAACCAGATTTCAAAAATTGGCTCGGCCAGAAATCCGATCCTCAAAATCGATGCAAATCACGGCAGGCAAACGTGCCGGACCGACAACAAAATCGTGCCCGCACGCCGGGCGTGCGTCTCCGCCGCGACGGAACCATCCATGCGTCTGACACGTTGCAGGTTGTTGTAGGGCGCGGCAGCGTCTTTTCAACCGTCATCAGCGTAACGACCGCCAAGAGGAACCGGCATGATCGAGGACGTGGCAGGACGGACACTGGTCCGGGCGGCGATGAAGGCTCCCTATCTCGAGCGAGAGGAGGAGCATCTCCTGGCGATACGCTGGAAGGAAAAGAACGATCAGGACGCCCTGCACCTGATCACTGTGGCCCATATGCGCCTGGTGATTTCCATGGCGTCGAAATTCCGCCACTACGGCCTGCCGCTCGGCGATCTGATCCAGGAAGGCCATGTCGGCCTGCTGGAAGCGGCGGCCCGCTTCGAGCCTGCCCGCGAGGTGCGCTTCTCGACCTACGCCACTTGGTGGATCCGCGCCTCGATGCAGGACTACATCCTGCGCAACTGGTCGATCGTGCGCGGCGGCACGAGCTCTGCGCAGAAGGCGCTGTTCTTCAATCTGAGGCGGCTGCGCGCGCGGCTCGCCAACGGCGCCGAGCCGATCTCCAATGCCTCGCTCTATCGCGAGGTCTCGGCCGCGCTCGGCGTGCCGGAAGCCGACGTGGCGATGATGGATTCGCGTCTTTCGGCTCCCGACAGCTCGCTCAACACCCCTTTAGCCGACGAGAACGGCGCCGCCGAGCGGATGGATTTCCTGGTCTCGGAGGATCCGCTTCCCGACGAGGTGGTCGGTGAAACGATCGACGTCGAGCGCCGCGCGATCTGGCTGAAAAGCGCGCTCGGCGCGCTCAATGCCCGCGAGCTCCGGATCATCGAGGAGCGCCGGCTGAGCGACGACGGCGCCACCCTGGAATCGCTCGGCGAGGCGCTCGGCATCTCCAAGGAACGCGTCCGCCAGATCGAAGCGCGCGCCATGGAAAAACTGCGGGCGGCACTGGTCAAGCAGAACCCGGAATTCCTGGCCGAAGCAGCCTGAGCAGCAACTTGAAGTTGCTAGCGTCAAATATCTATTAAATAAAAATATATCGCCATCGCAGCGGCCTTTCTTCTTTTGCATATCCGCGTATTGTGAATTCTTTAACAGACCCGCGTGCCGCAACTGGTCTTTGTGGAGCCAACAGACCATAGCGGATGGGGGATTTGCCATGCTGCGATGCTACGCGTTCCTTGCAGCCTTGATCCTCGTGGGCTTTACGGCGTTCGAAGCTCACGCCGATCGCAGGGTTGCCTTTGTCATCGGCAATTCCGAATACCGAGACATCCCGCCTCTCAAGAACCCGGACAAGGATGCTCGTGACGTGGCGAACACGTTCCGGCTGGCCGGCTTCGACGTGTTCGTCGCCAAGGACTTGACCAAGCTCCAGTTCGAGGAGCGGTTCCGCAACTATCTCGCCGCGGCGGACGGCGCCGATCTCGCGGTCGTCTATTATTCCGGCCACGGCTTTCAGATCGGCGGCGAGAATTTCCTGATCCCGGTCGATGCCTCGCTGAAGGCCCCGTCCGACATCGAGGTCCAGGCCATCAAGCTCGACGACGTGCTGCAGCAATTGCGCTCGAAATCGAAGATCCAGGTGATCATCCTCGACGCCTGCCGCAACAATCCGTTTCCGCGCAAGGATTATTGGCTGCGGGACCAGCTGATCGTCGCAGGCGACGCGGGTCTCGCGCAGGTGAAAAGCTCGCTGAACACGCTGATTGCTTTCGCCACCGAACCCGGCGCTGTCGCCTATGACGGAACCGGCAACCTCAGCCCCTTCTCGTCCGCCTTCTCCCGCCGCGCGTTGGCGCCGAACCAGGAGATACGCACTGTCATGGCGGCCGTGCGCCGCGACGTGGTCAAGGCCACCAACGGCAAGCAGGTTCCGTGGGAAAACTCCTCGCTGATCGACGACGTGGTGCTGGTGCGCAGCGCGAGCCAACCGGCATTGGAGAAAGTCCAGCCGTCGGGCGTCGGGCCTGTCGCGCTGAACCTGCCCACCGGTGCCGCCGAGGCGATCGAAAGCCGCGACATCAGCATTCCTGTCGGCGTTGGCCCGGTTTCATTGAAGCTGGACTTCCCGACCACGGATCCCGCGGTCAACCTGAAGCTCGCGAGCTATCCAGCAACCGGCACACTGTCCCTGCCGGATCGCACACTGCCGCCTCAATCGAGCCTGACGGCCGATGAAGTCGACAATTTGCGTTACGAGCCGCAGATCGGCTCGGCGGCTCCTATCGAGGTTGGCTTCGAAATCCGCGCCGGCAACGCGTCCAGGGCTGCGACGATGAAGCTGTCGCCAAGCCTCGACCCCTGCGACCAGGCCGCGGGCGCACCGCTGGACCTGCAAGGCGTCGTCCCCGGCAGACTGCCGAACGAGATCGGCGGCGCGGCTGTCGAGGCCTGCGAGGCGGCGGTGAAGGCCTACCCCGATGTCGCCCGCTTCCACTACGAGCTCGGGCGGGCGCTGCTGGCGGCCGGCAAGGTCGACGAGGCCAGGAAGGCCATTCAGGATGCCGCCGACAAAGGGCATGTCCGCGCCGTCTTCGAGCTCGGCTCCATCGCCTCGTCCGGAATAGGGACCGCCGTAGATTCCACGAAAGCGAATGGCTTCTATTCGCAAGCGTCCGACAAGGGAGACCCCTACGCCATGGCCGCTTGGGGACGCGCCTTGTTCAATGGTCTCGGCGTCCAGCGCGATACCGGCAAGGGGCTGGACTTGCTGCTCAAGGCAGCGGCGATGGGGCATATCAATGCCATGAACGATCTCGCGCTGATCTTCCAGGAAGGCCGCAATGGCGTGCCCGCCGACGCGGCCCGCGCCTTGGCTTTCCTTAAGGCCGGCATCGAGCGGCAAGGCGTGTATTCGATGAGCATTCTCGGTCTTCCTGCGCGCAGCGCCTTAACGGTCGCAGTGTGCAAGCCCAAGGTAATCACGAAGACAATCACGAAGATAAAGGTGGTCCGCACACCAACGCCGAAGGTGTTCAAGACACCGGTCAAACCGATACGGAACGATACCGGGCCGGCGCCTTGGCGCGGCAATAACGGCGATCATCCCGCGCCCCGCGGCGGCAGCGGCGGCTCTGACGGCGGCAGCACCGGCAGCCCTGACACCGGCAGCACCGGCATCTCTGATACCGGCAGCACCGGCAGCTCTGACACCGGCAGCGCCGGCATCTCTGAAACGAGCAGCGGCGGCTTTGACACCGTCAGCGGGCTCTGACGGATAGCAGCAGCGACGGCATGCCCGGACCGGCGAATAGACTGTGTCGAGCTGAATCCTGGCGGAAGCCGCATGAACGCGGACATCGGCCCTATTTGTCGGTGACGATCTTGACCTTGTCGCCGGCCGACACGGTTGCGCCCGGCGACATTGCATTCAGCACGCGGAACAGGTCGAGCTTGCGGTCGACGCCGACCATTTGCGCGGCAAGCGTGCCCATGGTTTGGCCGGCCTGGACGGTCACCACCCGGATATGCAGCGGCTTCAGCGCCGCCTTCTCGGCCGCGCTCAGCGTGCGGAAGGAACCGCTGACCGAGCGCGCGACCGGCTCCAGCGCGGTGCTGGCCGAAGGGGCGGCCGTCAGCAGCCGGTAGACCTGCCCGCCGGCCCGGATGACCGCGATATCGAACTGCCAGCCTTGCGCGCTGGCATGCGCCATCGCGGCTTCGTTGCCGTTGACCGTGTCCTGGCGCACGCTTGCGTCTTCCAGTCCGGCGACCCAGCCGCTGCGGATGTAATCGGTCAACGACACCGACTTGTCGATCGCCACGCCGTCGAAGCGGATGGCGATGTCGCCAGGTCCGGTCGCGGTCACCGCGGCCGCCGAATTGTCGATGACGAAGCCTTCCGGCACCGAGAACGAGACGCCGAGGCCGGGATGCATGAAGGTCTGGCCGCGCACATAGCCCTCTTCCGGCGTGTCGCCGTAGAGCAGGCCGTCTATGCCGGCGAGGAAGGCATCGCGGTCGCGCGTGCCGACGCCCGGCGGGCCGAAGTTGCGGGCAAGCCGCTGCGCCAGGTCGATGCGCTGCGGCGTGTTGGGATGCGTGGCCAGGAAGTCGAGGCTGGCATCGGTGGCGCCGCTGACCGAGCGGAAATCAGTATAGGCCGACATCGACTGCAGGAAGCGACCGGCGGCGTAGGGATCGTAACCCGCCTCGCCGATCGACTTGATGCCGATGGCGTCAGCCTGAAGTTCCTGGTTGCGCGAGAACTGCGCCAGCCTCAGCTTGCCACGGATGAGCGCTGCCTTGGCCGTCTGGCTGTCGCCGAGCACATCGGAGACGACCTTGGTCGCCAGACCTTCCTCGGCCTCGAGCTGCTGCCGCTGCAAGCCGTGATTCGCCGTGACGTGGCCCATCTCATGCGCGATGACAGCGGCAAGCTCTGAAGAGTCGTTGGCCAACGCGAGCAGCCCGCGCGTGACGTAGAGATAGCCGCCCGGCAGCGCGAAGGCGTTGACGTTGGGCGAATTGAGGATGGTGATGCGATAGGTCTGCGTCGGATTGGCCGACACCACCGTCAGGTTGCCGACGACCTTGGCCACCATGCGCTCGAGCTTCGGATCGGAATATTCGCCGCCATAGGTCGCCAGGATGCGCGGGTGCTGCGCCTTCGCCATGTCGGCGAGCTTGGCGTTGGCAACGACATTGTCGACCGTGATCGGCTTGTCGGAGGGCTGGAAGCCGGATTCCTGGACATCGGGCGGCGTGAACATCTGGCAGCTCGCCAGCGCCACGGCAAAGCCGGCCAACGCGAAGAATCGCGTCAGCGGCTTCATCCACACTTTCTCCGCGCCGGTCGGCAGATCGGCTTCCTTTCGAACTCTTTCGGCAAATCACGGCCCACCCGGACCAGCATGGCCGGACCTAGCCACACTCCCCCGGACAAGGCAAGCAAACGCCGGATCACCCGTTGCCGGTTTGGCCGTAAATTATGTCCGCTTCCGGGCAATGTGTTGTGATCCGGCAACGCTGCCGCCTCGATCGCCGATATAGCGCCGGAAGGCGTCCGGTCCAGAGCGGTCGAAGAAATCGGCGGCCGGCCCCGTTGCTGCGACCCTGCCCTCGTCCACAAACACGATCTCCTGGCCGATGCGGCGCGCATCCTCCGGCTGGTGGGTGACGAAGAGCACCGTCATCTGCCGCTCGGCATGGATGTCGGCGACCAGATCCAGCATGTCGTCGCGCAGCGCCGGACCGAGCGAGGCGAAAGGCTCGTCGAGCAGAAGCACCGGCCGGTCGCGCAGCAACACCCGAGCCAGCGCGACGCGCTGCCGCTCGCCGCCGGAAAGCTCGCGCGGCAGCCGCTTCTCCTTGCCGGCAAGGCCGACGCGCGCCAGCGCTTCCGCGACCGCGTGGCGATCGCCGGAGGCGAGGTTGAGCGATGGCGAGCGGCCAAGCCCGACATTGTCTTCAACCGAAAGGTGGGCGAACAGGTTGTTTTCCTGGAACACCATTGACACCGGTCGCGCCGAAGGCGGTGCGTTGCCGACATCGATCCCGCCGATCAGCACCTTGCCCGCGCTTGGCGTTTCGAAGCCGGCGACCAGATTGAGCAACGTCGATTTTCCGGAACCGCTCGGTCCCATGATGGCGGTGATCCTGCCGGCGGCGAATTCAGCACCGAAGCGGAACGATGCCTCGCCATAGCTGAACCAAACGTCCGCCAGCCCGACGGCGAGCCCTTTCCCCGCTGCGATGCCATCGTTCGTCGTCATGCCTTTGCTTCCCGCCCCAGCCAATCGGCGGTGACCACCAGCATCAGGCAGACGAGGCCGAGCAGCAAGGCCAGCCCCGCGGCGTCGGCGGTCCGGTAGCTGCCCATGCGCGCGAGCAGAAGATAGGGCAAGGTCTGCACCGAATCGCTGCCGAACAGCGCGATCACGCCGAGATCGCCGAGCGACAGTGCCATGGCGAAGGCGAAGCCGGTGGCCAAAGGCCGCCTGAGCGACGGCCAGTCGACCAGGCGCAGCCGGTTCCAGCCGGAAATGCCGAGCGCCAGGCAAAGCCGCTCATGGCGTTCGCTTGCCGCATCGTAGGCCGGACGAACGGCGCGGATGGCGAACGGCATCGCCATCACCGCGTTGACGGCGACGACCATGACGGGCGCGATGGCGAAGACATCCGTGACGCCGCGCAGCGCCAGGAACCAGCCGGCGCCGACCACGATCGGCGGCACGACGAGCACGAAACCGGCGCCGGTGTCGGTGGCATGTTCGAGCAGCGACATGGCGCTGCCCGCGCGGCGCCGCAAGGCCAGCGCACGCCGGGCCGCGATGAGCGAGAGTGACAAAATCACCGAAAGCAGCGCCGAGAGGAAAGAGAGCCCGGCGCTGGTGAACGTCGCACCGCGCACGGCGTCCTCGCCGGCCAACCGGCCAAGATCCGCTTCCAGCCCGGCGAATACGGTCGCCGCCATCGGCCCGGCGACGAACAGCAGGGCAAGCGCGATCAGGCCGGTATTCAGAACGGCCTCGACCTTGCCTACGCCAAGATAGCGGCGCGGCGCCACCGGCAGATTGGCGTCGCCGACCGTGTTGGCGCCGAGCCGCGTGAGCGCGGCGACTACAATAAGGGTGAGTGCGATCTGAAGAAGCGTCAGAGTTACGGCCCGCGCGGGATCGAAATCGAAGCGCAGCGCCTGGTAGATGGCGACCTCCAGCGTCGAGGCGGCCGGCCCGCCGCCCAGGGTCAGCACGATGGTGAAGGAGGTGATGCAGAGCATGAAGACCAGCCCGGCGATGCCAGGCAATGCGGCGCGCAGCGCCGGCCATTCGATCAGCCGGAAGGCAGGCGCAGCACTCATCCCGAGCTGACTCGCCAGCCGCCACTGGTCGGTGGGCACGGTACCCAACGGCTCCAGGAACAGGCGCGTGGCCAAAGGCAGATTGAAGAACACATGCGCGACCAGGATGCCGGACAGGCCGTAGATGCCAGGCCATTCTCCGCCGCCGAATTTACCGAGGGCGCCGGCGAAATAACCGGCGCGACCATAGAGCGCCAGCACGCCGAGCGCCGCGACGATCGCCGGCAGCGCCAGCGGCACGGTGAAGAGCTGCAGGATCAGGCCACGTCCGGGAAAGGCCGGATGCCGCGAAAGCGCTCGTGCCACGAAGAGCGCCGGCGCGACCGACAACAGCGTCGACAGCAACGCTTGCCAAAGCGTGAAGCGGGCGACGCGCAAGAGATAGTTATCGAAGGCGGCGACAGCGCCGGACGGGTCGCGCGCGCCTTCGAGGATAAGCCCGGCGAAGGCGCCGCCGATGAGCACGGCGATGGCTGCGAGGGCAACGATGCCGGCGGCGACGCGGGAGTCAGAGCGCGGCGCGGACTGCACGCTGCACCACTTGGGTTTGAGCTAGCGAACGCCGCGCTCCTTCGCGCCCCCCTCTGGCCTGCCGGCCATCTCCCCCACAAGGGGGGAGATCAGCAGTTTCAGCGCCCCGCTTGTACCTGCAATGTCGGAGATTGGCGAAATCGCCGATGACAGCCAATCTCCCCCCTTGTGGGGGAGATGTCCGGCAGGACAGAGAGGGGCGCCGTAGAGCGATCATCCTTTGATCACTTGGCCAAAGTCACTTGCTCATCGCCGCCAGCCACTCATCCACCCAGGCCTTGCGGTTGGCCGCGACCTCTTCGGAGCTGAACAGCAAAGTCTTGGTCGGCTTCACCAATTTGTCGAAGGCCGGGTTGAGCGGCTTGTCGGTCTTGCCTGCCGGAAACATCCAGTTGGTCTCTGGGATGACGTCCTGGAATTTCGGCCCGGTCATGAAGGCGATGAATTTTTCCGCCAGCGGGTTCTTCGCCCCCGTCGTGGTTATGCCCGCCACCTCGATCTGCAGGTATTCGCCCTCCTCGAAGGAGGCGGCCTGGTAGCGCTCGGTGTTCTCGGCGACCATGTGGTAGGCCGGCGAAGTGGTGTAAGACAGCACCATCGGCGCCTCGCCCTTGGTGAACAGGCCGTAGGCCTCGCTCCAGCCCGGCGTCACGGTGAGCACCTTTGACTTGAGCTTGGCCCAGGCTTCCGGCGCCTTGTCGCCATAGACCGACTTCACCCAGAGCAGCAGGCCAAGGCCCGGCGTCGAGGTGCGCGGATCCTGGATGACGATCTTGTCCGCGGCATTGCCCTCGACCAGCTCCTTCAGGCTCTTCGGCGGTGCCTTCAGCTTCTCGGTGTCGTACACGACGGCGAAATAGCCGTAGTCGAAGGGCACGAAGGTGTCGTCCTTCCAGCCGCCGGGCACGCTCACGTCAGCCACCGCGCCATGTGGCGCGAACAGGCCGCTCGCCTTGGCGTCGGCGGTCAGGTTGGTGTCGAGGCCAAGCACGACGTCGGCTTTGGTGCTCGCGCCCTCCAGCTTGACGCGGTTGAGCAATGCCACGCCGTCGGCCACCGAGACGAATTCGAGATCGCAGCCGCATTCGGCCTCGAATTCCTTCTTCACCGCGGGTCCTGGCCCCCATTCCGCGGTGAAGCTCTCATAGGTATAGACGGTGAGCTTGTCCTTCGCCTCTGCAGGCCCAACGCCTGCCAGAAGTGAAACGACGCCAGTTGCGAGAACAAGTTGGGACAATAGTGAGCGCATCGGCGCCTCCTCGTTCGTGTTAAAGGAATTGAGGCGTCGGATGGTCCGAAACGTCTAATCCCTCCGCCGGTACAAACCGGATCAGGTTCAGCGGGTTGGCATTGTCGCCTCTCAGCCGGTTCGCGAAGTCAGCGTCCGGCACCCCGTTAGAGCGTTTCGAGACATAGGCCCGGCCGAAGTGCCGCGCAAGCGGAAGTTTGCCGGGCATCCAAGGCATCACGGCTTACCCGATAACGCAGCGCGCTTCCGTTTGGATGCGTCCGGCTTCCGTTTCGCGGGCAGGGCTGGTAAGGGCGACGCCCATGGGCACATTCACCATCCTGCTTGGCGGCGAGCTCGTCCGCACGCCTCGGCTCGAACGCCAGATCGAAGGTTCGCGCGTCATCGCCGCCGACGCCGGCATCGGCCATGCGCACATGCTCGGCCTCGTGCCGGAGCTCTGGGTCGGCGATTTCGACTCGGTGCCGGCCAATCTGCCGGACGATCTCGCAGCCGTGCCGCGAAAGATCTTTCCGGCCGAAAAGGACATGACCGACGGCGAACTCGCCATCGCCGAGGCGCTTGCGCGCGGCGCCACCAGCCTGGTGCTGGCCGGCGCCTTTGGCGGTAAGCGCGCCGACCATGCCTTCCTGCATCAGGCTCTCAGCCTGCGGCTGGCCGAGGCAGGCACGACGGTGTTGCTGACCAGCGGCGCGCAGGAAGGCGTGCCCGTCCTGCCCGGCAAAGCCAGCTTCGACTACGCCGACGGCACGCTGTTCTCGGTGCTCGGCTTCTCCGACCTCGCCGGCCTGACAGTTGCGGGCGCCAAATGGCCGCTCGACCGTGTCGAGGTGGCGTTCGGCTCGTCACTCACTATATCAAACGAGGTCAAGGGCCGGCTCGAGGTAGCGCTGGAGCGCGGCCGGGCCCTGCTTCTGGCCCACCCCTATCCTCTTCCCGAAAGCTGACATGGCGCCGCCACTCCTCAATCTCGACGGCATAAAACTGACCTTTGGCGGCGCGCCGCTGCTCGACGGCGCTGCGCTGAGCGCTTCCGCCGGCGAGAAGATCGCGCTTGTCGGCCGCAACGGCTCGGGCAAGTCGACGCTGCTCAAGATCGCCGCCGGGATGATCGAGCCGCAGGACGGCGAAGTCTTCCGTCAGCCCTCGGCCACGGTTCGCTACCTGCCGCAGATGCCGGACATGGATGGCTTCGCCAGCGTCCGCGCCTATGTTGAGGCGGGCCTTGGTCCGGCCGACGACCCGCATCGCGCCACCTATCTGATAGACCATCTCGGCCTTACCGGCGACGAACGGCCGAACGACCTCTCCGGCGGTGAGGCGCGGCGCGCCGCCCTTGCCCGCGTGATGGCGCCCGAACCCGACATCCTGCTGCTCGACGAGCCGACCAACCATCTCGACCTCTCGGTCATCGAATGGCTGGAGGAGGAGCTTGCCCGCACATCCTCGGCGGTCATTCTGATCTCGCACGACCGCCGCTTTCTCGAGCGCGTCTCGCGCGCCACGGTCTGGCTCGACCGCGGCCAGACGCGGCGGCTGGACAAGGGTTTCGCGCATTTCGAGGAATGGCGCGACCAGGTGCTGGAGGAGGAAGAGCGCGAGCAGCACAAGCTCGGCCGCCAGATCGTGCGCGAGGAGCATTGGCTGCGCTATGGCGTGACCGCCAGGCGCAAGCGCAACATGCGCCGCCTCGGCGAATTGCAAGCGATGCGCCAGCGCTTTCGCAGCCATCGCGGCGCCGAAGGCACCGCCACCATGGTGGCGAGCGATGCCGCCGAATCCGGCAAGCTGGTGATCGAGGCCAAGGCCATCGAGAAGAGTTTTGGCGACCTCACCGTGGTCAAAGGCTTTTCGACCCGCATCCAGCGCGGCGATCGCGTCGGCCTGGTCGGCCCCAACGGCGCCGGCAAGACGACGCTGCTCAAGATGCTGACCGGCGAGTTGACGCCCGACGCGGGCACCGTGCGGCTCGGCGTCAATCTGGAGATCGCGACGCTCGACCAGAAGCGCGAGGCCGTCGACCCGCAGGAGACGCTGGCGCATTATCTCACCGACGGTCGCGGCGAGAACCTCGTCGTCAATGGCGAGCAGCGCCACGTCGTCTCCTACATGAAGGATTTCCTGTTCAAGCCGGAGCAGGCGCGCACGCCGGTGCGCGAGCTTTCGGGCGGTGAACGCGCGCGTCTTCTGCTGGCCCGCGTGCTGGCGCGGCCGGCGAACCTGCTTGTGCTCGACGAACCGACCAACGACCTCGACATGGAAACGCTGGAACTGCTGCAGGAGCTGGTCGCAGGCTTTGCCGGAACGGTGATCCTGGTCAGCCACGACCGCGATTTCCTCGACCGCACCGTCACCAGCGTGATCGCGCCAGACGGCGGCGGACGCTGGATCGAATATGCCGGCGGCTACTCCGATATGCTGGCGCAGCGCGGCGGCTCCAGGCTTGAGGAACGCAAGGCAAGGTCGAAGGCCGAGACGACTGACGCAGCGCCGAAGACCGATCAGGCGGCGCCGAAAGGCCCGGCGAAGAAACTCTCGTTCAAGCAGAAGTTCGCGCTGGAGTCCCTGCCGAAGAAGATTGAGGCGGTGACGGCCTCGATCCAGAGGCTGGAGAACAACATCGCCGACCCGTCCTTCTATGAGCGCGATCCCGTCTCGTTCCAGAAGACCATCGCCGCGCTGGACAAGGAGCGCACCACGCTGGCGGCACTCGAGGAGGAGTGGCTGGAACTGGAGATGCTACGCGAAGAGATGGAGGGCTAGGCGCGCCGAACGTGTCTGCTGATTGTCCCACTAAAGAAATGCGCATATAGTATACGCATGTTGCGGAGGCCATCATGCGCAAGATAGCCGCAAATGCGGTCCGTCAGCCGGCAAATCTGTCGATCGATTCACAGCTCATGAAGGAAGCAAAAGGGCTCAATGTGAACATGTCGCGCGCTGCCGAAGCCGGCATCGCCGAAGCCGTATCTGCCGAGAAGACGCGCCTGTGGAAGCTTGAAAACCGGGCCACGATGGACGCCTGGAATGACTATGTCGAAAAGCATGGCGTTCCACTCAAAGAACATCGGCAGTTCTGATGGCGCGCTATGACGTCTTCGCTGCCGGCGGCATAGAAGGCGGCTACCTTCTCGACGTTCAGTCCGATCTGCTCGACAACTTCAAGACACGAGTGGTCGTTCCGCTTCTGCCGCTCTCGTCAGCGCCTCCGCCAATGCGGAAGCTGCACCCAGTCTTCGAAATTAACGGGCGGAAGCTGGTCATGGCCACCCATCTCATCGCCACCGTAGCCGCGACAGAGCTCGCTGAGAACAGAACCAGCCTCACCAACCACCACGACGAAATCGTCGCCGCCCTCGATATGTTATTCCAAGGCTTCTAAAGTACTACCCTGAAGTCTTCGCAGCCCAGGCCTTCAGCGCCTCGTCGAAGACTTTCTCGCCGGGGATGCCCTTTTCCATGGTGAGCAGGGCGCGGCGTCCGGTCTTGTAGACCACCGGCACGTCGATCCAGTCCTGCCCCCTGAGCAGCGTCAGGTTGGCATCCTCGTCGGCCTTGGTGTCGTTGAGGGCGACAAGGAAGAAGCCGTCTGCGATCTTGGCCGGGATGCCGATCAGCGGGCTGCCGGCGTCCTGCTCCGAGCTCTTCATGGCGATGCGCAGGATGTTGTCGACACCGCCGCCGTCAAACCCTTCCGGCGTCAGGAAGATCATCTCGATGATGTGGCTGGCCGGCAGCGTCTGGTCGGTGTTGCGCCGGATCGTCATGCGCAGTTGGATGTCCTTGCCGGGGATTGTCGCCTCGGCGCGGATCGCCGGCTCCGGCGGCAGGTCGCCGCCCGGCGATTCCTGCACCAGCGACCAGACGATGCTGCCGGGCTCCGCCGTGCCTTGCTGCGTGCTGGTGCGCTCCTCATAGAAGATCGCCTTCTGGCCGACCGGCACGGTCGCCTGCGCCGTCGCAGGCGCCGGCGTGGTCCCTGCCGCGGGCGGGGCTGTGCCCGCCGCAGGCGGCGTGGTCACCGCGGCGGGAGGGGTGGTCCCTGCAGCCGGCGCAGGCGGATTGGCGGCGGCCTCGGCAGGCGGCGTTCCCGCTGCAGGCGGGGTCGCGGCCGGCGCTTGCGCAGCCGGTGGCGTGCCGGCAGGGGCCGGCGGAGTACTCGTCACAGGCGCTGCCGGCGGCGGCGTGGTCAGCGCGGCGACGGATTCGCCCTCGCCGATGGTGCTCTGCCCACCGGCCGGACCGGGATCGGTCTCCTTGCCCTCAGGCGTCAGGCGCTGGGTGAATTTCGCTGTTTCGGCTGGCTCATTGGCAGGCGCCGCGTTGTTGCCCGCAGCGGGCGGCGCTGCTGCCGTCTCGGTGGCCGGCTTTGCCGGAGCGGGCTTGACCAGGGGCTCGGTCGAGACGGTCTTGCTGCCACCGCCTTTCAGGCCGAGCATCGAGCTGAACGCATCCTTGTTCAGCCAGATGCCGTAACCGCCCCCGGCCAGCACCAGCAAGGCGACAACGGTCGCGATCAACCCGCCATAGCTGCGCTTGCGCGGCGGCGGCCGCAGCCGCTGGAAAGTGTCTGCCGCCGGCTGCTCGTCATTGGCGAAGACATCGCTGCCGTCCTCCGGCTCAGCGGCGTTCATGCCGGGCAGGCCGACATCGTCCTCTCGCGGCGAAGGCATCGGGGTTGGTGCCGAAGGCACTTTGTGCCAGCCGCCGGGCTCCGTCTCCGTTGCCCCTTGCCAGCTTGGTTCCGTCTTTGATGCGCTTTGCCAGCTCGGTTCGGTCTTCACCGGCGCTGGCGCCGGCTTGAACGGCTCAGGCTTGGCAGGTTCGGGCTTCGCCACCGGCGGCTGCCGGACATGGCTCGGCTGGTTCTTGTTGCGGTCGATCGACGAGAAGATGTGCTCCAGCTCCGCCAGCGGATCTTCCGCCGGGACGGGCTTGGGCGCCGGAGCGGGCGGGGCATACTCCCGCTCGACGCTGGAAATCGCGTCTTCCAGCGAGCGTTTCTGTTTGCTGACGATATCGGGAGCCAACGGCGGAGAATACTCCGCGAGCTTCTTCACCAGTGCCGCACGAACGTTCTCGTAGATCCGCTTGCGAAGCTCGGGCGAGGGCTCGCCATGCTTCTCAAGCTGCTTTTTCAGAACACTAACGAAATCTGCCATGCGTCAGTTGACCTGCATTCTTTCCCCGGCGCAAATCAGCCGTTACGCCGGGAAGGGCTGTGAAACTAGTCTTGAAACGGGTCGGTCACAAGTATCGTGTCGTCCCGTTCCGGGCTGGTGGAAAGCAGCGCAACCGGGGCGCCGATCAGCTCCTCGATGTAGCGGACATATTTGACCGCTTGGGCCGGCAGGTCGTTCCAGCTCCTGGCCCCGGCCGTCGTCCCTTTCCAGCCTTCGAGCGTCTCATAGACCGGCTCGACGCGCGCCTGGGCGCCCTGGCTGGCCGGCAGATAGTCGATCATCTCGCCATCGAGGCGATAGCCGGTGCAGACCTTGATCTCGTCCAGCCCGTCGAGCACGTCGAGCTTGGTGAGCGCGATGCCCTTGATGCCGTTGACGGCGACGGCCTGGCGCACCAGCACGGCGTCGAACCAGCCGCAGCGGCGCTTGCGCCCGGTGACGACGCCGAATTCGTGGCCGCGCGTGCCGAGGAACTCGCCGATCTCATTCTTCTGCTCGGTCGGGAACGGGCCTTCGCCGACGCGCGTCGTATAGGCCTTGGTGATGCCGAGCACATAGCCGATCGCGCCGGGGCCGGTTCCGGAGCCGGCGGCCGCCTGCCCCGCCACTGTGTTGGACGACGTGACGAAGGGATAGGTGCCATGATCGATGTCGAGCAGCGTGCCCTGCGCGCCCTCGAACAGGATGCGCTCGCCGGCGCGCCTTTTGTCGTAGAGCACCTTCCAGACGCGGTCCATGTAAGGCAGGATCTCGCCGGCCACCGAGGTCAGCTCCTGCATGATCGCCTCATGCGTCGCCTCCGCATGGCCGAGCCCGCGGCGCAGCGCATTGTGGTGCGTCAGCAGCCTGTCGACCTTCAGGGGAAGCGTTTCCAAATCCGCCAAATCCATCACCCGCACAGCGCGCCGGCCCACCTTGTCCTCGTAGGCGGGGCCGATGCCGCGCCGGGTCGTGCCAATCTTGGTTCCGGAATTCGAGGCGGCGTCTTCGCGGAATCCGTCCAGCTCCCGGTGCAGCGACAGGATAAGCGCGGTGTTTTCGGCTATTTTCAGGCTTTCGGGCGTCACGTCCACGCCCTGCTCCTTGAGCTTCTTGACTTCCGCGACGAAGGCATGCGGATCGAAGACGACGCCGTTGCCGATGATCGACAGCTTGCCCTGCCTGACCACGCCGGACGGCAGAAGCGACAGCTTGTAGACCTTGCCGTCGACGACCAGCGTATGACCCGCATTGTGGCCGCCCTGGAAGCGCACGACCACGTCGGCGCGTTCCGACAGCCAGTCGACGATCTTGCCCTTGCCTTCGTCGCCCCATTGCGAGCCGACGACCACCACATTGGCCATGTTCTTTTCCCTTGAGATGCCGCCTTGGCGGCTTGAAACGACAGGCCTCTATAACCTCATGTGCGGGCCGATGCGACCCTTTCTTTGCCGCCGAAACCACCCCAGCGCGCAACAGACCAGGCACAACAAATTCCGGCTTTCGCATCGTTTGGCGGACCAAAACTTGGGGTGACCAGTGGGACTCGGGGTAACCAAATGGCTATCAGCCTTCCGGCGCCCGTTTCGCTAACCAAAGCGAAGCCATCGCTGCACCGCTCACCTTAACGGATATTTCAAGCAGAAGCAGATAGCGGCGAAGGTATTAAGGATGCCGATATTTGGATAAACGTCACAGTCACCGACCGATTGACTTTTTCACCTTTCAGCGGCCAGTTTCACAAAGCCTATCGACTGACTTCAATAGAAATGGAGAGGACCATGAATTTCAGGATGCTGATCGCGCTGGCCGTCGCCTTTGTCGGCCTGCTGGCCGTCTCCGTCTCGGCGTCCGCGGCCACCGTCGCTCATGCTACCACCACGCTCAACGTGCGAAGCGGCCCCGGCGCTCACTATGCAAGGATCGCGACCTTGCCGGCGGGCCAGAGGGTGACGCTATACCATTGCGAGGGAAGCTGGTGCTCCATCCGCGCTGGCGGAATCCATGGCTGGGCAAGCTCGAACTATCTCGACCGCTCCCATGTCGTGCGGCCGGTCATCGTGCAGCCGCACATCGTCATCCGCCCGCCGCATTACCGCCCGCACAGGCCGCATTGGCCGCACAAACCGCATCGGCCGCGCCCGCCCAAGCCTCACAAGCCGCAGTGCAAGATCGCGCCCGGCTTCCCCTGCAAGTAAGGCCGGCGCGGAAAATCATCCCGACGGACCTGGCCTGATAAAAGCCCCGTGCGCGACCGCGCACGGGGCTTTTCACTTAGGTAGACTTGTTCAGGCGCAACTCTCAAGCGCCGCCGACGTCGAAGTGCAGCGGCTTGGCCGAGTCGATCGACTCGTGCGCGCGCAGTTGATCCAGCACTTTCTCCGGGAACGGCGCGTCGAGATAGAGCAGCGCGATCGCATCGCCGCCCGGCCGGTTGCGGCCGAGCTGAAAGTTGGCGATGTTGACGCCGTTCTCGCCGCAGACGGTGCCGAGCAGGCCGATGATGCCGGGCGCATCCGCGTTGGTCGTGTAGAGCATGTGCTGGCCGACCTCGGCATCGAGGTTGATACCCTTGATCTGGATGAAGCGCGGCTTGTGGTCGGAGAAGCAGGTGCCGGCGATCGAGCGCGTCATGTGCTCGGTCGTGACGGTGAGCTTGATGTAGCCGTCGAAGACGCCCGATTTGTCGCGCTTGACCTCGGCGACGATGATGCCGCGCTCCTTCACCATGATCGGCGCCGACACCATGTTGACGTCCGACACCTGCGGCCGGATCAGGCCGGCGAGCGTGGCGCTTACCAGCGCGCGCGTGTTCATCGTCGCGGTCGAGCCGTCGAACAGGATCTCGACCTCCTTGATCGGATCCTCGGTGACCTGGCCGACAAAGGCGCCGAGCACCTCAGCGAGCTTGACGAAAGGTTTCAGCCTCGGCGCTTCCTCGGCGGTGATCGAGGGCATGTTGATGGCGTTGGAGACGGCGCCCTTGATCAGGTAGTCCGACATCTGCTCGGCGACCTGCAGGGCGACATTCTCCTGCGCCTCGGTGGTCGAGGCGCCGAGATGCGGGGTTGCCACGACATTCTCCATGCCGAACAGCGCATTGTTTTCCGCCGGCTCGACCTCGAACACGTCGATGCCGGCGCCAGCCACCTTACCGCTCTTCAGCGCCGCGACCAGGTCGGCCTCGACGACCAGCCCGCCGCGCGCGCAATTGATGATGCGCACACCGTCCTTCATCTTGGCGATCGCAGCCGCGTCGATGATGTTGCGCGTCTTGTCGGTCAGCGGCGTGTGCAAGGTGATGAAATCGGCGCGGGCGAAGAGCTCGTCGAGTTCCACTTTCTCGACGCCGAGTTCCTCCGCCCGGCTGTCCGACAGGAACGGATCGAAAGCCACGACATGCATCTTCAGGCCGACGCCGCGCGTCGCGACGATCGAGCCGATATTGCCGCAGCCGACGATGCCCAGCGTCTTGCCGGTGATCTCGATACCCATGAAGCGGTTCTTCTCCCACTTGCCGGCATGCGTCGAGGCGTTGGCCTCCGGGATCTGGCGGGCCAGCGCGAAGATCATCGCGACGGCGTGCTCTGCAGTGGTGATCGAATTGCCGAAGGGCGTGTTCATCACGATGATGCCCCTGCGGCTTGCTGCCGGGATGTCGACATTGTCGACGCCGATGCCGGCGCGGCCGACGACCTTCAGCCTGGTGGCAGCATTGATCAGCTTTTCGGTGACCTTGGTCGCCGAGCGGATGGCGAGGCCGTCATACTGGCCGATGACCTCGGCGAGCTTTTCCTTGTCCTTGCCGAGATCGGGCAGGTAGTCGACCTCGATGCCGCGATCCTTGAAGATCTGCACGGCGGTGGTTGAAAGTTTATCCGAAACGAGAACGCGGGGCGCCATGGCGGCCTCCTTCAAAAATGGACATGATCCGTTTGGGGATCGGCGGCCCGAAGGCCGCCGTGAAATGATCTCAGGCCGCTGCTCTCAGCGACGCCTTTTGCGAGGCAAAGGCCCAGTCGAGCCATGGCAGCAGCGCTTCGAGATCGGAGGTCTCGACGGTCGCGCCGCACCAGATGCGCAGGCCGGGCGGCGCATCGCGATAGGAGCCGATGTCGTAGGCGACGCCTTCCTTGTCGAGCGCCGAGACGATGCCTTTGGCGAAAGCCGCCTGACCGTCGGCATCGAGCGCCGCGACATCGGGATCGGTGAAGGACAGGCAGACCGAGGTGTTCGAGCGTGTCGCCGGATCGGCGGCCAGATGGCCGAGCCATGGCGAATTGTCCACGAACCGGTCGAGCACCGCGGCGTTGGCGTCGGCGCGGGCGATCAGCGCCTCCAGGCCGCCGATCGACTTCGCCCAGCGAAGCGCATCGAGATAGTCCTCGACGCACAGCATCGACGGCGTGTTGATGGTCTCGCCCTTGAAGATGCCCTCGATCAGCTTGCCGCCTGAGGTCAGGCGGAAGATCTTCGGCAGCGGCCAGGCCGGCTTGTAGGTTTCCAGCCGCTCGACGGCGCGCGGCGACAGGATCAGCATGCCATGCGCGCCCTCGCCGCCCAGCACCTTCTGCCAGGAGAAGGTCACGACATCCAGTTTTTCGAAATCGAGCCTTTGCGCGAAGGCGGCCGAGGTGGCGTCGCAAATGGTGAGGCCGCGGCGCGCGGCCGGAATGAAATCGCCGTTCGGCACGCGCACGCCGGAGGTCGTACCGTTCCAGGTGAAGACCACGTCGCGGTCGAAATCGATCTTTGTCAGGTCGGGCAGCTCGCCGTAGCCGGCCTCGAACTTGCGTATGTCGGCGAGCTTGAGCTGCTTGACGACATCGGTCACCCAGCCGGAACCAAAGCTTTCCCAGGCGACCATGTCGACGCCGCGCTCGCCGAGCAGCGACCAAAGCGCCATCTCGACCGCGCCGGTGTCGGATGCCGGCACGATGCCGATCCGGTAGTCGGCGGGAACCTTGAGGATCTCGCGCGTCAGCTCGATCGCCTGCTCGAGCTTGCTCTTGCCGATCTTGGCGCGATGCGAGCGTCCGAGCGCGGCAGCTTTCAGCGCCTCGGCCGACCAGCCGGGACGTTTTGCGCAGGGACCTGAGGAGAAATTGGGATTTGCCGGACGGAGTCCGGGCTTGGTAAGCGTCGTCATCGTGGTCTATCCTTCCAGATAGTGGCCCCTCGTTGGGGAGGGGTGGCCCACGGACGGCGATATGCTTTCAGCCTTCCGGCGTCAAGAGCAAAGTTTTTGTCGCTGGCGGGATATTCGTCAGGTTTTTCACTACACGGTGAATCGGCATAGGGGCGTGGAGGTTATCTCCACGTCCCCTGCCACACCACCCGGCATGCGGGTCCGCACCGGGCGGTTCGTTGGGTTGAGGTCAACTGGCAAGCTGGGGCAGGCCCAGCCTGTCGAA
>NZ_JBZEGV010000041.1:0-44717 GCF_058312955.1 Mesorhizobium sp. LEGMi-168a
TCTTCGACAGGCTGGGCCTGCCCCAGCTTGCCAGTTGACCTCAACCCAACGAACCGCCCGGTGCGGACCCGCATGCCGGGTGGTGTGGCAGGGGACGTGGAGATAACCTCCACGCCCCTATGCCGATCGTGCTACTACTTCTCCGAAACACCGGCCTCGGCAAAGCTCGCCATCTTCGCATGGCACTCCAGCGCCGAGCGAACGATGTTGACGGCAAGGCAGGCGCCGGAGCCTTCGCCAAGCCGCATGCCGAGATCGAGCAGCGGCGGCAGACCGAGCGCTTCGAGCAAGCGACGATGGCCGGCCTCGGCCGAGACATGGGCGGCGATGGTGTGCGCAAGCCCCGTCGGGTGCAGCCTTGCCAGCGGCGCGACGGCCGCGGTGCAGACGAAGCCGTCGAGCAGCACCGGCACGTTGTTATGACGTGCGGCAAGCGTGGCGCCGAAGATTGCCGCGAGTTCGCGTCCGCCAAGGGCTGCTGCGATCTTAAGCGGGTCGGACAGCGAATCGGCGTGGCGTTTGAGGCCCGCCTCGATCGCAGTGACCTTGCGGATCATTCCAGCGTCGTCGACGCCGGTGCCGCGTCCGGTCCATTTCTCGGCGTCGCCGCCGAACAGCGCGGTCGAGATCGCCGCCGCCGGCGTGGTGTTGCCGATGCCCATCTCGCCGAAGCAGACGAGGTCGAGGTCCTTGGTCACGGCGTCGTAGCCGGCCGAGACGGCGGCGAGAAAAGTCTTCTCGTCCATCGCCGGCGTTATCGTGAAATCGCCGGTCGGATGGTCGAGATCGAGCGGGATGACATCAAGCCTGGCGCCTGCAATGCGGGCAAGCTGGTTGATGGCCGCGCCGCCGCCGGCGAAGTTGGCCACCATCTGTACCGTGACTTCCGACGGATAGGCCGACACGCCCTGCGCGGTGACGCCGTGATTGCCGGCAAAGACGAAGACCTTCACCGCGTCGAGCTTCGGCATGTCGCGGCCCTGCCAGCGGGCCAGCCATGCGGCGATCGTTTCCAGCCGGCCGAGGCTGCCCTGCGGCTTGGTCAGCGTGTCCTGCCGGCGGGCGACCGCATTGGCGGCGGCGTCGCTGCCGGCGGGAAGGTCGAGGCAGGCGACGCGGAGGTCTTCGAGCGATTTGAAAGACGTTGATTGAGGGGACATGGCGGCAAGGTCTCCAAAAGAGAATCAGGAAAGGCAGACGGAAGCGGTAAGCAGCACTGTGATCTCGCCGAACTGCTGCAGCGCGCCGATCGTGTCGCCGGTCTGGCCGCCGATCTGGCTGAGGCAAAGCGCGCGGAAGGCGGCGAACAACAGGCCGAGCAGGATGAGCGCGGCGATCGCGCCGCCAAGGCCGAGCGCCAGCAGCGCCACGGCGCCGAGAGCCGCGCCGATCATAGCGGTCTCGGCGGTGACGGAGCCGGCATTGGCCGACAGGCCATCGGTGCGGGCCGGTGGCAGAAGGTGCATGAAGGCGCCGAAAAGCCCGCGCGAAGAAGCATGCGCCGCCAAGAGAGCCAGGAAGACGTGGCCGGGGCCGGCCAGCTCCGAAAGCGCGCTCCAGCGGATGAGCAGGGAGATGCCGAGCGCCGCGGCGCCATAGGCGCCGATGCGGCTGTCGCGCATGATCTCCAGCTTCTTCTCGCGCGTCCTGCCGCCGCCGAAGCCGTCGGCGATGTCGGAGAAGCCGTCCTCGTGCAGGCAGCCGGTGGTAAGCATCGTCGCGGCAAGCGCGAGCGCCGCGGCCGGGCCGCCGGCAAGGCCCAGGCCGGTCGCAATGGCGTAGACGAGCGCGCCGATGACAGCCACCGCGAGACCGGCAAAGGGTGCGGCCCAGATCGCGTCGGCAAGGCCGCGGCCGCCAAAATCGCTCGACGGCAGCCTCAGCCGTGTGAAGAAGACAAGGCTGAGGCCAATGTCGTCGAGCAACTGCCGGGGCGAGGGGCTGGCGGTCATGCGCCTCTCGCTATGGCGTGAAAGAAAGTGCCGCTGACATGGCTGCGCCGGTACCCTGACACCCCAAGCGGGTTACCCTGGCCGTCGGCGAGATCGGCCAGCGGCTCGTCGTTGCCGGTGGCGGTCATCTGCGCATAGTGGAATTCATGACCCCGGATCAGGGTGCCTTTGCTTCCGAGCGGGCAGGCGGCGCGCAGTCGCGCCTCGCGATAGCCGAGGTTCATCTTGCGCTTGGCGAAGCTGGTTGAATGGCCGAGCAGGCCAAGCATGCGATGGCTCTCGCCGTCCGCATCCTCTAGTACCTCACCCAGCACCATGAAGCCGCCGCACTCGCCATGCACGGGCTTGGTCGCCGCGAAGCGAGCCATTCCCGCCCGGAAGTTGGCGGCGGCCGCAAGCCTGCCCGCATGCAGCTCGGGATAACCGCCGGGCAGCCAGCAGACATCGCAATCTTCGGCCGGCGCTTCGTCGGCGAGAGGCGAGAAGGGCACGATCTCGGCCCCTGCCTTGTGCCAGTGCGCGGCGACATGTGGATAGAGGAAGGTGAAGGCGGCATCCTCAGCCAGCGCGATGCGCTGGCCGGGCGGCTGTAATGCATCGCCGAAATTACCTGCTGCCGGTTCCAGCGGCGCTGCCAGCGCCAGAATGGCGTCGATGTCGAGCGATTTTTCCACCATGTCGGCCAGCCGGTCGAGATGCGCCATCAGGTTCTCGTACTCGCCGGCTTGCACGAGGCCGAGATGCCGCTCCGGCAGGTTGAGCGTGGGATCGCGCATGATGGCGCCGACCACCGGCAGGCCGATCGCCTCGATCGCATCGCCCGATAGCCGCCGGTGGCGTTCGCTGCCCAGACGGTTGAGCACGACGCCGGCCATGCGCACGTCCGGATCATAAGTGGCAAAACCCTTGGCGATCGCGGCAGCCGTGGTCGATTGTCCGGAGACGTCGAGCACCAGAAGCACGGGCAGGCCGTAGAGCCGGGCAAGGTCGGCGGCCGAACCCGATCTGCCCTCAGGCGCGGGAATGCCGTCGAACAGGCCCATGGCACTTTCGAGGATGACGTATTCGGCATCGTCCGCTGCTTGGCTTGCCAGCGCGTTGAGCAGGGAAGGGGACATCGCCCAGCTGTCGAGATTGACGCCGGAGAGGCCGGTGGCAGCTGTATGGAAGCCGGGATCGATATAGTCCGGTCCGGATTTCGCTCCGCGCACCTTCAGGCCGCGCCTGGCCAGCGCGCGCAGCAGGCCGATGGTGACGCTTGTCTTGCCCGAGCCGGAGCGTGGCGCGCCGATGATAATCGCGCGCGCCGTCATGTCTCGCCCGCCAGTGCCGTGCGCATGGCGACGATGCCGCCGACAACGATCAGCGCCGGCGAGGCGAGGCCGGCGGCGGCGGCCTCCTCGGCGATGGTGGCGAGCGTGGCGACAACAATGCGCTCCTGCGGTGTGGTCGCCGCGACGATCACCGCGGCCGGCGTCGAGGGCGCGAGGCCGCCCTTTAGCAGGGCCGAAGCAATCTCCGGCAGATTGGCCATACCCATATAGACGACGACGGGTTGCCCGGTGCGGGCGATTGCGGCCCAATCGATGTCGTCATCGGTGCCGGCAGCGTGGCCGGTGGCGAGGATGACCGCCTTGTTAATGCCGCGCATGGTGGCGGGAATGCCGGTGGCGGCAAGCGCGCTGAGACCGGAGGTGAGGCCTGAGAGCACTCGGAACGGGATGCCCTCCCGAGCCAGGGCTAGCGCTTCTTCGCCGCCACGGCCGAAAATGTAGGGATCGCCGCCCTTCAGGCGCACGACACGGCGGCCCTCGCGCGCCAGCCGCACCAGCAGGGCGTTGATGTCGTCCTGCTTCATCGAGGGCTGGCCGCCGCGTTTTCCGGCGTAGAAGAGCTCGGCGCCTTCAGCGACCGCCACGACATCCGGCGAGACCAGCGCGTCATAGACCAGCGCGTCGCATTGCCCGAGCGCTGCCAGCACCTCCAGCGTCAGGCAGCCGGGATCGCCTGGGCCAGCGCCCGCCAGCCAAACATGGCCGGCTTCAAGCTCGCGCGGCTTGAAGTTCAACCGCGCCAGCGCCTGCTCCACCGTTGCCCGTCCGTTTCTGTTGGCGCTGCCGTTCACAATCCGTCCCGTCCGCGAAAACGCCGCTGGTAATGGGCGTCGTAAAGTGAGCTTTCGCCGAAATCCTGCGCAGCCAATGCGCTGCCGACGAAGATGATCGCCGTGCGCTCCATCGGGTTTTCGGCTAGTTGCGCCTCGATGGTGCCAAGCGTTCCGGTGAGAATCCGCTCATCCGGCCAGGAGGCGCGGAAGACGACCGCAACCGGGCATTCGGCGCCGTAGAGCGGCGTCAAATCGGCAACGATGCGGTCGATGGCGTGGATGGCGAGATGGATGGCCAACGTGGCGCCGGTGCGGCCGAAGCCCGCCAGCGTTTCGCCGGGCGGCATCTTCGACGCGCGACCGGAGACGCGGGTCAGCACCAGGCTTTGGGCGAGTTCGGGAATGGTGAGCTCGCGCCGCAGCGCCGCCGCTGCCGCCGCAAAGGAGGGGACGCCGGGCGTCAGCGTGTAGGGGATGTTATGCTTCTCCAGCCGCCTGATTTGCTCGGCGACCGCGCTCCACACCGAAAGGTCGCCGGAATGCAGGCGCGCGACGTCCTGGCCGGCCTTGTGGGCAGCAACATATTCGGCCTCGATCTCGTCAAGCGACATCGGCGCGGTGTCGATCAGTTTCGTGCCGGGCGCGCAATGCTCGAGCAGTTCCGGCGCAACGATCGAGCCGGCATAGAGGCAGACCGGGCAGGATGCGAGCAGGCGGCTGCCGCGCAAGGTGATGAGGTCGGCTGCACCCGGGCCGGCGCCGATGAAATGAACGGTCATGCGGCACCTCCGCCAAAGGCGATGGCGCAGGTCACCGCGCCAAGCACCGTGCGCGGCCCGAGCAGTTTTGCACCTTTCCCAGCCGCGGCAAGCGCCGAGGCTTCCGAAACCGACGGCGTTCCGGCATGCGCTTGCGACACGTCGGATTGGCTGATTGTGTCCGCCGACACCGCCTGCAATGCTTCGTTGGCGACGACGATCACCGGGAGGTCGAGATCACGACCGGCGAGGAAGATGGCTTCCTCGTTCCGCTTCGCTTCGCCAGTCGCAAGCGCCGACAGCGCGGTCATCGCCAGCCCCTGCGCTTCGAGCGCGGTTTCGATCGCGGCGCGCACGTCGCTAGCTGTCACGCCCTTCCGGCTACCGATGCCCGCGACCATCATGGCTTCACCCAGCTCCACTGCGTCACCGGCATTGCCGGACGCCAGGCCTGCATGGACCCGACCGGCGCCGCGCGGGAAAGCGCGATGCGGGTGAGATCGCCGCCGCGCTTCATGTTCTGGTCGAGAAGCAGCGCTTCCATTTCCAGCGTCACCGCATTGGCGACGAGCCGGCCGCCGGCACGCAGCGCCTTGATCGCCTTCTCCAGCACGCCGGCATCGCTGCCGCCGCCGCCAATGAAGATGGCGTCGGGCGTCTCCAGCTTTGCCAGCGCCTTCGGCGCCGAGCCTTCGATCACGGTGAGGCCGGGAACGCCGCAATGCGCGGCGTTGCGGCGGATGCGAGCGGCGCGCTCGTTGTCGGCCTCGATGGCGATGGCGCGCATGGAGGGGTGCGCCAGCATCCATTCGATGCCGATCGAGCCGGAACCGGCGCCGATATCCCACAGCAGCTCGCCGCGCCGGGGCGCCAGCGCCGACAGCGTAACGGCGCGGATCTCGCGCTTGGTGATCTGGCCGTCATGCTCGAACAGATGGTCGGCAAGGCCGACGGTCAAGGGCAGGATGCGCGCGTCCGGCGTCGATTCAATTTCGAGCGCCAGCACGTTGAGCGGGTTGATCTTTTTGAGACCGAAAGCATCGGCTCGCACCGTGCGACGCGTCTCATCCGGACCGCCGAGCGCTTCGAGGATCGTCAGTCGCGATGGGCCGAAGCCGAGTTCGTCGAGCAGTGCGGCGATTGCGGCTGGGGCGTCGCCGTCGGACGTCAGCGCGAGGATACGCGCGCCGGGGTGGAGCAAAGGCCTGATCAGGTCGATTGAGTGGCCGTGCAGAGAGATGGTTTCGACATCCTGCAGCGCCCAGCCGAGACGGGAAGCGGCCAGCGACAGCGATGAGGGCGCTGGCAGCACGAGCATCTCATCCAGCTTGACCTTGCGCGCCAACGTGACGCCGACGCCGTGGAAGAACGGGTCGCCGGAGGCAAGCACGCAGACGGTTTTGCCCTTGAGCGCCAGCATATCGCGCATTTCGGCGTCGAAAGGTGTCGGCCATGGGCGGGCCTCGCCCTTGACCAACGATGCGACAAGGGCGAGGTGCCGCTTGCCGCCGAAGACGACTTCGGCCTCGGCAACCCGCCGCTTGGCCTCGTCGCTGAGACCCGCTACACCGTCCTCGCCGATGCCGACCACCGTAAGCCATTTTGGAGCGAGTTTGGCGTTGCGCGGACCTTTAGCAGGCATGATGACCCACCGGATTCTGATCCTCGGCGGAACCACGGAGGCCCGGCAACTGGCGGGAAAGCTGGCGCGTCGCGAGGATTTTTCCGTAGCGCTGTCGCTGGCCGGCCGAACGGAAAGCCCGATCGCACAAGGCGTCCCGGTGCGCGTCGGCGGCTTCGGCGGCGCGGAGGGGCTGGCCGCCTATCTTCGTGAAGAACACATCCACCTGCTGATCGATGCCACGCACCCTTACGCTGCGCGCATTTCGGCCAACGCCGCCGAGGCCGCCAGGCAAGCCGGCGCGCCGATCCTTGCCCTGCGCCGCCCAGGCTGGGAGCCAGTCGCGGGTGATCGCTGGACGCTGGTCGACAGTGTCGCCGAAGCGGCGAGGGCGCTTGGCGCGGTGCCACGACGTGTCTTCCTGGCGATCGGCCGCCAGGAGGCGGGCACCTTCGAGGCCGCTCCGCAGCACCGCTATCTCATTCGCAGCGTCGATCCGGTCGAACCGAAGCTGGCCGTGCCCGATGCGCTCTATTTGCTGGCACGCGGACCGTTTCCGGAAGCGGAGGAAAGGGCGCTGCTCGAGAAATACGGCATCGATGCCGTCGTCTCGAAGAACAGCGGCGGCGACGCGACCTATGGCAAGATCGCCGCGGCGCGGGCGCTCGGCATCGAGGTGATCATGGTCCGCCGTCCAGCCCTGCCGGACGTTCGCTCGGCTCAAACCGTCGATGCGCTGGCCGCGATGGTCGATCATTTTTTCGACCCTGTTGCCGAACGCGGTGTGTAGACCAGCGCGGGCCGCTCGCCGCGCTTGATGATCCGGGTTTCGGGCGAGCCGATGATGATGCAGGTCGCCATATCAGCCCGTTCTGCGTCGGCATCGGCCAAAAGATACACCTCGATACGCTCGTCGGGTCGGCCGGCGGCGCGGCCGAAGATCACCGGCGTGGTACCCGGCAGGATGGCTTTCAGGCACTCGAAGGCGCGGCCGAGCTGCCAGGGGCGCGCCTTGCTGATCGGATTGTAGAGCGCGATGACGAAGCCGGCGCCGGCCGCCGCCAAGAGACGCAGCTCGATCAGGTCCCACGGCTTCAGATTGTCGGAGAGCGAGATGGCGCAGAAGTCATGGCCGAGCGGCGCGCCGATGCGGGCGGCGACCGCGAGCATCGCGGTGACGCCGGGAACGACCGCGAGGTCGATGGCCCGCCATTCGGCCGGGCCGACTTCGATCGCCTCGCAGACGGCAGCCGCCATGGCGAAGACACCGGGATCGCCGCCGGAGACCACGGCGACGCTATGGCCCTCGGCAGCCTTGGCCAGCGCCTCTTTGGAACGGGCAAGCTCCTCGCGATTATCGGAGGCGATGCGGGTCTGGTCCGGCCGCAGCTCAAGCCGGTCGAGATAGGGCTTGTAACCATAAAAGAAGGACGCTTCGGCGACCGCTTGCCTTGCCTGTGGCGTGACCTGGTCGGCATTGCCGGGGCCAAGGCCGATGACGGTGAGGCGGCCGCTCATGGCTTTACTCCGGGGGCTCCGGGGCGGGCGGACCAGCCGGCGACCAGCACGATGGCGAAATAGGGCGCCTTGTCGTCCGGCTTTTCGGCGAGCCGCATCGAGACGCTGCCCGGCATGGTGCCGCGCTCGACATAGACGGCCTTCGCCAGCTTGCCGGTCGCCTCCAGCGCGCGGCGGATTTTCGGCAGGTTACGGCCGACCTTCATGATGACCGCGGCATCGGTGTCGGCCAGCCGGCGTGTCAGCTCGAACTCGCTCATCGTGCCCGGCAGCACGGTCAGCACGTCGTCGCCCTGGACGATCGGCAGGCTGGTCGCCGACCAGCAGCCGGACATGGCGGTGATGCCGGGAATGACCTCGGTCGGGAAGCGATGCGCCAGGCGCACATGCAGGTGCATGTAGGAGCCGTAGAAGAGCGGGTCGCCTTCCGACAGCACCGCAACCATTCTGCCGGCGTCGAGATGCTCGGCCACCTGCTCGGCCGACTGTTCATAGAAATCAGTGATCTGCGAACGGTAGTCGTCGTGGTCCTTGTCGATCTCGGTCGTCACCGGATAGAGCAAAGGCAGCTCGATCATGTCCGGCCGGAAGCGGGCCTCGACGATGGCGCGCGCATTGCTGTTGTTGCCGCGCTTGGCGAAATAGGCGACGACGTCGGCCTCGGCCAGCGCGCGCGCCGCTTTCAGCGTCAGCAGTTCGGGATCGCCGGGACCGGTGCCGACGCCGACGAGACGGCCTTTTAGGATTGCGTTCACAGGCCCGGCCTCGCCAATGAATTGAGCGCGGCCGCGGTCATGGCGCTGCCGCCCAGCCTGCCGCGCACGATGGCGTAAGGCACACCGTAGGAATTCTCGGCCAGCGCATCCTTGGATTCGGCAGCCCCGACGAAGCCGACCGGCATGCCGATGATCGCCGCCGGCTTCGGCGCGCCGTCGCGCAGTTTTTCCAGCAGATAGAACAGCGCGGTCGGCGCATTGCCGATCGCAACAACGGAGCCTGCCATGCGCTCGCCCCAGAGATCGATGGCCGCGGCCGAGCGGGTGTTGCCGATCGCCTTGGCGATTTCGGCGGTGCGCGGGTCGCGCAGCGTGCAGATCACTTCGTTGCCGGCAGGCAGCCGAGCGCGCGTGACGCCATGGGCGACCATTTCGGCATCGCAGAAGATGGGAGCCCCGGCGGCCAACGCGGTGCGCGCCGCAGCGACGAAATCGCTGGAGAAAACGAAATGGCTGGCGGCTTCGACCTGGCCGCAGGCATGGATCATGCGGATCGCGACATCGGCTTCCGCCTCGGAGAAGCGCGAGAGATCCGCCTCGGCGCGGATGATGGCGAAAGAGCGTTCGTAGATCGCCATCCCGTCGTGGATATAGTCGTAGGCGGCCATTTTTTAGTTCCGTCGATAGAGTTCGGCGATGCCGGCCGCGCCAAGCCTTGCCAGGCAGGCAGCGACGGTTTCGCCGGGATGTCTTTGCGCGCGCACCGCGGCAAGGATGCCGCCGACGCCGCGCGCGGCGTCATAGCCCGGCCTGTATCCGGCAGGAAGGGCCTTTGCCGTCCCGTCCACGACAAGTCCGGCTCCGTTTTCGTCGCCGACCAAGGTCAGCGCTGCCGCACCGGGATGCGCGCAGCCCTTGGCGCAGCCGGAAATGTGGAGTGTGAGCGACGGGTCGAAGAGGGCGGCGTTCTCGGCGGCGATCGTCTCGGCGATGGCGCGGGTGGCGATGCGGCCGGAAGCGCAGGCCGGCGTGCCGGGGCAGGCGGCGATGCGGGTGCGCGGGTCGGTGGGCAAGGTGACGAAGCCGAGGGTGGCGGCGGAGGACTGCAGCGAGGAGGGGGCGGAGAGGCCGAGGAAGAGCAGGGCGCGGCCGGGCGCGAGGCGGATTTCGGTGGTGCCGAGTTCGGCGGCCTTTGTGGCAAGGTCGATGAGATTCTGTGCCGGCATGCTGCCGAAGGGCAGGGCGATGCCGAGGGCGTGGTAACCTGAAAGATCAAAAATGCCGATGGGACTTCTAGGAGGTTGGCGCTCTACGGCGCCCCCCTCTGTCCTACCGGACATCTCCCCCACTAGGGGGGAGATTGGCAGCTTCGGCCAAGGCGCCATTCCTGCAACCTTGGCGCTTGGCTCGACCTTGCCGATTGGCGAAAGCGGTGACGAGAGTTCAATCTCCCCCCTAGTGGGGGAGATGTCCGGCAGGACAGAGGGGGGCGCGAAGGAATGCCAGCCTGAGAGAGAAGCCAACTGTCGCTCGGTCAAATCGCGCGTGTGCGCCTCGCGCCCCTTTTCGGCGACCATTCTAAGCGCAGCCACAGTAATGTCGCGCGCGGTATCGGCGTCGACCGTTGCGAGCGACTTTGCACTCCGCGCGTCGCCGGCAACCGAAACGTTCCACTGTATGCCTGCCGTGGCCCACACCGCACTCAGCCTTACATCCGCCGTCACCGCGTCCATCGTCAACTGCCCGCCACCGTCGACAACCACCGACACTTTCGGCCCCAGCCTTGCCGTCAGCCCGGCCTCTTCAATCGCGGCCCTGATCCGCTCGGCCAGCGGTCGCGGGTCGGCGATCTCCTGCGGATCGATGCCCGCCAGTGGCCCAATCTCCACCGGCACGCCGCTCCGCACCGCGATGCCCAGCGCATCGACCTCAGCCGCCAACAGCCGAGCGCTGTCCACCGTCAGGCCGCGGATCTGCAGGCTGCCGCGCGCGGTCACTTCCATGATGCCGTTGCCGTGGCGCAAGGCGGATTCGCAGAGTCCGATCAGCGACTTCGGCGAAAGCCCTCCAGCGACCGGGTTGAGCCGCACCAGCAGGCCGTCGCCGGTCTGCATCGGGGCGCTCAGAGCCGGGCAGGCGCCGCGGCGCGAGAAGGCGTTCATGCCGCCACCCCGCCTGCCTGTGCCTCGGCGATCAAGGCCGCGAGATCGTCGTCGATGGAATTCCTGAGCGGATGCCACAGGCCACGCCGCCGCGCCGACAGGAACCGCTCGGCAATGACCTTCGCTGCCGCCGGGCTCTCGCGCAGGAGAAAGGCGCGCACATCCGCGTCGCCGAGATAGGCGTCGTGCACCGCCTCGATCAGCGCGCCGGATATGGCGTGCGTGGTCTCGGCGAAGCCGACGAGGCGGTCGACCGTTTCGGCCAATTCCGAGGCGCCGCGAGGCCCATGGCGCATCTGGCCGGCGATGAAGCGCGGATTGACGGCGCGGGCCCGCACCACGCGAGCGACGGCTTCGCCGACCGAGCGCGGTTTCGGCTTCTTGGGATTTGTGGTGTCGAGCACGATAACGTCGGCATTTCTGCCGAGCGCGGCGAGGGCCGCCGAAAACCCGCCGATGAAGGCGACGTCCGCGGAGCCTTCCAGAATGTCGCGGCCCGGATCATCGCCGGTGTGGACGAGAAGATCGGCTTCGGCGATGCGACCCTCGAAGGCGCCGGGTGCGGAAATCGCTTCGCCGTCGGCGCCGCCATAGGCGTGCGAGGTGGCCTCGAGATAGGCGCGGCCGATCTCCTCGCGCGCGCCCCATTCGCCGCGCGACATCAGATCCTCGACGCCGGCACCGTAGGTGCCAGGCGAGGTGCCGAAGATGCGGGGCCCGACCTTGCCAGCGGCGCGAGTCGCGGCTGCGAGGGGGTTTTCCGAATCGTCCTCGTCGCGGCTGGCGACGGCGTTGGCGGCAGCGTCGATCAGCGCGATCTGGGTCGGGAACATGTCGCGGAACAGGCCGGAGATGCGCCAGGTGACGTCGACGCGTGGACGGCCGAGTGCTGCCGGCGGCAGCACTTCGATGCCGGTGACGCGGCCGGTCGCGGCATCCCATTGCGGCCGGCAGCCCATCAGCGCGAGGCCTTGCGCAATCTCCTCGCCGCCGGTGCGCAGCGATGCCGAGCCCCAGAGATCGATGACCAGGGAGCGCGGCCAGTCGCCATGGCCCTGCATATAGCTGCGCACCACTTCTTCCGCCGCCGCCTGGCCAAGGTCATAGGCGGTCGGCGTCGGCATGGTGCGCGGATCGGCGGTGAAGAGGTTGCGCCCCGTGGGCAGCACGTCGGAGCGGCCACGCGCCGGCGCTCCGGCGGGACCTGCCTTGATGTGGCGGCCGTCGAGCGCGGCCAGCAGGGCCACCTTTTCGGCTTCGGCGCTTTGCCGGCGCAGCGGATCGGCGTCATCTTGGGGCGCGCGGCCGTAGACGTGCAGCCCGTCCTTGACGGCGAAATCCTTGAGATCGCAGAGCCAGGCGTCGATGCGGCGCAACGCCTCGTCGGGAGCGTCGGTGCCGGCAACGCCCGCCTCAGCGGCAAGACCGGACTTCTGCGCGGTCTCCACGATGAGTCTCGCCAGCCGGTCGCGGCGGCGGCGGTCGAGCCCGTCGGCCTGGGCATATTCGTCGACCAAGCGCTCCAGCCGCTGCTGAGCTTCATCGAGGCCGGCGCCGGTCAGCGGCGGCGGCAGATGGCCGAGCGTGACGGCCGAGATACGGCGCTTGGCCTGTGCGGCCTCGCCGGGGTTGGAGACGATGAAGGGATAGAAGACCGGCAGCGAGCCGGTGACGATCTCGGGAAAGCAGGTGTCGGAAAGCGCGACCGTCTTGCCCGGCAGCCATTCCAGCGTGCCATGGGCGCCGACATGGACGATGGCGTGCACGCCGAGCGCTTTCTGCAGCCAGAGCCCGAAGGCGATGAGCGCGTGGCGAGGGGGCAAGGAGGGGTCGTGGTAGTCGGCGCGGCGATCGGCGGAGCGGCCGCGGTCGGGGGCGAGAGCGACGGTGATGTTGCCGAAAGTGGCGGCGCGGAAGGGGAAGCGATTTTCGAGGCTCGCCTGCGAAGGTCGGCGTTCTGTCGCGCCCCCCTCTGTCCTGCCGGACATCTCCCCCACAAGGGGGGAGATTGAGCTGTCATCGGCCCTTTCGCCAATCTCCGACGTCGAAAGAGGAAAGCCGGCGGAGGAACTGCCAATCTCCCCCCAAGTGGGGGAGATGTCCGGCAGGACAGAGGGGGGCGCATTGACGTGAGTTTCGTGATTGGCGTTGCCCCACGCTTCCTCCATCGCACCGCGCGCGGCCTGTGGCAGCCCGGCCGAAAAAGCGACGTAGTCCTGCAAGGCAAGCCCTTGCCTGCTCACCTCCAGCGCATCCAGCAACTCGCGCGGCGATTGCGGAATCCCTTCAATCGCATAGCCCTGTTCCTTCAGGTCATGCAGCATGGCGAGCACGCTCGACGGCACGTCGAGGCCGACGGCGTAGCCGGTACGGCCGGGCGCGCTCGGATAGTCGGGGATCAGGATCGCCAGCTTGCGTCCAGCCCGCTCCGTCCGCTGCAGGCGAACGAAGGCGGCAATGCGCTTGGCTACCTGCGCGACGCGGTCGGCTTCCGGCCGGTTGGCAAAGGCGCGGAAGGCCAGTGCCGGATCGGTCTCGACCTCGCCCTTGAAGGAGATCGCGCCGGCGAGGATACGGCCGTCGAGCTCGGGCAGCACGACGTACATGGCGAGATCGGCCGGCGCCAGGCCGCGCTGGTTCTTCTCCCAGACCTTGCGCAGGGTGGTGGCGACGATGACCTGGAACACCGGCACGCCGGCGCGGTCGAATAGGGTTTCGGCACCGGGCTCGGCGCCGGAGGCGAAGGCAGTGGCGGTGATGATGGCGGACGGGTGCAGTGAGGCGATGGCGTTTTCGACAAAGGTCAGAGACACCGGATCCTTGAGGCTGGAGACGAAGATCGGCACCGGCGCCAAGCCCTGCTGCCGCAACGCTTCCGCGAGAGCGTCGATTGGGGCAACGTCGGCCGCCAGCAGCATCGATCGGTAGAACAGGATCGGGATGACGGCCGCGGCGTTTCCCTCCCCCTTGAGGGGAGGGTGGCCCGCAGGGCCGGGTGGGGTCGGGACGACTGGGCTCAACGCCTCTTTCCGGGGGCGTCCTTCAGGGCGTCGGCGCGCGTCACGGAGGACCCCACCCCCGGCCTGCAGCCGGACCCTCCCCTCAAGGGGGAGGGGGACCACGCCGCAGCCGGGTTCGTAGTAGCCGGCTTTCGGCACGCTGATCGGTTCGGCAACCATCAATTCCGATCCGGCCAATGTCGCCAATCGGTGCACGAGTGCGGCCATGTTTTGAGGACCGCCTTCGCGGAAATAGCCGAGCAAGGCGTCGAGTTCGGCGCGTGGCAGGGTCGAGCCTTCGATCAGGCGCTGGTCCTCGTCATGGCTTTCGCCCGGCAGCAGCGCCAGCTTGATGCCGCGCTCGCGGGCGATCGCCGCAAGCTGGTCGCAGCCATAGCGCCACCAGTCGTAGCCGCCGAGGATGCGGACCAGGATGACCTTGGCGTGGCGCGCCACGCTGTCGATCCAGAGATCGACGGACATCGGATGGCGAAGATCGCGCAGTGCTGCCAGCCGCATCGACGGCAGCCGCTCCGCGTCCGCCTTCCAGGCAGCCGCCAGTCCGGCGAGGTCGCTGTCGGTGAAGGACAGGGCCACGACATCCGCAGGCGTCTGCCTGAGGTCGATCGGCTCGGCTAGATCGTCGAGCGAAGCGGACGTCGTGGTGAGAATATGCATCGCGGTTCGTGCTTTGCCTCAGCCGGCGAGAATACGCTCGATCGCCGGGCGGTTCAGTCCCTTGAGGCCGATGACGACGAGCCGCGAACGGCGCTCATCCTCCGCCGTCCAGGCGCGGTCGTAATAGTGGTTGACGCGCGGGCCGACGGCCTGGAGCAGCAGCCGCATCGGCTTGCCGCCGACCTCGACAAAACCTTTGACGCGCAGCACGTTTTCCTGCTCGGCGGCGATGGCGACGCGTCTCGCCAGCTCATCGGGATTGGCGATCGACGGGATATCGATGACGAAGGAGTCAAAATCGTCGTGCTCGTGGTCGAGCTCGTCGTCGTGGTGGGTCTTGCGGTTCTCGATGTCGTTCTCGACGGCAAGGCCGAGGCCAAGCAGCACCGACGGATCGACCTTGCCGTGCGCGGTCGGCACGACCTTCACGGCGCGCGCCACGTGCTCGCCGATGACGGCGTTGGCGCGCTTCGAGCCCGCCGCATCCATCAGGTCGCTCTTCGACAGGATGATCAGGTCGGCGCAGGCGATCTGGTCCTCGAACACCTCTTCGACCGGATCGTCATGGTCAAGGGAATCGTCGGCGGCGCGCTGCGCCTGCAGGGCATCCATGTCGGAAGCGACGCGGCCATCGGCCAGTGCGGGGCCGTCGACCACGGCAATAACGCCGTCGACCGTCACACGGCTCTTCACCGTCGGCCACTGGAAGGCCTGGACGAGCGGCTTCGGCAGAGCGAGGCCGGAGGTCTCGATCAGGATGTGATCGACCTTCGGCGTACGCGACAGGATCTGGTCGAGCGCCGGCACGAAATCGTCGGCAACGGTGCAGCAGATGCAGCCATTGGCGAGCTCGACGATGTTTTCCTCAGGGCAAGTCTCGATGCCGCAGCCTTTCAGGATTTCGCCGTCGATGCCGACATCGCCGAACTCGTTGACGATGATCGCCAGCCGCTTGCCCTTGGCGTTTTCGAGCAGGTTGCGGATCAGCGTCGTCTTGCCGGCGCCGAGGAACCCGGTGACGACGGTGCAGGGCACGCGGGAAACGGAAGCGTTCATGGTCAGTCCTTCAGCATGTCGAGGGGAGGGATACGGGCAACAAGGCCGCGCTTGAGGGAATCGGGCCGGCCACGCCAAGGGATGAGGCCATCGGTCGAGGTCGCGAAGAGCTTTGCGCCGGCGACGAGGTCGGTGCCACTGGTCGTATCCAGATCGCCGAAGACGTAGCTCCAGCAGCCGTCGCGCAGCAGCGCAGCGCTCAAACGGCGTTTGCAATTGCCGAGGCATTCGACGGTGCGGATGCGGATGTTTTCGCCCGACGCGGCGTGGCGCGTGTCTTCGGCCAGCAGCGCGCCGGCGCGCGGATGGGCATCCGAACCGGTCTCGTCACGGCAGGAGGAACAGACAATGACGGTCACGCCGGCCAGCGCGTCGTCGGGTTCGGGCGAAAGATCAGCTGTTTTAGCCGGAAAACTGCCGTTGCGATCCAAAACCAGGCTCCTTGCCCGGAAAACCCGCCGAGCGATCGGATACTTAAAGTCTCAGACGGCAGGTCTCCTGGCTCGCGCTTCATCGCCTTGGCGCCGCCTTCCCGGGAACTTCCCAGTGGTTTTCGGCTGAGGCTCGTCGCTTACAGTTGCGGGGACAGCCGCGGATTTGGAATTTTTCAACTCCGCACCGCATTCCCTCTTGGCTCCTCCCTTTGCCGGGAGAAGACCGTCTGGCTCGGATTTAGGCTTACGGCTATGCGCCTGTCAACGCGCGGCTACGACACCGCCAAGTCAGCCAGCGCCGGCCCGAGGTCGCCGGCCGGCGTCACTTCGATCGCCTCCAGGCCGAGCCATGCCTGCATCTGTTTCAGCTCGTCGAAGAGCTGAGCAGCCGTTTCCGGCGGCGCGCCGGCCTCGGCATAGGCGGCATGGACGCGCAGCACGCTCGCCGGGCGATCGGCCCTTAAGTCGACGCGGGCGACAATCCGGTCGCCGAGCAGGAACGGCAGCACGTAATAGCCATACTGGCGCTTTTCGGCCGGCGTGTAGATTTCGATGCGGTAGCGGAAGCCGAACAGCTTTTCGGTGCGCGTTCGCTCGAAGACGACTGGATCGAATGGCGCGAGCAGGGCGCGGGCCTCGATCCGGCGCGGCATGCGGGCGTCCTTGTGCAGATAGGCGGTCTTGTCCCAGCCTTCGACTTTCACCGGCAGCAACTCGCCCGTTTCGACCAGTTCCTCGATGCGGTCTTTGGTGTCGCCCGGCGCCAGGCGGAAATAGTCGCGCAGGTCGCCATAGGTGGCGATGCCATGGGCGCGGGCGGAAATGCGCAGCAATTCGCGGTGTGCGTCCTCCACCGACGGGACAGGCAGATCGAGAATGGCTTGCGGCAGAACACGTTCCGGCAGGTCATAGTAGCGCTCGAAGCCGCGCCGGTAGGCGGTGGTGATGCGTCCGGCCCAGAACAGCCATTCGAAGGCGTGCTTGGCCTCGCTCCAGCCCCACCAGCCGCCATTGCCCTTGTGGCCTTCGATGTCGGAGGCGGCGATCGGCCCGCGTTCGGCGACTTGCCCGTAGATCTCCTCGATCATCTCCTTGCGCTCGCGGCCCCATTTGGCGAGGCCGAGATACATTTCCTCGCCCTGCTCGGCGCGCCGCATGCGCCAGCGCATCAGCGGCCAGGTCTCAACCGGAAGGAAGGACGCCTCATGCGCCCAATATTCAAACACCGCGCGCTTGCGGGTGACCGCGGCATTGTCGAGCAGCGCAAGCGGGTAGGGGCCGAGGCGCGAATAAAGCGGCATGTAGTGGGCGCGAACCACCGCGCTGACGGAATCGATCTGCAGCAGCCCGGTTCGGGAGAGCACGCGGGAGAGGTGCCGACGGTTGGGCTCGCCGCTGGGGCGAGGGTCAGTAAAGCCCTGCGCGCCGAGCGCGATGCGCCTGGCAGTGCGAAGCGAGATTTTTTCCTTCATCAAGCTACTCTTGCCCTGTTCCTTTGCCGGGATTTCCAGCTCGCGATTCCGGCCATGCTAGCAGGCAAATGGCGGGAGATATGTCAGGAGAGAAAAGTGGAGTAAAAAGTGAAGGAAATCAAACAGGAGCGGATCGGACCAGTTTCTTTCGATATGGCGTCCAGGCCCGGATTTTGAACAAGGTTTGACTTGCGTCGCTGGAACCGCTGCGCTAACCCTCGCCGCGTCGCAGCATAGGGCCCTTAAAACGGTTCAGCGGGTTAAACTGTCACGCTTCCGCATTAGAGTCCCTTGCTGTAATCAAAGTGAACTGGCCCGCCAAAGGAAAGTCGCCGCATGAGCGCACTCCTGACTTCGTACCTGCCCATCGTCCTCTTCATCGCGGTGGCGATGGTCGTCGGTCTCGCGCTTATCGTCGCGCCGTTCCTGGTGGCCTACCGCAATCCCGACCCGGAAAAGCTTTCCGCCTATGAATGCGGGTTCAACTCGTTCGACGACGCCCGCATGAAGTTCGATATCCGTTTCTACCTGGTGTCGATCCTGTTCATCATCTTCGATCTCGAAGTCGCCTTCCTGTTCCCGTGGGCGGTGTCCTTCTCGAAGGTCGGCATGCTCGGCTTCTGGTCGATGATGGTGTTTTTGGCGGTGCTGACCATCGGCTTTGCCTATGAATGGAAAAAAGGAGCGCTGGAATGGGATTGAACGACAGTTCAGGCACCCTCGTCGCGCCGAAGCCCAAGGGCATCATCGACCCCAACACCGGCAGGCCGGTGGGGGAGGACGATCCCTTCTTCCTCGAAATCAACAATGAGCTGGCCGACAAGGGTTTCCTTGTCACTTCGACCGAGGCGCTGATCACCTGGGCGCGCAGCGGCTCGCTGATGTTCATGACCTTCGGCCTCGCCTGCTGCGCGGTCGAGATGATCCACACCTCGATGCCGCGCTACGACAGCGAGCGTTTCGGCGTCGCGCCGCGCGCGTCTCCGCGCCAGTCCGACATCATGATCGTCGCCGGCACGCTGACCAACAAGATGGCGCCGGCGCTGCGCAAGGTCTACGACCAGATGCCGGAGCCGCGCTACGTCATCTCGATGGGTTCTTGCGCCAATGGCGGCGGCTACTACCACTATTCCTATTCGGTGGTTCGCGGCTGCGACCGCATCGTGCCGGTCGACATCTATGTGCCCGGCTGTCCGCCAAGCGCGGAAGCGCTGCTCTACGGCATTCTTCTGTTGCAGAAGAAGATCCGCCGCACCGGCACGATCGAACGGTGAGCCAATGACCCTGGCGTTGAACGAACTCTCCACCTATCTCGGCGAGAAGCTCTCCGGCCGCATCGGCGAGGCCGTGCTTGCCTATGGCGAGCTGACGGTTTCCGTCGAGCCGGGCAATTTGATCGAGGTGGCGACCTTCCTGCGCGACGACGCGCGCTGCCAGTTCATCTCGATCATCGACGTCTGTGGCGCGGACTATCCGTCGCGCGCCAGGCGCTTCGACGTCGTCTACCACCTGTTGTCGCCGAAGCAGAATGTCCGCATCCGCCTCAAGGTCCAGGCCGACGAGGAAACGCTGGTGCCGTCGCTGACCGCTGTCTATCCCGGCGCCGACTGGTACGAGCGCGAGACCTACGATCTCTATGGCGTGCTGTTCTCCGACCATCCGGATCTGCGGCGCATCCTCACCGACTACGGCTTTGATGGGCATCCGCTGCGCAAGGATTTCCCGCTGACCGGTTTTGTCGAGGTGCGCTACGACGACGAAGCCAAGCGCGTGATCTACGAGCCGGTGGAATTGAAGCAGGAATTCAGAAACTTCGACTTTTTGAGCCCGTGGGAGGGAACGGATTACGTCCTGCCGGGCGACGAGAAGGCGAAGGCAAATTGAGGCGCCACAATGGCTGAAACCTCCGTCCGCAACTTCAACATCAACTTCGGTCCGCAGCATCCTGCGGCGCATGGCGTTTTGCGCCTTGTGCTTGAGCTCGACGGCGAGGTGGTCGACCGCGTCGATCCGCATATCGGGCTGCTCCATCGCGGCACGGAAAAACTGATCGAGGCCAAGACCTACCTGCAGGCCGTGCCTTATCTCGACCGGCTCGACTATTGCGCGCCGATGAACCAGGAGCATGCCTTCGCGCTTGCAGCCGAGCGGTTGCTCGGCATCGAGGTGCCGAAGCGCGGCCAGCTGATCCGCGTGCTCTATTCTGAAATGGGCCGCATCATGTCGCACATCCTCAATGTGACGACGCAGGCGATGGACGTCGGCGCGCTGACCCCGCCGCTGTGGGGCTTCGTCGAGCGCGAAAAGCTGATGGTGTTTTATGAGCGCGCCTCCGGATCGCGCATGCACGCGGCCTATTTCCGGCCGGGCGGCGTCCACCAGGACCTGCCGCAGAAGCTGATCGAGGATATCGGCAAGTGGATCGATCCGTTCCTGAGGTCGATCGACGACCTCGACGCGCTGCTCACGCCCAATCGCATCTTCAAGCAGCGCAATGTCGATATCGGCACGGTTTCGCTTGCCGACGCCTGGGCTTGGGGTTTCTCGGGCGTCATGGTGCGCGGCTCGGGCGCTGCCTGGGACCTGCGCAAGGCGCAGCCTTATGAATGCTACTCCGAGATGGATTTCGACATCCCGGTCGGCAAGAACGGCGACTGCTTCGACCGTTACCTCGTGCGCATGGAAGAGATGCGCCAGTCGGCGAAGATCATGCGCCAGTGCGTCGATCTGCTGCTCGGCAAGGAAAGCGCCGGGCCGGTGTCGAACCTCGACGGCAAGGTGGTGCCGCCGAAGCGCGCGGCGATGAAGCGCTCGATGGAAGCGCTCATCCACCACTTCAAGCTCTACACCGAGGGCTATCGCGTGCCGGCCGGCGAGGTCTATGCGGCGGTCGAGGCGCCCAAGGGCGAGTTCGGCGTCTATCTCGTCTCCGACGGCACCAACAAGCCCTATCGCTGCAAGCTGCGCGCGCCGGGCTTCGCGCATCTGCAGGCCATGGATTTCCTGTGTCGCGGCCACATGCTGGCCGACGTCACGGCCGTGCTTGGCTCCCTCGACATCGTGTTTGGTGAGGTCGATCGCTAAAATGTCAGTCCGCCGTCTCGCAGATGCCAGCGTCCAGCCAGCCTCCTTCGCCTTCAACAAGGCGAACACGGCGGCGGCCAAGCAGTGGATCGCCAAATATCCGAAGGGACGTGAGCAGTCGGCCATCATCCCCTTGCTGATGCTGGCGCAGGAACAGGAAGGCTGGGTCACCAAGGCGGCGATCGAGACGATCTCCGACATGCTCGGCATGCCGCGCATCCGTGGCCTCGAGGTCGCGACCTTCTACACGCAATACCAGCTCAATCCGGTCGGCACGCGGGCCCATATCCAGGTCTGCGGCACCACGCCCTGCATGTTGCGCGGCTCGGAAGCGCTGATGGATGTTTGCCGGTCGAAGATCCATCACGACCAGTTCCACACCAACGACAAGGGCACGCTGTCGTGGGAGGAGGTCGAATGCCTCGGCGCCTGCGTCAACGCGCCGATGGTCATGATCTTCAAGGACACTTTTGAAGACCTGACGCCGGAGCGGCTGGCCGAGATCATCGATCTTTATGAGGCCGGCAAGGGCGCCACTGTAAAGCCCGGACCACAGAACGGCCGCACGGGCTCGGAGCCGGCGTCCGGGCTGACGACGCTGAAGAGCGAGAAGGCCATCCTGAAGTCGACTCGCGAGAAGGAAGCCAAGGCTGCGGCGAAGGCGGCCAGGGAGGCAGCTGCATCGGCAGCCGCGCCAGCCGCCGCCGTCTCGCAGGCGCCCGCCACGCCGGCGCCATCGACCCCGGTCGGGCCTTCGAAGTCCAGCAAGCCGAAGACGGATGCGCCCGAAACCAGCCCGGCGCTGAGGACGCCGTCGCCAGTCAAGGTTTCGCCGGCCACCGAGAAGGCGGCCAGCGTCAGGGCGCCGCGCCATTCCGCCGCCAATGCCAACCAGGCTGATCCGGAAGTCGAAGGGGTTTCGAAGCCGCGCAGCGGGCCGACGATCAAGGCCGAACCGGCTTCCGCCTTCAAGTCGCCCGAAACCAAGCAGCCTGTCGCCAAAATGGCGAAGCCTTCGCTCGAGGACAAGAATCGCCCGGCCGGCATCGAGCGCCCGGCAACGGTTGACGATCTCAAGCTGATCTCGGGCGTCGGACCGAAGATCGAGAGCACCTTGCATTCGCTGGGCATCTACACCTTCGCGCAGGTCGCCGCGTGGAAGAAAGCCGAGCGCGAATGGGTCGACGGTTATCTCAGCTTCCGCGGCCGCATCGAGCGGGACGACTGGGTGAAGCAGGCCAAGGCGCTCGCCAAGGGCGGCGTCGCCGAATACATCCGCGTCTTTGGCAAGAAGCCGGTCTGAGGGACGAACCATGCTTCAGGACAAAGACCGCATCTTCACCAACATCTACGGCCTGTTCGACAAGTCGCTGGCCGGAGCACAGGCGCGCGGCATTTGGGACGACACGCCCGGCCTCATCGCCAAGGGGCGCGACTGGATCGTCAACGAGATGAAGGCGTCGGGCCTGCGCGGCCGCGGCGGCGCCGGCTTCCCGACGGGCCTCAAATGGTCGTTCATGCCCAAGCAGAGCGACGGGCGGCCGAGCTATCTGGTCATCAATGCCGACGAATCCGAGCCGGGCACCTGCAAGGACCGCGACATCCTGCGCAACGATCCGCACACGCTGGTCGAGGGCGCGCTGGTCGCCGGCTTCGCCATGGGCGCGGTCGCGGCCTACATCTATGTGCGCGGCGAGTTCATCCGCGAGCGCGAGGCGCTGCAGCGGGCCATCGACGAGGCTTACGCAGCCAAGCTCATCGGCAAGAACAACACGTCCGGCTACGACTTCGACGTCTATATGCACCATGGCGCCGGCGCCTATATCTGCGGCGAGGAGACGGCGCTGCTCGAAAGCCTCGAAGGCAAGAAGGGCCAGCCGCGGCTGAAGCCGCCATTCCCGGCCAATGTCGGCCTTTATGGCTGCCCGACCACCGTCAACAACGTCGAATCGATCGCGGTGGCGCCGACCATCCTGCGCCGAGGCGCTGCCTGGTTCTCGTCCTTCGGCCGGCCGAACAATGCCGGCACCAAGCTGTTCTGCGTCTCCGGCCACGTCAACAATCCGTGCACCGTCGAAGAGGCGATGTCGATCCCGTTCCGCGAGTTGATCGAGACGCATTGCGGCGGCATTCGCGGCGGCTGGGACAATCTGCTCGCCGTCATCCCGGGCGGTGCGTCCGTGCCCTTGGTGCCGGCCGAGCAGATCATCGACGCGCCGATGGATTTCGACGCGCTGCGCGACCTCAAATCCGGCCTCGGGACCGCGGCCGTCATCGTCATGGACAAGTCGACCGACGTCGTGAAGGCGATCGCCAGGCTGTCCTATTTCTACAAGCATGAGAGCTGCGGCCAGTGCACGCCATGCCGCGAAGGCACCGGCTGGATGTGGCGGGTGATGGAGCGGCTGGTGCGCGGCGAGGCGCAGAAGCGCGAGATCGACATGCTGCTCGACGTCACCAAGCAGGTCGAGGGCCACACGATCTGCGCGCTGGGCGACGCGGCGGCCTGGCCAATCCAGGGCCTGATGCGGCACTTCCGCGGCGAGGTGGAACGCCGCATCGACGAGTTTTCGCGCAACGCGCACCGGGTCGAACCGGTGATGGTGGCGGCGGAATAGAATTTGTGAAGACGGGCATTTGCCCGGGACGGAAAAGCAGGGGCGGGGCGTACGAAGAAACGACCAGGAGATGTCTATGGCGACGTATTCGATACCCTACCCGTTGATGTTGGATTTGGAACAACTCGAGAAAATGAACCAGGACCTGACCAAGATGATGCCGAAGGAGATGGCCGGCGCCGTCAACCTTTTGGCGCATCCGGTCGCCGGCGCGGCGGCCATGTCGGCGCTCGGCATCGGTCTTGCCAACCATGCTGTCGGCATGTGGATGGGCGCGTTCACCGGCGCGTTCGAAGCCTCGCAGCGCATGTTCCAGCCATTCTTCGACGATCTCGAGGCGCAGACTGAAGCCGCGGCCAACTCCTCCAAGGCTCGAAAGGCGACCGAGACGCTGATTGCCGAGGCGCAGATCTTCGCCAGGGACGTGACCGACATTGCAGCGACCACGGCCGAGAAGGCGCTCGACTCGACAGGCGCCGACACGGTCGCGGAAGCGGCTGCCACCGGGCTGATGCCGGAAGATTTCAGGCAGCCCAAGGCGATCGACAAGCCTGGGAGGCCTTCGGACCTGAAGGCGATCTCGGGCATCGGGCCGAAGCTGGAGAAGGTGCTGAACGGCCTCGGCATCTGGACCTATGGCCAGATCGCCGCCTGGACGTCGGAAGAGATCGCCTGGGTCGAGGACTACCTGTCGCTTGCCGGCCGTATCGGTCGCGACGACTGGACTGCCCAAGCGGCGGCGCTGGCTGCGAGTAAGTGAATGAAATGCCGGACGCGGCATCGGTCGCGTCCGGAACGAGAGATTGCGGGAAATCCGCGAGGGTTTGAGGCGAATGGCAAAGCTTAAGGTCGACGGGAAAGAGATCACGGTACCCGACCATTACACGCTGCTGCAGGCGGCGGAGGACGCCGGCGCGGAAGTGCCGCGCTTCTGCTTCCACGAGCGGCTGTCGATCGCCGGCAATTGCCGCATGTGCCTGATCGAGGTGAAGGGCGGTCCGCCCAAGCCGCAGGCCTCCTGCGCCATGGGCGTGCGCGACCTGCGCCCCGGCCCGAACGGCGAGCCGCCGGAAATCTTCACCAACACGCCGATGGTCAAGAAGGCCCGCGAAGGCGTGATGGAGTTCCTGCTGATCAACCATCCGCTGGATTGCCCGATCTGCGACCAGGGCGGCGAGTGCGACCTGCAGGATCAGGCGATGGCCTTCGGCGTCGATTCCTCGCGCTATCACGAGAACAAGCGTGCGGTCGAAGACAAGTATATCGGCCCGCTCGTCAAGACGGTGATGAACCGCTGCATCCACTGCACGCGCTGCGTCCGTTTCACCACTGAAGTTGCCGGCATTTCCGAGCTCGGCCTGATCGGCCGCGGCGAGGACGCCGAGATCACCACCTATCTCGAACAGGCGATGACGTCGGAACTTCAGGGCAACGTCATCGACCTCTGCCCGGTCGGCGCGCTGACCTCCAAGCCGTTCGCCTTCCAGGCGCGGCCGTGGGAGCTGACCAAGACGGAATCGATCGACGTCATGGACGCCGTCGGCTCGGCGATCCGCGTCGATAGCCGCGGTCGTGAAGTGATGCGGATCCTGCCGCGCGTCAACGAAGCGGTGAACGAGGAATGGATTTCCGACAAAACCCGCTTCATCTGGGACGGCCTGCGCACGCAGCGCCTTGATCGCCCGTATGTGCGCAAGAACGGCAAGCTCGTTCCGGCCAGCTGGGCGGAGGCCTTCGCTGCGATCAAGGATGAAGTGTCGAAGACCGCACCCGAGCGCATCGGCGCCATCGCCGGCGACCTCGCCGCGGTCGAGGAGATCTATGCGCTCAAGCTTCTGATGGGTGCGCTCGGTTCGAAGAACATCGACTGCCGCCAGGATGGCGCAGCGCTCGATCCGTCGCTGGGCCGCGCCAGCTACATCTTCAATCCGACCATCGAGGGCATCGAGCAGGCCGATGCGGTGCTGATCATCGGCGCCAATCCGCGCTTCGAGGCCTCGGTGCTCAACGCCCGAATCCGCAAGCGCTGGCGCGTCGGCAACCTGCCGGTCGGCGTCATCGGCGAGATCGGCGACACGCGCTACGATTACGAGTTGCTCGGCGCCGGCCCTGAATCCTTGAAGGACCTGGCCGACGGCAACGGCAAGTTCTTCGAGGTGCTGAAGAAGGCGACGCATCCGCTGATCATCGTCGGGCAGGGCGCGCTGGCACGTGCGGACGGCGCGGCGGTGCTCGGCCAAGCGGCCAAGCTCGCGACGGCCATCGATGCCGTGACGGCGGACTGGAACGGCTTCGCGGTGCTGCACAACGCCGCCGGCCGCGTCGGCGGCCTCGACGTCGGCTTCGTGCCGGGTGAGGGCGGCAAGAACGTCTCTGGCATGCTCGGCGAGACGGATCTGCTGTTCCTGCTTGGCGCCGACGAGATCGACATGGCCAAAACCGGCGGCGCCTTCGTCGTCTATATCGGCACGCATGGCGATACCGGCGCGCATCGCGCCAACGTCATCCTGCCGGCCGCCGCCTACACCGAAAAGTCCGGCACCTATGTCAACACGGAAGGCCGTGTCCAGCAGACCAACCGCGCCGGCTTCGCTCCGGGCGAGGCGCGCGAGGACTGGGCGATCGTGAGGGCGCTGTCGGATGTGCTCGGCAAGAAGCTGCCCTTCGATTCGCTGGCTCAGCTGCGCGCCAAGCTCTATGGCGAATATCCGCATCTCGCCCGCATCGACCAGGTTCTGGCCGGCAGCGCCGACGAGATCGCCAAGGCGGCGAAGCTCGGCGGGCGGTTGAACAAGGGCACCTTCACCTCGCCGGTGAAGGACTTCTATCTGACCAACCCGATCGCGCGGGCCTCGGCCGTGATGGCTGAATGCTCGGCGTTGGCCAAGAGCGGCTTCAAGCAGGCGGCGGAATAAGCATGGACACCTTCTTCTCCTTCTACGTGCTGCCGGCGCTGCTGATCCTGTTGAAGTCGGTCGTGCTGATCGTCGTTCTTCTGATCTTCGTCGCTTACGTGCTTTATGCCGACCGCAAGATCTGGGCGGCGGTGCAACTGCGTCGCGGCCCGAATGTCGTCGGCCCCTGGGGCACGCTGCAGGCCTTCGCCGACCTGTTGAAATTCGTCTTCAAGGAACCGGTGATCCCGTCCGGCGCCAATAAGGGCGTCTTCCTGCTCGCGCCGTTGGTGTCGGCGGTGCTCGCGATCTCGGCCTGGGCCGTCATCCCGGTCAGTCAAGGCTGGGCGATCGCCAACATCAATGTCGGCATCCTCTATGTCTTCGCCATCTCCTCGCTCGAGGTCTATGGCGTGATCATGGGCGGCTGGGCCTCGAACTCGAAATACCCGTTCCTCGGCGCGCTGCGCTCGGCTGCGCAGATGGTGTCCTACGAAGTCTCGATCGGCTTCGTCATCGTCACTGTGCTGCTCACCGTCGGCTCGCTCAACCTCTCCGACATCGTGCTGGCGCAGCAGGATGGCCTGGGCACGCGGCTCGGCCTGCCCAACACCTTCCTCGACTGGCACTGGCTGTCGCTGTTTCCGATGTTCATCGTGTTCTTCATCTCGGCGCTGGCTGAGACGAACCGCCCGCCGTTCGACCTGGTGGAAGCGGAATCGGAACTGGTCGCCGGCCACATGGTTGAATATTCGTCGACGCCGTTCCTGCTCTTCTTCCTGGGTGAGTATGTCGCCGTCGTCTTGATGTGCGCGTTGGCCACCATCCTCTTCCTTGGCGGTTGGCTGCCACCGTTCGACTTCGCGCCCTTCACCTGGGTGCCTGGGCTGATCTGGTTCGTGCTCAAGGTCTGCCTGGTGTTCTTCATGTTCTCGATGGTGAAGGCGTTCGTGCCGCGCTACCGCTACGACCAGTTGATGCGGCTGGGCTGGAAGGTCTTCCTGCCGATCTCGCTGTTCATGGTCGTCGCCACTGCGGCCTTCCTCAAGATCACGGGATTTGCGTGATGTCTGCTCTTGCCCAAGCCGCAAAGGCGCTTTTGCTGAAAGATTTCGTCAGCGCCTTCTTCCTGTCGATGCGCCAGTTCTTCGCGCCGAAGGAGACGATCAACTACCCGCATGAGAAGGGGCCGACCAGCCCGCGCTTCCGTGGTGAGCATGCGCTGCGCCGCTATCCCAACGGCGAGGAGCGCTGCATCGCCTGCAAGCTCTGCGAAGCGATCTGCCCGGCGCAGGCGATCACCATCGAGGCCGGCCCGCGCCGCAACGACGGCACGCGCCGCACGGTGCGCTACGACATCGATATGGTGAAGTGCATCTATTGCGGCTTCTGCCAGGAAGCCTGCCCGGTCGACGCCATCGTCGAGGGGCCGAATTTCGAATTCGCGACCGAGACGCGCGAGGAGCTTTACTACAACAAGGAAAAGCTGCTGGCGAACGGCGATCGCTGGGAACGGGAACTTGCGCGCAACATCGCGCTGGACGCGCCCTATCGCTGACATTTGACGCATGGACGGGGCACAGGGCCTCGTCCAGAGGATGATCCCGAAAAGTTGCAGGCTTTTCGGCCGATCATTCTCCGGAATGAAAGAGTGACGCATGTTTCTTTCGATCGGGGTCTTTGAACCCGATCGGAACATGCGCTAGGACAACGCGGCTTCGGCCCCGGATGCGGGCGAAGCCTAAGACAACGGAGAGGATGAATGTCCGATCCGACAGGAACCCGGGGGAACCCATGCTGAGTGGATTAGAGGCGGTCTTTTTCTACCTCTTCGCCTTTGTTGCCGTGGCGTCGGCCTTCATGGTCATTTCGTCACGTAACCCCGTGCATTCCGTGCTGTTCCTGATCCTGACCTTCTTCAACGCCGCCGGTCTGTTCCTGCTGACCGGCGCTGAATTCCTCGCCCTGATCCTGCTCGTCGTCTATGTCGGCGCCGTGATGGTGCTGTTCCTGTTCGTCGTCATGATGCTCGACGTCGACTTCGCCGAGATGAAGCAGGGCGCGCTGCAATATGCGCCGATCGGCGCGCTGGTCGGGCTGATCTTGGCGGCGGAACTGATCGTCGTGCTCGGCGGCTACAGCTTTGCGCCGCAGCTTGCCCCGACGGTGGCGAAGGCAACGCCGGATATCGCCACACGCTCCAACACGGCCGCGCTCGGCGACATCCTCTACACGGACTACCTCTACTACTTCCAGATCGCCGGCCTCGTGCTGCTGGTCGCCATGATCGGCGCCATCGTCTTGACGCTGCGCCACAAGGAAGGCGTCAAGCGGCAGTCGATCGCCGCCCAGGTCGGTCGCACTGCGGCGACAGGCATGGAAATCCGCAAGGTCAAGTCGGGCGAGGGTATCTGAGATGGTCGTCGGCATCGCGCATTATCTGACCGTATCGGCGATCCTGTTCACGCTCGGCGTGTTCGGCATCTTTTTGAACCGCCGCAACATCATCGTCATTCTGATGTCGATCGAGCTGATCCTGCTTGCGGTCAACATCAACTTCGTCGCCTTCTCGGCGGCGCTGCATGACCTCGTCGGACAGGTGTTCGCCCTGTTCGTGCTGACGGTCGCCGCGGCGGAAGCCGCGATCGGACTTGCCATTCTTGTCGTCTTCTTCCGCAACCGCGGCTCGATCGCGGTCGAAGACGTGAACCAGATGAAGGGTTGACGGGAACAACCATGTACCAGGCCATCGTCTTCCTTCCGCTGCTCGGCTTCCTGATTGTCGGCCTGTTCGGCAATTCGCTCGGCGCCAAGGCATCCGAATACATCACCTCCGGCTTCCTGGTGATCTCGGGAGTGCTGTCGTGGATCGCCTTGTTGACCGTCGGCTTCGGCCATGGCGAAGTGTTCATCGTGCCGGTGCTGCGCTGGATCCAGGCCGGCGGGCTCGACGCCGCCTGGGCGCTGAGGATCGACACGCTCACGGCCGTGATGCTGGTCGTCGTCAACACTGTGTCGGCGCTGGTTCATATCTATTCGATCGGCTACATGCACCACGATCCGGACCGGCCGCGCTTCTTCGCCTATCTGTCGCTGTTCACCTTCGCGATGCTGATGCTGGTGACGGCCGACAATCTGGTGCAGATGTACTTCGGCTGGGAAGGCGTCGGCCTCGCCTCCTATCTGCTGATCGGCTTCTGGTACAAGAAACCGTCCGCCAATGCCGCCGCGATCAAGGCCTTCATCGTCAACCGCGTCGGCGACTTCGGCTTCGCGCTCGGCATTTTCGGCGTCTTCGTGCTGTTCGGCTCGGTCAACCTCGGCACCGTCTTTGCCAATGCCGCCTCTTTCCTCCCGGCCGAAGGTGCGCCGGAAGGCGCCGCCGTGCTCACCTTCCTCGGCCACGCGCTGGACAAGCATACGGCGCTGACCGTGGTCTGCCTGCTGTTGTTCATGGGCGCCATGGGCAAGTCGGCGCAGGTGCCGCTGCACACCTGGCTGCCCGACGCCATGGAAGGCCCGACGCCGGTCTCGGCGCTGATCCATGCCGCGACCATGGTGACGGCCGGCGTGTTCATGCTGGCGAGGCTGTCGCCGCTGTTCGAGCTGTCGCATTCGGCGCTGACCGTCGTGACCTTCATCGGCGCCTTCACCGCCTTCTTCGCGGCGACCGTCGGCCTCGTCCAGAACGACATCAAGCGCGTCATCGCCTATTCGACCTGCTCGCAGCTCGGCTACATGTTCGTGGCGCTCGGCGTCGGCGCCTATGGCGCTGCGATCTTCCACCTGTTCACACACGCCTTCTTCAAGGCGCTGCTGTTCCTCGGCTCGGGCTCGGTCATCCACGCCGTCTCCGACGAGCAGGACATGCGCAACATGGGCGGGCTGAGGACGCTCATTCCCAAGACCTACTGGATGATGGTGGTCGGCACGTTGGCGCTGACCGGCGTCGGTATCCCCGTGACCGTCATCGGCACGGCCGGCTTCTTCTCCAAGGACGCGATCATCGAAAGCGCGTTTGCCAGCCACAATCTGTTTGCCGGCACCGCCTTCGTGCTCCTGGTGGTGGCGGCCTGCTTCACCAGCTTCTATTCCTGGCGGCTGATCTTCATGACCTTCCATGGCGAGCCGCGGGCGAGCCACGAGGTCATGCACCACGTCCATGAATCGCCGCCGGTGATGCTGGTGCCGCTCTATCTGCTGGCCGCCGGCGCGCTGTTTGCGGGTATCGTCTTCCACGGCGCCTTCATCGGCGAGGGCTATGCCGAATTCTGGAAGGCGTCGCTGTTCACGCTGTCGGAAAACCACATCCTGCACGAGATCCACGAATTGCCGCTGTGGGTGGAACTGGCGCCGTTCATCGCCATGGTCATCGGCTTCGCGGTCGCCTGGAAGTTCTACATCCGCTCGCCGGAACTGCCGCGAAGCGTCGCCGCCAATCATCGCCTGCTCTACGGCTTCCTGCTCAACAAGTGGTATTTCGACGAACTCTACGACTTCCTGTTCGTGCGGCCGGCGAAACGCCTCGGCAGGTTCCTGTGGAAGACCGGTGACGGCGCCGTCATCGACGGGCTCGGTCCCGATGGCATTTCGGCGCGCGTCATCGACGTCACCAACCGGGTCGTCAAGCTGCAGACCGGCTACCTCTACCACTATGCTTTCGCCATGCTGATCGGCGTGGCCGCTCTCGTCACCTGGATGATGCTCTGATGACCGACTGGCCAATCCTCTCGCTGGTCACCTTCCTGCCGCTGGTTGGTGTTCTGCTCATTCTGCCGATCAGCGACGACAGCGAAAACGCGCGCCGCAACATCCGCTCGATCGCCTTCATCACGACGGCGTTCACCTTCGTGGTTTCGCTGTTCATTTGGAAGGGCTTCGACAATTCGCAGGCCGGCTTCCAGTTCGTCGAGAAACACGCCTGGCTGGATTCGGGCATTTCCTACCATATGGGCGTCGATGGCATCTCGATGCTGTTCGTCATCCTGACGACCTTCCTGATGCCGCTCTGCATCCTCGCCTCGTGGGAGGCGATCGAGAAGCGGGTCAAGGCTTACATGATCGCCTTCCTGATCCTCGAGACGCTGATGATCGGCGTGTTCTGCGCGCTCGACATCGTGCTCTTCTATGTCTTCTTCGAGGGCGGCCTGATCCCGATGTTCATCATCATCGGTGTCTGGGGCGGCAAGCGGCGCGTCTACGCCTCGTTCAAGTTCTTCCTCTATACGCTCGCCGGCTCGGTGCTGATGCTGCTCGCCATCATGGCGATGTTCTTCCAGTCGGGCACGACCGACATCACTGCGTTGCTCACGCACAACTTCCCGGTCAGCATGCAGACCTGGCTGTGGTTCGCCTTCTTCGCCTCCTTCGCGGTGAAGATGCCGATGTGGCCGGTGCACACCTGGCTGCCCGATGCCCACGTTGAGGCGCCGACTGCTGGTTCGGTCATCCTGGCCGCCATCCTCTTGAAGATGGGCGGATACGGCTTCCTGCGCTTCTCGCTGCCGATGTTCCCGCTGGCGTCGGAGACATTCGCGCCGCTGATCTTCACGCTCTCCGTCGTTGCCATCATCTATACCTCGCTGGTGGCGCTGATGCAGGAGGACATGAAGAAGCTGATCGCCTATTCGTCGGTCGCCCATATGGGCTTCGTCACCATGGGCATCTTCGCGATGAACCAGGAAGGCGTGCAGGGCGCGATGTTCCAGATGCTCAGCCACGGCCTCGTCTCGGGCGCACTGTTCTTGTGCGTCGGCGTCATCTACGACCGCATGCACACGCGCGAGATCGACGCCTATGGCGGTCTGGTCAACAACATGCCGAAATACGCCGCCGCGTTCATGATCTTCACGATGGCCAATGTCGGCCTGCCGGGCACCAGCGGCTTTGTCGGCGAGTTCCTGACCATGCTCGGCGTGTTCCGGGTCAACACCTGGGTGGCCTTCTTCTCCGCCACCGGCGTGATCCTGTCGGCGGCTTATGCTCTCTGGCTCTACCGCCGCGTGATCTTCGGCGCGCTGACCAAGGAAAGCCTGAAGAACCTGCTGGATCTCTCGACGCGCGAGAAGGTCATCATCTACCCGCTGGTGGCGCTGGTCATCTTCTTCGGCGTCTATCCGGCGCCGATCTTCGACGCCACGACGCAGTCGGTAAAGGCGCTCGTTACCAACGTCACCGCATCCATCAATTCCGCGCAGACCGCGGCGGCGAACTGACTGGGGAAAACTATGACGCCGGACCTTCTCTCCAGCCTTTCGCTCTCGACGCCGGAGCTGATCCTCGCCATCGGCGCGCTGGCGCTACTGATGGTGGGCGCCTATTCGCGCTCGAATAACACGATGACGGTGACCGGGCTTGCGGTCGTGGTGCTTGTCGTCGCCGGCCTGTGGCTGGCTTTCTCGGGCGGTGAGGGTTCTGCCTATGGCAGCGCCTTCGTCCAGGATTCCTTCGGCCGCTTCATGAAGATGCTGGCGCTGATCGGCTCGGCGGTGACGCTCGTGATGTCGATGCGCTTTGCCCGGCAGGAGCATTTCGACAAGTTCGAATATCCGGTGCTGATCGTGCTCTGCACGCTCGGCATGATGCTGATGATCTCGGCCAACGGCATGATCGGGCTCTATCTCGGGCTCGAGTTGCAGTCGCTGGCGATCTATGTGCTGGCGGCGATCAACCGCGACAATCTCCGCTCGACCGAGGCGGGCCTCAAATATTTCGTCCTCGGCGCGCTGTCGTCCGGCATGCTGCTCTACGGCATCTCGCTGGTCTACGGTTACACCGGCAACACCGGCTTCCACGAGATCGCGACGGCGTTGGGCGGCGGCGAGCGGCAGCTCGGCCTCGTCTTTGGCCTGGTCTTCGTGCTTGCCGGCCTTGCCTTCAAGATCTCGGCTGTGCCGTTCCATATGTGGACGCCGGACGTCTATGAAGGCGCGCCGACGCCGATCACCGCCTTCCTGGCCGCGGCGCCGAAGATGGCGGCGATGGCGCTGATCGTGCGCGTCACCATGGGCGCCTTCAAGCCGATCGCCGCTGACTGGCAGCAGATCGTCGTCTTCATCTCGATCGCCTCGATGACGCTCGGCGCCTTCGCGGCCATCGGCCAGACCAACATCAAGCGCCTGATGGCCTATTCCTCGATCGGCCATATGGGTTACGCGCTGGTCGGCCTTGCCGCCAACAGCCAGGCCGGCGTGCGCGGCGTGGCGATCTATATGCTGATCTATCTGGTGATGACGCTCGGCACCTTCGCCTTCATCCTCGCCATGCGCCGCAAGGAAGGCAATGTCGAGCAGATCGGCGATCTCGCAGGCCTTGCTTCGACCAACCCGATCATGGCCACCATCCTCACCATCCTGATGTTCTCGCTGGCCGGCATTCCGCCGCTCGCGGGCTTCTGGGGGAAGTGGTACGTGTTCCTGGCCGCCATCAACGCGCATCTCTATGCGCTGGCGATCATCGGCGTGCTGGCCTCGGTCGTGGGCGCCTACTATTACCTGCGCATCATCAAGATCATGTGGTTCGACGAGCCTGTCGGCGGCTTCGTGCCGATGGCCAGCGAGTTGCGCCTCGTGCTCGGCGTCAGCGGCGCCTTCGTGCTGTTCTACGTGCTGATCGGCGGCCCGATCGGCAGCTATGCCGAAGCCGCCGCAAAAACCTTCTTCTGACGGGATGGCGTTTCGGCTGGCTCCAACCGCGGCGTCGGAAGGGTTCCGGCTCGAGGCCCATGACAGTGTCGGCTCGACCAACGCGCTGGCGCTGGACCATGCGCGGGCCGGCGATCCAGGAAAACTCTGGGTGGTTTCGAACAAGCAGGAAAGCGGGCGCGGGCGGCGCGGCCGCGCCTGGGCGACGCCCGAAGGCAACCTGGCGGCGACGCTGCTCCTGGTTCCCAATGGTGAACTGCGGCTTGCCGCGACGCTCGGCTTCGTCGCGGGTCTCGCGCTGGCGGACGCGCTCGACGCCGTCGTCCAGCAAGGCCGGATTGCCGTTGCTCTGGACGGCGGCAGCGAAGGCCGCAATCGCTTCGAGCTGAAATGGCCGAACGACGTGCTTGCCTCCGGCGCGAAGCTTGCAGGCATCCTGCTGGAGTCGGCCATGCTCGAAGGCGGCCGCTTTGCCGTCGCCGTCGGTATCGGCGTCAATGTCGTGGCTTACCCGCAGGATTTGCCGTATCCGGCGACATCGCTCAAGGCACTGGGCGCCAATTGCGATGCAGAGACGCTATTCCTGGCGCTGTCGGATGCCTGGAGCGAGAATTTCAGATTGTGGGACGACGGGCGCGGGCTGACTGCCATCAGGAAGCGCTGGCTGGCGCGCGCAGCCGGGCTCGGCGGCGAGGTTGCTGTCAGAATTGACGGTAATGTGGTGCGCGGCGTCTTCGAGACCATTGACGAGGACTGCCGTTTCGTGATCCGCGACGATGACGGATCTGTTTTGACGATCGCGGCCGGCGACGTGCATTTCGGCGCGGTCGCCTCGGCGCGGGTATAGTTTTGTTTTTGCGTAATTCCGGACGGAAAACCGAGACACACTTTTCCTGGAATTGCGCTGGTGGCTTGGCCTGGGCGGCCAGGAAGGAAAGAATTCATGGCGAATAGAGAAAACGCCGAGCTCGTCTTCGCGCCGCTCGGCGGCGTCGGCGAGATCGGCATGAACTTCGCCCTCTATGGCTACGGGCCGGCCGACGCGCGCGAGTGGATCATCGTCGATGTCGGCGTCACCTTTCCCGATACCGCGCATCCGGGTGTCGATCTCATCCTGCCCGACACGCGCTACATCGAGGAGAATATCGACGGCCTGCGCGGCATCGTCATCACCCATGCGCATGAGGACCACTACGGCGCGCTGCTCGACATCTGGCCGAAGCTCAAAGCGCCTGTCTGGATGACGCCGTTCACCGCAGGCCTGCTCGAGGCCAAGCGGCAGGGCGAGCAGAATGCGCCGAAGATCCCGGCGTCGATCTACCGGGCCGGCGAGAAGTTCACCATCGGGCCGTTCGAGATCGAGGCCATTCCGGTGGCGCACTCCATCCCCGAGCCGATGTCGCTGGCGATCACCACGCCGGCCGGCACGGTCATCCACACCGGCGACTGGAAGATCGATCCGGCGCCGACGATCGGTCCGAAGACCGACGAGGCGCGCTTCCGCGCCTATGGCGACAAGGGCGTGCTGGCGCTGATCTGCGATTCCACCAATGCGCTGAGGGAAGGGGACTCGCCGTCGGAAGTGGCGGTCGGCGAGGGTCTCAAGGGCGTCATCGAGAACGCCAAGGGCCGCGTCGCGGTCACCACTTTCTCTTCAAACGTCGGGCGCATCGTCTCGATCGCCAGGGCGGCGCGCGATGCCGGCCGGCAATGCCTGGTGCTCGGCCGCTCGCTGAAGCGTGTCATCGATGTCGCGGGCGAGCTCGGCTACATGGACGGCCTGCCGGAATTCATCACTGAAGAGGATTACGGCTTCATCCCGCGCGAAAACCTGGTGATCATCTGCACCGGCAGTCAGGGCGAGCCGCTGGCCGCACTGGCGAAACTCTCGCGCGACGAGATGAAGTCGGTGGCGCTGACGGCCGGCGACACGGTCGTGTTTTCCTCGCGCACCATTCCCGGCAACGAGAAGGCGATCCTCGAGATCAAGAACCGGCTGATCGACCTCGGCATGAAGATCATCGAGGACGGCGATGCGCTGGTGCATGTCTCCGGCCATCCGCGCCGCAGCGAATTGCGCAAGATGTATGAATGGGTGCGGCCGCAGATCGGCGTGCCGGTGCATGGCGAGGCGGCGCATCTGGTGGCGCAGGGCTCGCTGATGTCGATGTCGGGCATCGGCCAGGTGGCGCAGGTGCGCGACGGCGACATGCTGAGGCTCTGGCCCGGTCCCGCCACGATCATCGACCAGGTGCCGTTCGGCCGCCTCTACAAGGACGGGTTCCTGATCGGCACCGACCAAGCGATGGGCATACGCGACCGGCGCAAGCTGTCCTTCGCCGGCCATGTCGCGGTCAATGTCGTGCTCGACGACAAATATGAGCTTGCCGGCGACCCTGATCTGGTGGCGATCGGTGTCGCAGAGGCCGACGCCAGCGGCGAAACGCTGGAAGACCGGATGCTCGATGCGGCAATCGGCGCGGTGGACTCGATCCCCCGCCAGCGCCGAAAAGACCTCGACCTGGTGCAGGAGGCCGTACGCCGTGCCGTGCGCGGCGCCGCCAACGAAGCCTGGGGCAAGAAGCCGCTGGTGACGGTGTTTGTGACGAGATGAGGGAGTAGTGAATAGTGAATAGTGAATAGTGAATAGTGAATACCGCTTCGGATCGTCACCATTCACCATTCACTACTGACTACTCACTACCCACGGAGCTGTGCATGCTCGGACGCCTGAACCATGTCGCGCTTGCCGTGCCGGATCTGGCCGCGGCGACCGCGGCCTATCGCGATACGCTGGGCGCGCGGTTGAGCGAACCGCAGGCGCTGCCGGAACATGGCGTGACGGTGGTGTTCGTCGATGTCGGCAACACCAAGATCGAACTGCTGGAGCCGCTGGGCAACGCCTCGCCGATCGCCGCCTTCCTGGAGAAGAATCCGTCGGGCGGCATGCATCACGTCTGCTATGAGGTCGACGATATCCTCGCCGCGCGCGATCATCTCAAGGCGAGCGGCGCGCGCGTGCTCGGCGACGGCAGTCCAAAGATCGGCGCGCATGGCAAGCCGGTGCTGTTCCTTCACCCCAAGGATTTCTTCGGCACGCTGATCGAACTGGAGCAGGCATGAACTGGGTTTCGTTTGTAGCGCTGTTCTTCGTCACCTGGTGGCTGGTGTTGTTTGTCGTGCTGCCGTTCAGCCTGCGCACGCAGGACGAGGACAAGGACGTGACACTGGGAACGGTTTCGAGCGCGCCACGCGGGCCGCATATGCTGCGTGCGGTAATCCGCACGACGATCGTCACCGCAATCGTCATGGGCATTTTCTACGGCCTGACGCGAGGGCTGGGCTTCGGCTTCGATGAGATCCCACACATCATCCCGGACTTTAGTCATAAGTGACAGCCGCTAAAGTCCTGCGCAGTCTCCGCAAGTATTGAACTGAGAACGCGCGTTTTGGTTGAAATCGGAAGCCGGCTTCCGATTTCAAACGCTGATGCAGCGTAATGCCGTTTGGCAGCTTGTCGGGCTAAGCAGATGATTGCACAAAAAAAATGCAAGGCACGAGGCCTTGCAATTTAAACGCGTCCGATCCGTTTCCGGTGTCCGGCGGCAGCGAGTTACCGCGCCTAGATCGCATCCTCCCAAGACTTTGACCGCGTAGGAGAGCAGATTTTTTTCCGCCCTCTCGGTTATCGGGGCACACTAGACCAAGGCAGGTGAAAATGTCACGAAGAATTTTGCCTCCAAACGGGCAATATCGTGCTGCACTGCACAATAGTGGAGCAGGGCTTGCTTGTGAATCGATCAAATTGACGTAAACGGCATTTTGCGGGCTGGACACGCATTTTTGGTAAGGTGCAGAAGGCTCCAACACTTTGGGATGCTCGGGTTTCCATTCGGTCATGAAATGGCTATGAAGCCCGGGCAAGCAGCCTCGGTTGCGCCGATTCCCGCGCCGCCATTTTTTCAGTCACGGACCAGTCCATGCGTTTGTCGCGCTACTTCCTGCCTATTCTCAAAGAAAACCCCCGAGAGGCCGAAATTGTCTCGCACCGGCTGATGCTGCGCGCCGGCATGATCCGCCAGCAGGGGCAGGGCAGCTTTTCCTGGCTGCCGCTCGGCAAGCGCGTGCTGGACAAGGTCTGCCAGATCGTCCGCGAGGAGCAGAACCGGGCAGGCGCGCTCGAAATCCTGATGCCGACCATCCAGTCGGCGGACCTCTGGCGCGAGAGCGGCCGCTACAACGATTACGGCAAGGAGATGCTGCGCATCAAGGATCGCCAGGACCGAGATATGCTCTACGGTCCGACCAATGAGGAAATGGTCACCGAGATCTTCCGCGCCTATGTGAAATCCTACAAGGACCTGCCGCTCAACCTCTACCATATCCAGTGGAAGTTCCGCGACGAGGTGCGTCCGCGCTTCGGCGTCATGCGTTCGCGCGAATTCCTGATGAAGGACGCTTATTCCTTCGATCTCGATTTTGAAGGCGCGAGAGCCGCCTACAACCGCATGTTCGTCTCTTATCTCAGGACGTTCACGCGCATGGGGCTGCAGGCCATTCCGATGCGCGCCGACACCGGCCCGATCGGCGGCGACCTCAGCCATGAGTTCATCATCCTGGCCGACACCGGCGAGAGCCAGGTGTTCTGCGATCGCGCCTATCTGTCGCTCGACGTGCCCGGCGCCGACACGAACTTCTCCAACGATGCCGAGATCGGCGGCATCGTGAAGAAATGGACGACGCCTTACGCCGCCACCGACGAGATGCATGACGAGGCGGCCTGGGCGAACGTCGCCGAAGGCGACCGGCTTTCGGCGCGTGGCATCGAGGTCGGCCATATCTTCCATTTCGGCGAGAAGTATTCGAAGCCGATGGGCGCCAAGGTGACCGGCCCCGACGGCAAGGACCATTTCGCCTCGGGCGGCTCTTATGGCATCGGTCCGTCGCGGCTGGTCGCGGCGATCATCGAGGCGAGCCACGACGAGAACGGCATCATCTGGCCGGAAGCGGTGGCGCCGTTCGACATCGGCCTGATCAACATGAAAGCGGGCGATACCGAATGCGACCGCGTCTGCGACGAGCTCTACGCGGCGCTGACTTCGGCCGGCAAGGACGTGCTCTATGACGACACCGACCAGCGACCCGGCGGCAAGTTCGCCACCGCCGACCTGATCGGCCTGCCCTGGCAGGTGATCGTCGGCCCGCGTGGTGTGGCCGCCGGCGAGGTCGAGATCAAGAACCGTCGGAGCGGCGAGCGCGAGACGCTGCCGATCGCGGAGGCCAGGAAACGCCTGGGTATCGCCTGATGAACGAAGCGGCGGCAGCGGCCAGATCGCCGGCGGGCGCCTTTTCAGGCTTCGAGCGCATGGTGGCGTGGCGCTACCTGCGTTCGCGGCGCAAGGAGACGGTGATCTCGGTGATCGCCTCGATCTCCTTCCTCGGCATCATGCTGGGCGTCGCGACGCTGATCGTCGTCATGGCGGTGATGAACGGTTTCCGCGCCGAGCTGCTCACCCGCATCCTCGGCGTCAACGGCCATCTGATCGCGCAGCCGCTGGATTCGCCGCTGGAGGATTACGCCCAGGTGGCGAGCCGCATCAACGGCGTTGCCGGCGTCAAATACGCCATTCCGCTGATAGACGGGCAGGTGCTGGCGCAAGGCAATGTCGGCGGCGGCACCGGCGCGCTGGTGCGCGGCGTCCGCGGCGAGGACCTTGCCAAGATCTCCATCGTCTCCAGCAACATCAAGCAGGGCACGCTCGACGGCTTCGATACCGGCGAAGGCGTGGCGATCGGCAAGCGCATGGCCGAGAATCTCGGCCTCGTGCTGGGCGATACCATCACGCTGATCTCGCCCGAAGGCGACGTCACGCCGCTGGGCACCACGCCGCGCATGAAGGGCTACAAGGTCACGGCGATCTTCGAGGTCGGCATGTCGGAATATGACAGCTCGATCGTCTACATGCCGTTTTCCGAGGCGCAGCTCTATTTCAACATGGACGGGCGGGCGCAGACCATCGAGATCTATGTCGACAATCCCGACAATGTCGATGCGCTGAAGCCGCCGGTCGAGCAGGCGGCGCAACGGCCGATCGATCTCGTCGACTGGCGCCAGCGCAACGAGACCTTCTTCTCGGCCCTCCAGGTCGAGCGCAACGTCATGTTCATGATCCTGACGCTGATCGTGCTGGTCGCGGCGCTCAACATCATTTCCGGCCTCATCATGCTGGTGAAGGACAAGGGCCACGACATCGCCATCCTGCGCACGATGGGCGCCACACGCGGCGCGATCCTGCGCATCTTCCTGATGACCGGGGCCGCGATCGGCGTCACCGGCACAATCGCCGGCGTGCTGCTCGGCGTCGTCATCTGCCTCAACATCGAATCGATCCGCCAGTTCTTCTCTTGGATGACCGGCAGGATACTGTTCAATCCGGAGCTCTATTTCCTCAGCCAGCTGCCGGCGAAGATGGATCCGCGCGAGACCACCTATGTCGTGATCATGGCGCTGGCCCTGTCCTTCCTGGCGACGGTGTTTCCGGCCTGGCGGGCAGCCCGGCTCGATCCGGTCGAAGCCCTGAGGTACGAGTGATGGCCGAAGCCATTATCGAGCTGAAGGGTGTCGAGCGGCACTATGTCCAGGGGCCGCGCAAGCTCACCATCCTGAACGGCGCCGACTTCTCGCTCAGGCGTGGCGAGATGGTGGCGCTGGTGGCGCCGTCTGGCACCGGCAAGTCGACCTTGCTGCACACGGCGGGACTGCTGGAGCGGCCGGACGCCGGCGACGTGGTTCTTAACGGCCGTGCCTGCGGCCGGCTCTCTGACGAGGAACGCACCGCGATCCGCCGCAACGACGTCGGCTTCGTCTATCAGTTCCATCACCTGCTGCCGGAGTTTTCCGCGCTCGAGAACATCATGATGCCGCAGCTGATCAAAGGGCTGGGGCGCAAGGAAGCGGCCGAGCGGGCGGCGCAGCTTCTCGACTATATGCAGATCGGCAAGCGCGCGCAGCACCGGCCGTCGGAGCTCTCCGGCGGCGAGCAGCAGCGCGTGGCCATCGCGCGCGCCGTCGCCAATGCGCCGCTGGTGCTTCTCGCCGACGAGCCGACCGGCAATCTCGATCCGGCGACCGCCTCCTACGTGTTCGATGCGCTGGAGGCGCTGGTCAGGCAATCGGGCCTCGCGGCGCTGATCGCCACCCACAATCACGAGCTGGCCTCGCGTATGGACCGCCGGGTGACTCTGGCCGAGGGCAAAGTGGTGCCTCTTTAGGGCAAGTCAATATTCGGATGAAGCCGGCCTGCGGACGGCAGTTTCCTGCGCTTGCGGTACTGCGACGCGATGAACTTGGTTTGATATAGACTTCGCAGACTATTTTTTCTGCTCGTCCCACTTACGGATCAGCTCGCGGACCGCAGCTGTGTTCTCTTCGACCGCCTTGGTGTTGGCAACCGATTCCTCTCTCGCCTTGGCCCATGTCTCGGTGAAGTCATGATACCGCTGTCTTCCGCGAAACGTCGCGGCCCAATACAGACCGCCGAAGACCACAAGCAACACCCCCATCCATACGTAACCGTATAACTCGGTCATGGACTTTCCCCTCCAGCTGAAAGGCCTTTGTACCGTAGGGCCATCGACACCTGTCAACATTGCGAGCGACAGGGGGAGAAACGGGCCCCGTTAACCCTTCGCTAACCGCACCAAATTCCCGACCTGTCTCCACACTACGGCGATCGTTGACATTCGAACAAAATTAGAACAAATTACGAACATACCAACAACAGGAGAGAGTTATGGCCGATCTGGTTCAGGATGTCGTCTCGCTGGTTTGCATGAGCACCTTCCTCATTTCCATGGCGATCTGGATTGGCGCCATGTGATCAGGCGGTTCGCCGCCGCCGTACGGGACGGGCAAGAGCCCGCCCGTTGTTCGAGCGGGCAAAAAGCCCGCCCACGGTCTGGGACGGGCAAGAGCCCGCCCATTGTTAAGTCTTTCTTGGCCGCGCCGCCGTTAGGTTGGTTCCCGAAGATGGGGAGCAAAGGCAGTGTCGGTCATCGCCACGGTCACCCTCGTGGCCGGAAATCTCGGACTGATTTTTCTGCTTATGACCGTGCCGTTCGGGCTGCGCACGGTAACGGTCAGCCGCGTGATCGAGGCCGACCGTCATCGCCTCTGGCAGGCGCTCTGGCCATTTGGTAGCGATGCCGGCTGGTCGGGTGAAATCCTCGCCGTAGAACCTCCCGACGGCGAGGGGATGGCGCTGATCAAACTGTCCTGGGAGGGCCGGGATGGTCGGCCGATCGAACGCAAGGCGCGGTTCGACGATGTGATGGATGGCGGCCGCTTTTCGATGCGCGTCATCGAGGACACGGCGCTCGATCCCTCGTTCTGGGCCAACTATCGCGAAACCACCGAACTCGTCGGCGAAGGCGACGCAACGCGGGTCACGCTGACGCAAACCGACCGCTATCGCGGCGTCGCCTTTCTGGTCTTCCGCTACTTCGCCATGCGCCGCGAGCTTGCCAAGCTGCAGGTCTGGGCGAGAACCGGAAAGTACCGCATGGGCGGCTGGTTCGAGCATCCGGTGAGCCAGATCGGCTTTGCCGTGCTTTCGGCCTTCATCCTGTGGCCGTTCTTCGGACTGAACCTCGGCGGGCTGGCGCTGGCCGCCATCCTGACCTCGGTGGTGGCGCTGCACGAACTCGGCCACATGGCGGCGTTCCGCCTGACGGGGCATCGCCGGGCGCGCATGATCTTCATCCCGCTGCTCGGCGGCATCGCGATTGGTGGCCGGCCTTATGACAGCCGCTTCGAGGTCGCCTTCGTGGCGCTGATGGGGGCCGGCTTCTCCGCCTTCCTGGTGCCAGTGCTGATCGCCGCCAGCGCCTTTGCGGGCAGCGAAGGGCATCGCCTGGCGGCAATGCTGCTGGCGACGCTTGCCGGCTGCGCCTCGCTGTTCAACATCGCCAATCTGGTGCCGGTGTGGAAGTTCGACGGCGGCCAGGTGCTGCGCCAGATCTGCCCGGGGCCGCTCGCTCTGGCGCTGGCGTCCTTCTTGCTGCTATCCACCCTCTTGGCGCTCGGCTGGCGTGCCGGCTTCCCGCCCAGCTTCCTGCTCGTCGCGGGCGCGGTGTTCTCGATCCTCAGTCTCATCACCGTGGGAAGCGGCGTGAAGCCGCGTCACGAGCTGAAGCCGATCCGCACCTTCGATCGCCTGGCCATGGCCGGCGCGCTGCTCGCGGTCTTTTCCATTCACGGCTATGGTGTGCTCTGGGCATCCGCCCAGCTGATGTAGGGTGTGTTGATATTCAGGTGATGCCGGCCTGCAAACGGCGGCTTCCTGCGCTTCCGGTGCTCACGTACTTTTAGTACGCTCCGCTCCGGTTCTCGGAACCCACCATTTTCGACTCGGCCTGACCTGAATCTCAACACACCCTGGGCGGAGCGACGTTCAGCCAGCCTTGCGCGCCGGTTCCGCCAATGGAGCGGCGGCAGGCCCGAACACATCCTCGAAGGCGGATTTCAGCGCGGGGTCGAGGTCGGCCATGGTGACGGGCAGGCCGAGGTCGACGAGGCTGGTGACACCATGGTCCGAGACGCCGCACGGCACGATGCCGCCGAAATGGGAAAGCTCCGGCTCGACATTGATGGCGATGCCATGAAAACTCACCCAGCGCCTGAGCCTGATGCCTATTGCCGCGATCTTGTCCTCGGCGGGCGCACCGTCCGGCAGGGCAGGGCGATCCGGCCGCACCACCCAGACGCCGACCCTGTCCTCGCGCCGTTCACCGCGCACGTTGAAGGCGGCAAGGGTGCCGATGATCCATTCTTCGAGCGCGGCGACGAAGGCGCGGACATCCTCGCGCCGGCGCTTCAGGTCGAGCATGACATAGGCCACGCGCTGGCCGGGGCCGTGATAGGTGTATTCGCCGCCGCGGCCCGCGGCAAAGACCGGAAACCGGTCGGGCTCGATCAGATCCTCGATACGGGCGCTGGTGCCGGCGGTGTAGAGCGGCGGATGCTCGACCAGCCAGACCATCTCGTTGGCGGCGCCGCTGCGGATCGCCTCGGCCCGCGCCTCCATGAAGGCAAGCGCGTCGGGATAGGGGGTAAGGCCGGGCTCGATCACCCATTCGACCGGCGCCGAACCGGGCAGGGGCAGGAACGACGTGGCGATCTGGCTGCGTTCTGTCATGGATTGTTCGTTCTCGACTATGCATGCCGTGCTCCCAAAACCGCGTCGCACCTTGGGCGGCATGCTTTTGCGCTTATATGGCGGCAATCGGCCAAAACGTCCAGTTCCGGTAGCGCGCTACCGGTCCGCAAAGGGTTGTGCAAATCAGCGACGAATATTCCGCACGGCGCACTTGTTTCGCCGGAAACGATTTGCTACAGGCCCCGGGCCGGACGGTTCCGGCTCCTACCACGTGCGGTCGTGGCGGAATTGGTAGACGCGCAGCGTTGAGGTCGCTGTGGGGCAACCCGTGGAAGTTCGAGTCTTCTCGACCGCACCAAATCTCCCCGAAAAAGTCTTCGATGAGCCGGTGAATTAGGCGGGCATGCGAATGCTCGCGACCGTGTGTTTGTCCGATCGGCCAAACGGAAACGGCGGCCGGCCATGAGGACCGCGCCGCCGCTTGTAGTTGCGTGCAGGTTGCTTGATCGCGGCTCACGCCGCCTTTTTCGACCGCGCCAGCGTATCCGCCACGACCTCGCCGAAGGAGGCCGGGGTGGGCACGATGACGACGCCGGCTTCCTTCAGGATCTCGACCTTCTCCTGCGCCGACTCGCCGAAGGCCGAGATGATGGCGCCAGCATGGCCCATGCGGCGGCCTTTCGGCGCAGACAAGCCCGCGATGTAGGCGATCAGCGGCTTTCGCATATTGTCGCGCGCCCAGATCGCGGCCTCGGCTTCCTGCGGCCCGCCGATCTCGCCGATCATCACCACGGCGTCGGTATCCTCGTCGCGCTCGAAGAGCTGCAGGATGTCCTTGAAGGACGAGC
>NZ_JBZEGV010000042.1:0-44041 GCF_058312955.1 Mesorhizobium sp. LEGMi-168a
GGGTCCGGAACCTCGCCAAATACATCCAGAAACACCATGCCGACCTCCGATCATCCAGAGGTCCTTCAGAATCCATTTCGATAACCGCCGCAAGAGTCCAATTCTACTCATGTGCGATTCCCCTGCCATCGCCGGGGCGGGCTTGATTCCGGGCAGCGTGCGCCGCGCCGGTCCAGGGCGGAGAACCGCGGCGACCGACGCATACTTGGAGCGTTCAGAGCGCATCCCACGGGGTACATGAAAACGTCGGTCGCCGGGCTTCGGGGCGCCTGTTGTTCAGGCCCTCTCATTTTCACCGCGTCGGACGTTCGCGTTCAACGCCAAGGCCGGGGCGTGATGAATGAGTGGTTACTATCCACAGGGGTGTCACCTCCGAACAGGTTCGGCACCTCAATCAGCCGAACCCGCCAAGCACTTCCGGGAATTGAACGGCCATCGCGCCTTCGTCTGCATGCTTGGCATAAATCTGGTGCATCTTCGCTCCGTCATAGTGCGCACGCCGACGATGGACATCCTTGCCGAAGAGGCCGGCGACAGCGTCAAACCGCCGTGCGAAGCGCTTCATCACGCCGCGCTCGAACGGCACCCGCTGCTGAAAGGGCTTACCCCACGGCGTATCCTTTGCCAGATCGCGCCAAATATTGATGGCTTCAAGCTCGACCCCAACCTGGTTGCCCCATGGCTTGCCACCGGCGAAATGCCGGGCATAGGCTTGCAAGAAGCGAAATTCCCTTGTCCCAAGCGATTGCAGATTCCAGTTCGGGTGCATCGTCTGCCATTTGCCCTCGAAGGCGACGTTGAGGGCATTCTGATCGTTCATTTTTCCCTGAATGGCGATTTGGCGCGTTCGCTCCAGAAGACCTTCCTTGCGAACGGCATCCATGTCGAAGAGCACGACCCCAGAATTGAAATACGGCGCCCCCGGCTGCATTTTAAGGTCTTCGCGATAAGAGGGTCGAAAGTACATGTAATCGTCGTGAGCTGCGAGCAGTGGCGCGCGCAACTCTTGGCCGGCAAGGTCATTGATGTCCCGATTAAATAGAACGTCACAATCGGTATAAGCGAGCCGGTCATAGCCATCGAATTGCGGCAGCAGGTCCGCGAACAGGCGGACATAGGCAGCGATGCTGGAGGTACCAAAGCGGAAGCCTACCCGATTCATGAAGTCGGACACGTCGAGCAGCGCTACCCTGTCGCCAAGCAGCCTCCTCGCGACTTGCATGGCGCCGTCATCAACCTTGACGTGGAGTATGAAACCATCAATTGGCGCGGAAACATCCAGTATCCGGCGCGCCGTCAGGCAGGCATAAGGAAAATAGCTGGCGTCGGCGGCCAGAAAGTAGCATGGGCGCTTCAAGCCTGCCCCCCGTGAGATCAGTTCGCGTAAAGGGCCAATCAAAAATCGGTGCGGTTACCTTGGCCGGGTCGCCCAAATATTTATCCTGGCCGCGCTATTCCGAAGCGCTGCCTGCCACAAAATGCCTCTCGATGAAAGTCTCGATGGGCCCAGTGAGGGTACCGGCCTCCTTTTCGATCTTATCGTCACCCCATTCCCACCACCGGATTGCCAGCAGTTTCGAGATGACGTCTTCAGAAAAGCGATATCTGATCAGTCGGGCCGGAGAACCGCCGACGATCGCGTAGGACGACACGTTCTTCGTGACCACCGCCCCGGCGCCGACCACCGCGCCGTCGCCGATCGCTATCCCTGGCAATATTATGGCGCCGTGGCCGATCCAGACGTCATTACCGATCGTGATGCCGCTTGGTCTACCGCCATTCCCGAACGGATCGGGCTGGTTCAGCATTCGGCTATGGATCGGAAATGTCGTGGCGCTGTCGGTCGGGTGCTGACCGGCGCACATGAAAAGCACTTCCCCCGCTACCGAACAGAAGGCTCCGATTCTCAGCGGAGCGTCCCTGGAAGGGAACAAGACCTTTCGCCAGGTCACGCCATAGGTGTGGCGACCGACCGTCACATCCTCCGGCAATTTGGAGCGCGCATCCCTCAGCCATTTGGAAAATATGGACATTGTGAAGAACCTGCCCCCAGCACATTACCGACATAGCCGCAGACGGGCCAAATCTACAAGCCTGGGGCTTCATACGCCGCGCATTCGACCGAGCGGAGAGATCTTCAGTTTGGGACCAAATGCCGAAGATGTCGGTTGCCGCCTTTTTTCGTCTGTTGACCCTGTGTTTTGCGGTGGATTGCGACTGGGAGTGTTGATAGTGCAAGAGGGAATGGCCCCTTCTAATCAACAGAATGAACGACTTGACTGAATGAATGACGTCTTTGGTTACATCGCCTATGGCGATAACGAGCTTTATCATCTCGGCGCGCTACTCAGCGCGCTTAAGCTTTTGCATCATAGCCCGAAAGCCAGGATTATCGTCGCAACCGACAAGCCCGAACTCTTTCGAGGTTACCCGTTCGAGACGATGCCCATCACAGATGAGCGCAAACAGCAGTTATCGTTCAACCAGCGCTACCATTTTGGCGTCAAGGCTGGATTCCTGATTGAATTGCTAAAGCAGGCAGATCGTCTGATTTTCATGGACTCGGACCATTACCCGATTGCGGACCCGTCTAACGGCTTTCGCGAAATCATGCCGACCGTTTCTTTCATGAGAAAGTGCGAGGGGCCGCACTCCATGTATCCGGTTCTAGCCGGAAGGGGCGTCAAGATCGGCAACTACGTGCTTACCGGCCACGAACCGATGTGGCAGAGCGGCATCCTTGGCATTCACAGGGAAAATCTCGGCGCCATACAAGATGCCTACGGTGCCATGTTGGCCGTGCGCGAATTGACAAAAACAGATGCCCCAGAGCAGTTCTGCATTGGTGTAGCTCTATCCCAAAATGGCCGTAATATCAGACCGCATCGCCTTCCTGTCTGGGACTACAATACGAGGGGCAAAAAGCTCTTCGCCGGACCGCGCGTTCGTCAATTCTTCAGCGCATTCCAGGCGCTGCCAATTCCGGAGCAGATCGCGGAAGGGGCCCGATATCGGCTTTGGAGAACGCCTGTAGATTTGTGGCACCAGCGGCATAAGTGGTCATTTTGACCTTGGATCCCAGCGGATTTTCGGCCGGCGCAGCCGCCTTGAAATGTGGAAATCTGAGGCCTACGGATTCCAGAAGGCTGTCGATCAAGCACAATTTCCGGCGTGGTCAGGCGTTCAGTTCCCTGGCGGCGGCGGTCACCTCGGGAACGATCGCTTCCACGAAATCATCGACGGTCCAGCGGTTGACGAACCAGGCGTGCAGCGCGAACCGGCCGCCGATCGTCGCGTTCGACAGATAGACGCGGCCGCGCGCCGCCATTCGCCCACCGAAACTGCGGGACGTAGCGCCGCGATCACCGCGCCGACACTCTCACGCAGCGCGCAAGGTCGGAATGGCGCTCACATCGACTTCCCGTTCGGCGTGCCAGGCGTCATGGGCGGCCTGCATGCGAAGCCAGATGGCGGCGCCATCGCCGAACATCTTTCCAAGCCGCGCCGCGACGGCTGGCGATATCGGCTTCCTCTCGCGGGTGATATCGTAGAGCTGCTGCCGCGAAATGCCGAGCAGCCTGGCAATCTCCACCTTGGTCTTTCCGGTTGCCGGGATGATGTCCTCAAGCAGCGCTCCCGGATGGGACGGGCAGCGCTCGATCGGACGCTTCGGCCTGTGCTCGCTCATAAACCGGACTTCTCCAATCTGTCCGCCGCCGGGATGCGCTCTGCCATTCTCCAGGTCGGGAATTGAGGAATGGCGATCCCGGCAGGATTCGAACCTGCGACCATCGGCTTAGAAGGCCGGTGCTCTATCCAGCTGAGCTACGGGACCGCTGGCCGGCCAGGGCCGGTTGATGCGACTTACGCCGGGCGACGCTCGTCTCTTGCCTAATGCGTCCAGGGCGTCCTGCGGTCATAGCGGAAATTGTCCGAATAGGAAATCTGCCGGCGCTTCGTCTCCTTCGGCTCCTCGACGCGGAAGGCGATGCCCTGCTTCTCGGCGTAAGCAACCGCCTCCTCCTTCGTGTCGAAGGTGAGCCGCACCTGGCTCAGCATATCGCCCGAGGTGGTGTAGCCCATCAGCGGGTCGATCTTCTTGCGCTGGGCCGGATCGAACTCCAGCACCCAATGGCCGGTCTTGGCCTTGCCGGACTGCATCGCGGTTTTGGCTGGGCTGAAAATGCGCGCGGACATGACCACCTCGTTGCCGCCCGACGACCGGGCACCCTTTTTGCGGCGCCCGTCCAAAAACCGGGTTGGGTCGCGCGCCAATCCGTCAATACTGTGCAACGGCGCCGGCGGCAAGCGGCCACGGATGGCGGAACCTCGCGCCGGTCCGGACATTAACGGAAGGTCAGGCGACCAGCCTGGCCGCTCCAGCCATCGGATGACGGCTTGCAAGGCCCTTCAAGCTGGGTGCATCGTCAAGCCGATCCGGCGAACGGCCGAAACGGCTAACCACCCTATCCGCGACACAATGCCGGGGCTCTTTGCAACCGCGGCCTATTCCCATTGCCTTGCCAGCGGCATATGTCGGATACATGACCGTGGCACTGCAGGGCCATGACGACGACAAAGACAAGAATGGGCATGGAAGCGGAAATCTCGCCGGATTGGACCGGGGCGCCGGCGATCCTCGACGGCGCGATCGTGATCGGCGCCGGCGCGGCGGGGTTGGCGGCTGCATACGCGCTGATCGAGGCCGGGGTCGCCACCGAGATCCTCGAGCGCGAGGGACGGCTGGCCGAGCCCTGGCACAACCGCCATGAGAACCTGCATCTCAACACGCATCGCGACCTCTCGACGCTGCCCGGCGTTTCCTTTCCGAAAGGCACCCCCGCCTTTCCGCACCGCAGCCTTGTGATCCGCCTGTTCAACGACTTCGCCGCGACGCACCGGCTGCCGATCGCTTTCGGCGTCGTCGTCGAGGAAATCGAATTGCGCGGCGATCACTGGCTGGTGAAGACCAGCACGGGACCTCGGGCGGCCCGCCACGTGGTGATCGCCACCGGACGCGACCGGCAGCCTTTCATCCCGGCCTGGAAAGGCATGAAGGATTTCGCAGGGCGGATCATCCACTCGGCGGATTTCGGCCGGGCGAGCGACTACGCCGGGAAAAAAGTGCTGGTGGTCGGTGCCGGCAATTCCGGCTTCGACGCGCTCAACCATCTTTCCGGCGCCGAGACGGGGCACATGTGGCTTTCGGCGCGCAACGGGCCGTCGCTCTTGCCCAAGCGCATCGGCAAGATCGCCGTGCATCGCTTCTCGCCCTTCATGGCGAGCCTGCCGGCCCGACTGGCGGATGCGGTGATGGCGGCGACGCAGCGGCTGGTCTTCGGCGACCTCAAGAAATTCGGCCTGCCCCCTGCCCCGGCGGGGGGCGCCAGCCGCCTCGGCTCGGATTATACGGCGATCGCCGCCGACGACGGCGCGGTCGACGCGATAAAGGCCGGCCGCATCATCGTCGTGCCGCAGGTCAAGGAATTCAGGCACGACAGCGTCGTTCTGGAAGACGGCCAGGCGATCGCGCCCGACATCGTCATTGCCGCGACCGGCTACCGTACCGGGCTGGAAGCGATGGTAGGCGGGCTCGGTGTGCTCGACGCCAAGGGCGTGCCACTGTTCAACGGCGCGGCGAGCGACCCCAAGCTGCCGGGCCTCTGGTTCACCGGCATGCGGCCGAGCATTCGCGGCTGCTTCGCCAATGCCCGCATCCAGGGCGCCGCGATCGCCGGTAGGATTGCCAGGCAAAAGCGCTGAGGCGCTATTCTGCGTGCGGAGCTTCCGTTTTTGGGTTGCCTTCCGGGCCACGGAACCCTATACGCCGCGAGCGTCGGAGTGTAGCGCAGCCTGGTAGCGCACCTGATTTGGGATCAGGGGGTCGCGTGTTCGAATCACGCCACTCCGACCAGTTTTTTCTGAAAGCCTTGCAGCCTGCGCTCCGCGCAACCAAGCAGGTCGGTCCGGGGCCGGAGCGATCGTCGGCCGCCCAACTCAATTCGAAGCTTCGAGAAAACCGTAAACCCGCCGGGCGAGTCCCCAACAACCTCAAGCCCGGCGAGCCTACAACCCGATCTGAAACGCGGACCGGGACCGGGATTAACCGGCGTATTTCACGTTGCAAGATGGATGCCAGCGGGATCGTCCCGGAATGGGACAGCCAGAAGGTCGGCGGTCTAAATATCGAACTCGCCCTGCCCTTCGTCCATGGCGCTGACGGTTTCGGCGGCGAGAGCGCGGGTGATCGGCGTCTTGCGTTCCAGCGCCGCGCGGTCGAGGCGTTCGACGACGCGCATCGCGGTCGCCAGCGAGCGCTCGATGCGCCGCACCAGATATTGCACGACATGCGGCTCGACCTCGACCTGACGGTCGGCGAACAGCTTTGTGATGACGCCGGCGAGCAGCAGGTCGTCCGGCTCGTGGATCTCGACCGTCGCCGCCGCCTTCAGCCGCGAGATGAGGTCGGGCAACGCGACGCGCCAGGCGGAGGGAAAACGGCGCGCCGTCAGGAGCAGCGTTGAGCCGGCGCCGCGCACGGTGTTGATCAGGTGGAACAGGCCCTGCTCGTCGATCGGACCCCTGTCGATGTCGTCGATGAGCGCAGGCCTGGCGCCAAGGCCGGCGATGTGCTCGCCGATCCTGTCGGGATCTATGGCCACCGCATCGGCGTGTGTCTGCCAGATCTGGGCAAGGTGCGTCTTGCCGGAACCCGGAGGGCCGGCCAGCACCACCACCGGCGAGGGCCAGTCAGGCCAGCGGTCGACGAGTGCCGCGGCCTCGGCGTTCGTGCCGGAGACGACGAGCTCGTCGCGCGAATAGCCGGTGCCGTGGCCGAGGTCGAGCGGCAGTTGGCGCGGCGGATCGGATCTATGATCAGACATTTCAGCCACGCGGCGAGCGGTGGCCGCCGCCGCGATCCGCCGGCAGCGGCGGCGCGGGTTCGGTGGCATGGCCATTGTAGAGCGGCGATTCCAGATAGCGGGCAATCGCAAAGCGCACCAGCACCGCTATCGCCGCCGAGGCCGGCACCGCGATCAAGAGGCCGACGAAGCCGAACAGCGCGCCGAAGGCGAACAGCGCGAACATCAGCCAGACCGGATGCAGGCCGACGCTTTTGCCGACCAGCCTCGGCTGCAGGATGTTGCCCTCGATGAACTGGCCGACGAAGAACACGCAGGCCACCGCCACGATCATCGTCCAGTCGGGCCAGAACTGGACGAAGGCGACGCCGACGGCGAGCACCAGCCCGGTCAGCGAGCCGACATAGGGGATGAAGGAGATCAGCCCGGCGAAGAAGCCGATGAGGATGGCGAAGTTCAGCCCGGTCAGCGTCAGGCCCGTGGCGTACATGCCGCCGAGCACAAGGCAGAGCGTGCCCTGCCCGCGCACGAAGCCGGCGGTGGCGGTATTGATGTCGCGGGCGAGCGCGCGCACCGTCTCGACATAGTCGCGCGGCACCCAGCTGTCGACCACGGCCACCATGCGGTCCCAGTCGAGCAGCATGTAGAAGGCGACGACCGGGGTGACGACGAAGAGGCTGACGACCGAGACCAGCGCCACGCCCGAGCTCCAGATCGAGGTGAAGACCGTGGTCAACAGGCTGAAGCCGGAGGTGAGCAGCGAGTTCAGCCCGTCGCGCAGGCCGGCGGCGTTGACGCCAAAACGCTGCTCCAGCCATTTCGGATCGAAGCTGGTGATCAGCGACTGCAGGCGCGTGAGATATTCCGGCAGCTTGCGGGCGAAATCGGCCATCTGGGTCGCCAGCACCGGCACCAGGATGACGAAGGCCAGCACGACGACGACGATGAAGGCGATGAGGATCACCACCGTCGCCATCAGCCGGGAAAGCCCCAGCCGCTCCAGTCGATCGGCGACCGGATCGAGGAAATAGGCCAGCACCATGCCGGCGACAAAAGGCAGCAGGATGCCCGAGAAGACGTAGAGGAACAGCGCCAGAAGCACGGCGACGATCAGCCAGAACGCGATCTGCCGGCGCAACGCGGTCGACGCCGCGGCCGTCCAAGCTTCGCTGTCAGGTGCCCGTCTTGGAACTGCCGTTCTGGGAGCCTTCGCCATAGCCGCTCATATGCCTTAGCCAGGCCACGAGATAGGCCGCGGCCGAAGCCACGGTCAAGACCCCGGACAGCAATATGAGCGCCGGCCGAAGCGGATCGAGATGAACGGAAAAGGCAAGCTCGCCCAGCACCAGCGCCGCCAGCGCGATCTGCACGGCGGTGTTCACCTTGGACACGAACAGCGGCTTCATCTCGACCGGATGCGCCATCACGCTGGACAAAAGCACGGCGCCGATGATCAGCCCATCGCGCGAAACCATGGTCACGACAAGCCAAAGCGGCAATTCGCCGGCAAAACCCATGACGACGAACACCGATACCAGCAGAAGCTTGTCGGCCATCGGATCGAGATAGGCGCCGAGCCGCGAGGACAATTGATAGCGACGGGCGATGAAGCCGTCGACGCCGTCGGAAAGGCCGGCGACAAGGAAGCCGGCAAAGGCCCACTCCCAACGCGCCTGCAGCATCGCCAGCACCACCGCGGGCACCAGCAGCAGCCGCATGATCGTGATCATGTTGGGTATGGTCAACCGCATGTCCCGTCGTGGCGCGTTTTGGGAAATAGATGAGGGAGATCAGACGTGGGCGCAAGGGAGGAGCTGCCGATCTCCCCCCTTGTGGGGGAGATGGCCGGCAGGCCAGAGGGGGGCGCGAAGGAACGCCAACGTTCAAGGTTGGCGGAAAAATGGTTCGAAAGGTCGTCTAGGAGTTTGAGCAGACGATTCACTGAGAAGCCGGCGGGACAGCGCCCCCTCTGTCCTGCCGGACATCTCCCCCACAAGGGGGGAGATTGGCTGTCGCATGCCTTGCTCCCCGAAACCATTCATGCGAAGAGCCCGCAATGGAAACAGGGACGAGCCGAAGATGAGCAAGGGCGATAAGGCCAAGCGCAAGAACGGGCTCACCTATGCCGAGGCGGGCGTCGATATCGATGCCGGCAATTTGATGGTCGAGAAGATCAAGCCGCTGGTGCGCGCGACGCGCCGGCCGGGTGCCGATGGCGAGATCGGCGGCTTCGGCGGCCTGTTCGATTTGAAGGCGGCCGGCTTCACCGACCCGGTGCTGGTCGCTGCCAATGACGGCGTCGGCACCAAGCTCAAGATCGCCATCGATTCCGGCAAGCACGACACGATCGGCATCGACCTCGTCGCCATGTGCGTCAACGACATCGTCGTGCAGGGCGCGGAGCCGCTGTTCTTCCTCGATTATTTCGCCACCGGCAAGCTCGATCCTGACCAGGGCGCTTCGATCGTCGGCGGCATCGCGCAAGGCTGCCGTCAGGCCGGCTGCGCGCTGATCGGCGGCGAGACAGCCGAGATGCCCGGCATGTATCACGACAAGGACTACGACCTCGCCGGCTTCGCCGTGGGCGCGGCCGAGCGCGGCCAGTTGCTTCCGACCGACGACATCGTCGAGGGCGACGTGCTGCTCGGCCTCGCCTCCTCCGGCCTGCATTCCAACGGCTTTTCGCTGGTGCGCCGGATCGTTGCGGCAAGCGGGCTTGGCTGGACCGATCCGGCGCCGTTCAACGAGGAGCTGAGCCTCGCCGAGGCGCTGCTCGAGCCGACGCGCATCTATGTGAAGTCGATCCTGAAGGCGATCCGCAACACGCATGGCATCAAGGCGCTGGCCCACATCACCGGCGGCGGTTTTCCCGAAAACATCCCGCGCGTGCTGCCCAAGGATTTTTCGGCCGAGCTCGACCTCGAGGCGATCGACGTGCCGCCGGTGTTCTCATGGCTTGCCAAGACCGGCGGCGTCGCGCCGGAAGAGATGATGCGCACCTTCAACTGCGGCATCGGCATGATCCTGGCCGTCGCTTCCGGTCAGGCGGCGCAGGTTGCGGCGGTGCTGCAGGAAGCGGGCGAGACTGTGACGCCGATTGGCCGTATCGTGCCGCGCCGTGATGCCGGCGTGATTTATCGGGGCTCGATCGGCCTATGAGCAGGAAACGCACGGTCGTCCTGATCTCGGGGCGCGGCTCCAACATGACGGCGCTGATCGCGGCGGCGTCCGACCCGACCTATCCGGCCGAGATCGTCGGCGTGATTTCCGACCGGGCGAACGCCGCGGGCCTTGGCATCGCGGCCGCGCGCGGCATCGCCACCAAGGTGATCCAGCGGGCCGACCATCCGAGCAAGGACGCATTTGATGCCACGATCGATGCCGCGCTTGCCGATTTCGGCGCCGAGATCGTGGCGCTTGCAGGCTATATGCGCATCCTCGGCCGTGGCCTGGTCGAGAAATGGCAAGGCCGCATGGTCAACATCCACCCTGCCCTGCTGCCGGCCTTCAAGGGCCTGGACACGCATGCGCGCGCCATCCGCGCCGGCGTGCGCATTCATGGCTGCTCGGTGCATTTCGTCACGCCCGAGATGGATGACGGCCCGATTATCGCGCAGGCCGCCGTGCCGGTGATGGTCGGCGACAATGAGGACACTTTAGCCGCGCGGGTGCTGAAGGTGGAGCACCGGCTGTATCCGCTGGCGCTCGGTCTGGTCGCCGAGGGCAAGGCGCGCATGGAAAAGGGCCACACCGTGCTTGCCCATTTCGCCGACGACGCCGACAACGCCACCTCGGTGGTGATGGCGCCGAACCCGTTGCGCGAGGAAACCGACCTCGAACAGCTGGCGCGGATCACGCCGTAGCGCGCAATATGCAATCATAATTTGATTGCAAATCCATCGTCACTTGCCTATTTGTGCTTGCATGAACAGCAAGCACAAACGCGTGCTTAGAGCGATCTTCGCCGACCCGGTTTCGAGCAGCATCGAATGGGCCGATATTGAGGCTTTGCTGATAGCGGTCGGCTGCCAACTGGTCGAGGGAAGCGGCTCGCGCGTGCGTTTCGTGTTCAAAGGCGAGGTGGAGACCTTCCATCGCCCACATCCGGCAAAGGAAGCGAAACGATATCAGGTGAGAGAAGCTCGCCAGTTTCTGTCGAGGATCGGAGTAAGACCATGAACGCGATGACCTACAAGGGCTATTCCGCCCGCGTCGACTATGATGATGACGACGAGATTTTCTTCGGTCGGATTGCCGGCATTCGCGACGGCGTGTCTTTCCACGCGGACACGGTGGCAGCGTTGAAGGCAGCCTTCCATGAGGCCGTTGACGACTATATCGAAACCTGCGCCAAGATCGGCAAATCGCCGCAAAAGCCCTACTCCGGCAATCTGATGCTCCGCGTCGATCCGTCGATTCACTCAAAGGTCGCATTGGCCGCCGAAATCGCCGGCAAGAGCCTGAACCAGTGGGGGGAAGAGGTTTTGCGGGAAGCTGCCGACAAGCAGGTCGGCTGAACAATGCCAATGAGGCAACTGCTCATCCTGCGCCATGCGAAATCGAGTTGGGACGACTCCAAACTCGCTGACTTCGACCGGCCTCTCTCGGGCCGGGGATTGAAGACGGGGCCGCTAATGGGGCGGGAGCTTTCGCGGCGCGGTTGGCTGCCGGATCTGGCGCTGGTCTCGCCGGCGTTGCGCACCCGCGACACCTGGCGGCTGGTTGCTCAGGAACTGCCGAAGCATGTGCCGGCTGAGTTCGCTGAGGAGCTCTACGAGGCGGCGCCGGCCGCCATTCTGGCGCGGGTGCGGCAAGCAAAGGCAACGAGCCTTTTGGTGATCGGCCATAACCCCGGCCTGCAGAATTTTGCGCTGCGGCTCGCCGGTGCTGGATCTGATGCGGATGTGTTCAAGAAGATCGAAGCGAAATTTCCGACGGCGGCGCTGGTGCGGCTCACGGTGGACGAGGATTGGGCGAAGCTCGATTTCGGTGACGCCAGGCTGACGCATTTCATCAGGCCGAAGGATTTGGGGTAGACGCCAAAGCTGCCAATCTCCCCCCTCGTGGGGGAGATGCCTGGCAAGGCAGAGGGGGGCGCTGTCCCGCCGACTTCTCCTGTGTTTCACAACCCATAGGCCGAAATTGCTTGGTAGCGTTCCTTCGCGCCCCCCTCTGTCCTGCCGGACATCTCCCCCACAAGGGGGGAGATTGGCGCGTCATCGGCGGAGCAAGCCCGCCGCCTTTCGTTCTCCGGGAGAAAAATCAATTGCCCCAGATGCCTTGGCCCGGATCCGGCCAGGCCTGCGACGGCGCGGATTCGGTCGTCATTGTGGAATCCACATTTGCGGACTTGGCGGCCTCGTGCTTGCGGACCGAGGCGGTGAGCCCGCGGTCGACACCCGCGGTCGGCTGATTGGCATTGTCGGCGCCATAGTGGTCGCTGCCTGCAAAGGCAGAACCGATGGCGAGAAGCATGGCAGCAGCGGTGAGAGCGATCCTGGTCATTTCAGCGGTTCCTTTGTCCTGAAAGTGTGGTGGAGGTTTTGGGAGGTCGAAGCGGCGTCAGCGGCCCCAAAGGCCGTCGTCATTGTGCCGGGCAATGATGTCGGCGACGGTCTGGCTGGTTGCGGCCGCCAGCGAAGCCTGGTGGTGCGCCATGTCCCGCACGCGGATTGAGCTGGTCATCATGTGATCGGCGCCGGCGGTCGGCTGGTTGGCGCCGTCGGCGCCATAATGGTCGCTGCCGGCAGAGGCGCTGCCCATGGCAGCGACGAGCATGGCGGCGGCGGCGAATGCGATCCTGGTCATCTCAGTGTTCCTTGTCCTGTCGTTTCATCGGCGGTGCCTTGGGAGGATGGCCCCGCTGCCGACAAGACCCGGAACGGCCCGGTTTTATTCCCGGGCGAAATTTCTCGTTCGCCGGTCGCCCGAGGGACAACGATCAGGCTCCCGCCAAAAAGCCCCTCTCGAACAAAGAGATAGGAGGAGTTGCTTTGGAGCCGATTCAAGCCCACCGATAGCCGGCTCCACAAAAACAGAGCGGCGGGACAAGCCCGCCGCTTTGAGGTTCTTTCGAAGGTCGGAACCGTTTAGTGGTTGCCGAAGAGGTCGTGGTCAGCGCCCTGGGTCAGCGGCTTCTGGACATTCGCATCCGACTTCTTGATCGAAGCGGTATACGAGGTGTCGACTGAGGCGGCCGGCTGGTTGGCGTTGGCCGAGCCGTAGTTGTCGGAGCCGGCGAAAGCGGCACCCGTGGCGACCAGAAGGGCGGCGGCGGTAAGAGCGATCTTGGTCATTTTGGTTACTCCGGATTTGAGGTTGATGTGTTTGGCTCGGGGCGAGACCGCCTTAGCGGCCCCAGATGCCCTGGCCGGATTCCGGCTGGACCTGCTCGGGCGTCAGCCTGAACTCATGGGCGAACTCGCGGCGGCGCTCGACCGGCCTGCGGATCGAAGCCGTGGGAGTGCGGTCGATGTTGTCGCCGGACTGGGCCACGGCCGACTGGTTGGCGGTCGGCTGGTTGACATTGTCGGAACCATAATGGTCGCTGCCGGCAAAGGCGCTGCCCGTGGCAACGAGAAGGGCCGCGGCGGTAAGAGCAATCTTGTTCATTTTAGATACTCCAGATTTTCAAAAGTCGTGTCCGTCTAGTGGCGTGCCGTAATGGAAATTCGCGTCGCTCGGACCACCCCGAGATGGGTCGGCCCTATTGCCGTTTCCAATCACGAAAATGTGCAAATCGAACCGAACGGTTCGGACTTGAAATCGTGCGAACAGCGCGGCTGCCACATTCTTATGATTTAATATCAATAGCTTATCTTCCAGGTTGCAGAACACGAGCTCTCGGACCGGCCAGCCACCGTTCACTCAGATTACACGATCCGTCAACATAAATTGAACCGAACCGTTCGGTTTGATTTCTTGGCGGAGCGAATTTGGACTTGAACCGGTCGCCGGTGCGGGTCTTAGCTGGCGTTTGCCTTGCCGGCGGATCGATATTATCGATTGTCTTCAAGCATCCGTTGGGATCGCCGGCCGTACCTTGCGAAGCGCCGTCGCCATCGGACAAAGGCATTCCTGAACAGCGATCAACGATGCGGCTCCTGCTTGTCGAAGACAATCGCGAACTGGCCGATTGGCTGAGCAAGACGCTGCGCCAGGCGAGCTATGTCGTCGACGTCGTCCATGACGGCGAGGACGTCGAGCATGCGCTTGCGGCCGGCGATCATGCGCTGATCATCCTCGACCTTGCCCTGCCGCGCATGGGCGGGATGGAGGTGCTGAAGCGGCTGAGGGCGCGCGGCAATCCGGTGCCGGTGATCGTGCTCACCGCCAACGCCAGCCTCGACGGCCGGGTCAAGGGCCTCAACGAAGGCGCCGACGACTATCTGGCGAAACCCTTCCAGATCGAGGAACTGGAAGCGCGCATCCGCGTGCAGCTGCGCCGCGCCAACGACCGGACCGCGCCGATCATTTCCTGCGGCGATCTCGTCTTCGACACCAACACCAGGCTGTTCTCGCTCGCCGGCGAGACGCTGTCGCTGACACCGCGCGAGCATGCGGTGCTGGAGCAGCTGGTGGTCAAGGCCGGGCGCACGGTGAGCAAGGCGGCGCTGTCGGCAGCGATCTACGATTTCGAGACCGACGCCGACCCCAGCGCCATCGAAATCTACGTGCATCGCCTGCGCAAGAAGCTGGAAGGCTCGCGCGTGCAGATCGCCACCTTGCGCGGCCTCGGCTATCTGCTTCGCCATGAAGATTAGGGGCCATGAAGATTAAGCGCCATGAGGATTAGCAGCCTCCGCCTGCAATTGCTGGCCTGGGTGGTGCTGCCGCTGGCCGCGCTGGCGACCGTCAACCTTTGGACCAGCCAGCGCAACGCGCTGGCGACCGCGGACCTCGTCACCGACCGCATGCTGGTCGGCTCGGCGCGCGCGATCGCCGAGCAGGTGGCGATGGCCGACGGCGTTCTCGACGCCACCATTCCGCCGGCGGCGATCGAGATGTTCGACACCGGCGACCGCGACAGCGTCTATTACCGCGTCGAGACCGCGAACGGCCGGTTGCTCACCGGTTATCCCGACCTGCCCGACGCGCCGCGGGGCGGAAGCATCGAGGCTTCCTATCGCGATCACCCCTTGCGTCTTGCGACGCTCGACCATGCCGTGATCGGCGCCGGCGCGGATTCGCCGATCAAGGTCACCGTCGGCGTCACGCTTGCCGGTCATGACGCGATGGTAAAGCGGCTGTGGTTCAGCGCCTTCGCCCAGCAGTTGGCGTTGGTGGCGATTGCCGGCGTGTTCGTGCTGCTCGGCCTGCGCCGCGGGCTGGCGCCGCTGATCAGGCTGCGCGATGCGGTGCGCTCGCCGGAGCGCAGCGATCTCGATCCGGTCGAGGTGCCTGGCGCGCAAAGCGAGATCCGGCCGCTGATCGATGCGCTCAACGCCTATATGGAGCGCGTGCGGGCGCAGATGGCAGCGCAGCGCCGCTTCATTGCCAATGCCGCGCATCAGTTGCGCACGCCGCTGGCGCTCTTGTCGACGCAGGCAAGCTATGCGCTGCGCGAGAGTGCGGCCGACCAGCGCCAGGAGGCGCTGGTCGCCTTGCAGGCGAGTTCCGGCCGCCTGGCGCGTCTGGCTGAACAACTGCTCACCCTGTCACGCGCCGAGCCAGGCAGCCGGCGGCCGCGCGCCGACCGCATCGACCTCACCGAAGCCGCCCGTCAGGTGCTGGAAACGCACGCGCCGAAGGCAATCGAGCGCAACATCGATCTCGGGCTCGAGGAAACCGGCCCGGTGCCCGTCATAGGCGACGGCACCATGCTGCGCGAGATGATCGTCAACCTCGTCGACAACGCGCTGCGCTACACGCCGGCTGGCGGAACCGTGACCGTCAGGCTGGCCGCGATCGATCGCGAGGGCGTGCTGACGGTCACCGATACCGGCCCCGGCATTCCGGCCGACGAGCGGGAGCAGGTCTTCGAGCGCTTCTACCGCATGGCCGGTGCTACCGAGGAAGGCAGCGGGCTCGGCCTCGCCATCGTGCGCGAGGTGGTCGAGAATGCCGGCGGCAGTGTTTCGCTTGGCGATGCCGCCGGCGGCGGGCTCAAGGTTGAGGTACGGCTGCCGCTGGCCTCATCCGATGACGGAGCGATCAGGTCCCCTGCTCGTTGAACGGCGCTGGACGCCACTTCACCACATAGTTCTCGAAGCGGGTGATGAGGAACTCCACCACCAGCGCCATCACCGCCAGGATGATCATGGCGGCGAAGACGCCGTTGGCGTTGAAGGCGCCCTGTGCGGTCGAGATCAACAAGCCCATGCCTTGCTTGGCGCCGAGGAACTCGCCGACCACGGCGCCGACCAGCGCGAAGCCGAAGCTGACATGGAGACTTGCGAGGATCCAGCTCATCGCCGACGGGATGATGACGGTGCGGGTGATCTGATAGGGCGAGGCGCCGAGGATCTGGGCGTTGGCGATCATCGCCCTGTCGGCCTCGCGCACGCCCTGGAAGGCGTTGGCGAAGACGACGAAGAACACCATGACGACGGCCAGCGCCACCTTGGAAGCCATGCCGAGCCCGAGCGCGATGATAAACACCGAGCCGAGCACGACGCGCGGCACGGAATTGGCTATCTTGATGTAGATGGAAAAGACATCCGCCAGGAGCTTGTTGCGGCCGAGGATGATGCCGGCGGCGATGCCGCCCAAAGCGCCGATGGCGAAGCCAAGGAAGGTTTCTTCCAGCGTCACATAGATCTGCAGCCAGAGCGGCCCCTGCGAGGTGCCCTCCGTGACCCAGGACCAGATCTGCTCCCAGATGCCGGAGGGGCTGGAGAAGAAGAACGGATCGATGATGTTGTAGTCGGCGCAGAGTTCCCAAAGGCCGAGGAAAACAATCAGGATCGCCAGACGCAGGCCGATGACCAAAGCATGGCGGCGGCGCAGCCGCGCCCTCGCCCGGGCTTCGGCGGCGACGATCGAGGTTGCCCGCACGGCAGCCTGGTCGGTGGAAGAGATGGCGGTCATTGCGGAATCTCCTTTCAATGGCCAGTCTGCAGGCTGAGGCTCTGGCCGAGCTGCACTTCCTCGCGCAGGTCGTTCCAGATCACCTTGGCGATCTCGATGAATTTCTGATCGTAGCGGATGTCGGCCATGACGCGCGGGCGCGGCAGGTCGATGCGGTAGACGCTCTTCACCGTGCCCGGCCCGGCGGTGAGGACATAGACCTTGTCCGCCAGCGCGACCGCCTCCTCGAGGTCATGGGTGACGAAGACGACGGAGGATTTGAGCTCCGACCAGAGGCCCAGAAGCTCGTCCTGCATGGCGGTTCGGGTCTGCATGTCGAGCGCACTGAACGGTTCGTCCATCAGCAGGATTTTTGGTTGGTTGATGAAGGTCTGCGCCAGTGCGACGCGCTTCCTCATGCCGCCCGAAAGCTGGTGCGGATAGTGTTTCTCGAAGCGGGCAAGGCCGACGCGGGCAATCCAGTCGCGCGCCCGCTCATAAGCCTCTGCCTTCGGGGTACCGCGATAGAGCGGGCCGGCGGCGACATTGTCGATGACGCTGCGCCACGGAAACAGCGCGTCGGCCTGGAAGACGAAGCCGATGTCGCGGCTGATCTCGGTGACCGGATTGCCCATGACGCGGACATTGCCCGTTGTCGGCCGCAACAGACCGGTGACGAGGTTGAGCGTCGTCGACTTGCCGCAGCCGGTCGGCCCGACGACGCAGGCGAATTCGCCGCGCGCCACCGTCATGGTGAAATCGCGGATCGCCGTCATCATGTGGCCGTCGGGGGTGACGAAGCGCAGCGTCACGTCGTCGATGGCGATCGCAGCATCGGCCGGCGGCGCGGCCTGAGACAGCCTCTCGGCCGCCATGGTTTGCAACTGCATGGCACACTCCTGTGGCGATGGTGCGAGGATGCCTGCGGCTCAAGCCCCTTAGGCTTGCCATGCATCGGCATCCGGAAAGCGCCGCTGCCAAATTGATTTCAGGCAAGCGGCGCAAGCTGTTGTTCTGCAAGGACGGACAGAAACCTCCGCCCTCGGCTATCGGCCTACTTGGCGGCGTCGACGAATGCGGTGGTGTAGGTCTTCGACAGGTCGATCTGCTTGCCCTGCAGGCTCTTGGAGAAGGTCGACAGAACTTTCAGTACCGTCTCCGGGCCATCGGCGGGCATGCGGCCGTCGGGCGTGAACATCGCCTTGCCGCCGGCCAGGCCCTGCACATAGAGGTCCTTGTTGCCGGCGTAATAGTCCTTCGGCATCTGGTCGGCGATCTCTTCGGCCGAATGGCTGGCGATGTACTTCATCGTCTTGACGAAGGCGTTGGCGAGCTTCTGCGCCTCGTCCTTGTGGCTCTCGATCCAGGCGGACTGAACATAGAAGGATGCCGCCGGATAATTGCCGCCCAGCGCTTCCTTGGTCTTCTCGGGCGTGCGCATGTCGACCAACACCTTGGCCTCGCCGGTCTGGAGCAGCTTGGCGATGGTCGGCTCGGTGGTCATGCCGGCCTGGATCTGGTCCTGCTTCACGGCGGCGATGAAGGTGTTGCCGGCGCCCACGGGCAGGAGCGTGTAGTCGCCCGGCTTCAGGCCGTTGCGCACCGCGAGATATTGGGTGAGAAAATCAGTCGAGGAGCCGAGGCCGGTGACGCCCAGCGTCGCGCCCTTGAAGTCGGCCGGCGACTTGATCTCCGGGTGCTTGGCCGAGACCAGCTCCACCTCGCCGGGCGCCTGGCTGAACTGCACGATCGACTGGATGTATTTGCCCTTCGACTGCAGGTCGACGGTGTGGTCGTAGAAGCCGACGACGCCCTGCACGGCGCCCGCCAGCAATTCGTTCTCGGCCTCGACGCCGGCGCGCGAATTGACCAGCTCGACATCGAGCCCTTCATCCTTGAAGTAACCGAGTTGCTGGGTGAGCACGGCCGGCAGATAGATCTGCTTTTCCATGCCGCCGACGATGATGGTGATCTTGTCGGCAGCCGACGCCGCCGTGGCACCCGTGGCGACGATGGCAAGCGAAAGCGCTGCCGAACGCAGGATGCACTTCGAGATGAGACCGGTCACGTAACTTCCTCCACCTGGGCGGCGCGCCCTCCAGGCAGCACCGCATTTCCTCCTTGCCGGCCGCTCCCCGACCGGTCACGTGGCGAACGCCACAAAACTGTCATGGCATGCCCAAGCTTTCAGCTGGCTTTCAGCCGTTTTAACGGCCGACCGAACGAATTAGCGGCAATTGTCGGTCACGAAGCGGCGAAGCCAAGCACGTCGCGCATGTCGTATTGGCCGGGCGGCCGTCCGGCCACCCAGAGAGCCGCCGCGATGGCGCCACGGGCGAACATCGAGCGGTCGCCGGCGGTATGCGAAAGCGCGAGTCTCTCGCCTTCAGCGAGGAAGCTCACGCTGTGCTCGCCGACGATGCTGCCGCCGCGCAGCACGGCAAAACCGATCTCGCCCTGCGGGCGCGGGCCAACAATGCCGTCGCGGGCACGCTTCGCCACATCGTCCAGCCTGACGCCCCGCCCGCGCGCGGCCGCCTCGCCCAGCATCAGCGCCGTGCCTGACGGCGCGTCGACCTTGGAGCGGTGATGCGCTTCCAGAATCTCGATATCGCAGTCGTCGGCACCGAGCGCCCGCGCCGCCTGCTCGACCAGGCCGGTCAGCATGTTGAGCCCCAGTGAATAGCTGCCGGAGCGCACGAGGGCGATTGTCTTCGCAGCCTCAGCGATCGTCTCCAGTCCGGCGGTATCGAAGCCGGTCGAGCCGATGACCAGCGCCGGGCCGCCGCGCGCGGCACAAGCCTTCGCCAGGTCGACGGAAGCCGCTGGCGTGGTGAAGTCGATCACCACATCGGCAAGCGCCAGCGCCTTATCCCGCTCGACCAGCCCCTCGCCCGTGCTGCCCGGCCGGTGGAAGCGGGCGACGAGGTCCAGCCGCGGATCGGTTGCAGCGGCCGCTGCCATCTGCCGGCCCATGCGGCCGAGCGCGCCGGCGATGGCTATCTTGAGCGGCTGCGGCATGGCAATCCTTGTTGAAAGGCGAATCCGAACAATGGTCTAGCACGCCGCCTTGCCAAATTGATTCAGCCCGGTGTCGCGCCGTTGGTCTTCAGCATCATGCCCGCAATCTCCTTGACCAGCTTGGCGGCGACGAGCGCGGTGACGTTGGAGAGGTCCTGGCGCGGATTGTATTCGACGACGTCCGCGGCGACGATTGGCTGATCGATCGACTGGATCAGGCCGATCACCTGGCGGGTGTCGAAGCCGCCCGGTTCACGATGGGAGACACCCGGAGCGAAGGCCGGATCGAGCGCGTCGAGATCCATCGAGATATAGACGGGCGTATCGAGGTTGAGCCGCAGCCCTTCGTTGAAATGCCGCATCTCCACAGCCTCGACGTCGAAGCGCGCGAACTGCTCGCGGTGGTGGTCGTTGACGGTGCGCAAGCCGATCTGGATCAGCCGGTCGGCGAGCTGTTCCTCCATGATGCGGGCGAAAGGCGAGGTGTGCGAGCGCGGATTGTCGCCGTAGGAATGATAGATGTCCGGATGCGCGTCGATATGGACGATGGTCAGGCTCGGATGGCGCCGGCGAACGCCACGCAGCACCGGCCAGGAGATGGCATGGTCGCCGCCGAGCGAGATCAGCGGGTGACCGACATCGAGCGCGCGGCCGACCTCGTTCTCGATCCGCAGCCACGGATCGCCGGGTTGGGTGAAATCGATGTCGCCATGATCGATGAAGCGGTCGGTCAGATCGAAGCCGGTTTCCGACCATGAGGTGTACGCGTCACTGGCAAGCTCTCGCCGGATCAGCGGCGGCGCCTCGGCCGGCCCGCGCAGCCAGGACGAGTTCTCGTCATGCGGAATGCCCAGAAGCGAGACCTTGGCCACGACATCCTCCCATGTCACTGGAGACAGGGTGCCTCTATAGCCGCCGGAGCTGGCAAGTGCGACCGGAGGCGCTTGGGCCAGATCGCAAAGCCGTAGGCTGAGGCGGCGAATGTGAAGCGCCACACTCATCACCGCCTATGCGATGTGCTACTTTAGCGTGAGTGTCCGGCAGCTCGCTGACGCCTGGACCGGGTTCCGAGGGGGACGCCCATGTTGCGGCCAGTGCATGTCCTGGTTCTTTCCTGCCTCGCTGCCCTTTCTCTGCCGCCGCTTGCCGGCGGGGCCTTCGCCGCCCAGGCATCTTCCGACAAACCCGACGATGCGGCGAAGAAGGCCGCGCTCGCCGAGGCGATCAGCACCTGTGACCATGGCGCCTCCGTGCCGCTCGACCCCGAAGCCAAGGCGCCGCCGGTCCAGTATGGCGCGCTCTTCCCGCAGGATTTCGACCTCAGCAAGCTCAAGGCGTTGGCCGACAAATGCCAGGCGGCGATGCTGGGCGCGCCACAGGAGAAGCGGCTGACGCTGCAATGGCTGCGGGTCGAAGTGGCGCTCAACCAACCTGGGCTGACCTGGCTCATCCCGCAGGTCAAGCTGCTTGCCGACGGCGGCAGCCCGGAAGCGAACTACCTCCTCTACGAGTTCTATTCGGTGCATCGGCACGACAGCGCCGATGCAGGTCCGCCGCCGGTCACGCGGGCGATGGCGCTCGATGCCTTGCAGAAGGCCGGCAGCGCCGGTCATCTCACGGCGCTTGCGGCGCTGCTCCGTCAATATAACGAGGGGCCGCTGCTGCGCCGCGACGCGCACAAGCTGGTCGAGACCGCGCAGCGCGTCATCGACGCACCGGCCCAAGGCCAGTCGCCCGGCGAATGGGACAGCCGGTTCCGCGCCGCCATGCCGCTGCTGATTGCGCAGACGACACTGACCGAAGACGGCTTCACGAGCGACGAACAGCAAAAGGCCTTTCATGCCGTCGAGACGGATTCCCAGGCCGGAACCAATGGCTCCGAACGATCGGCGCTCGCTTACATCAAGGCGCTGCGGCTGGGCCGCGGGACGCAGCAGGACGCGACGAAGGCCAGGCAGTTGCTGGAGGCGCGCGTCGGTCATGACGAGTATGCCATTCCGATGCTGGCCGACATGCTGGCCAAGGGCGAAGGCGGTCCGGTGGACGGCAAGCGCGCCATCGCCATGCTGCGCGGCGCAACCAATAACGTCGCTGGGGCCGGGCCAATGCTGGCCGGCCTGCTGCTGGACGGCAAATTCGTCGGCCGCCAGCCGCGGGCGGCGATCCAGCTGCTCAACGCCCCTTGGGACCTCGACGCCGGCATCAGGCTTGCGGGCGTGCTCCTCGACTATGATGGCGTGCGGGTCGACAACCCCGATCTGCTGGTCGAACGCCTGAGCGACGGCGCCGATGCCGGCGAGCCCGGCGCGGCGCTGGCGCTGGCGCGGCTGCAGCTCTCGGACAATCAGCAGTTCAAGAGCGAGGACACCGCGCGCGCCATGCTGAAGCCGCTGGCGGATGCGGGCGACCGCGACGCGCTCTGGCTCTACGCCTCGACGCAATATGCCAATCTCAATTCGACCAGCTATCAGCCATCGCGCCGCGACGACGGCTTGAGCGACGATCAACTGAAAACCCTGATCGACCAGGGTGAAGCCAGGAAGGAACCGCAGGCCTTTCTGCTTCACGCCAAGCTGCTGCGGCGCGGCGTGGTCTACCCGCAGGATGACGCCAGGGCGACCGCCATGCTGATCAACGCCGCCAATCTCGGCAGCGTCGAGGCGATGCTGCTGCTCGGCGACGCCTACGACAACGGGCTCGGCATCGACAAGAACCCGCGCGAGCGGCTGCATGCGTGGCGCGAGGCGGCGCGGCTGGGCTCGCTCAAGGCAAAGGGCAAGCTCGCCGATGCCTTCACCTTCGACAGTTTCGACCGGCTGATGACGCTGCGCGAAGGCATCACCGAGCGCATCGCGCTTTACAATGACGGCTTCGGCAGAATGGGCGCCGGCGTGTTCGGCGGCGGTGCCGACATCGAACTGAGCGGGCTGTTTTCCGGACCGGCCTCCAGCGCCGGAACGGCGGCGGTGGCGGCCGCGGTGATGGACGCCTTTCGCGAAGCGCCGGCCGGCCTCGAGGAGGAGAACCTGGTCGGCATCGGCAAGGCGCTGCCGGACGAAATCCGCGTTGCGATCGAGACGACGCTGAAGAGCGAAGCTTTTTATGCCGGCGAGCCGAAGGGCTATTTCGGCCCGGACGCGCGCAAGGCGCTGGCCGCGTGGGTCGATGCGAAAGGTCCGCTCGCCGATGCTCCCAGCCCGCAGGCTGCGGCCGGGACAGAGCAAGCCGCGCCGGCTTCAGGCCAGCTCGCGGGCGAAATCCTCGACCGCGTCCGCAACAAGGTCTTCACCCAGGCGCAGGCCGCCAAGACCGAGAAGCAGAAGCTTGCCGCCATCAAGCAGCTCGATATGCTCGCCCGCTACGGGGACCTCCCCTCGCGCTGGGCGCTGGTGCGCAACTACCATCAGGCAAAGGCCGTGCGCGCGGTCGTCACACCCGACGAAGTCACACGTTATGCGCTCGACCTCTTGGTGTCGAAACCCGACGGCGTCGACAAGCCCGAGTTCGAGTTCATCTTCGACCTGACACAGATCGCGAAGGACCGGAAATCGCGCGCCGTGGGCGGCGCCACCCTACAGGCGATCCGCGATGATCCGCGCCTGCAAGATCCGCTGACGCTCGGCGCCATCATGGGGCAGTTCGCCTTCGCGCCCGACGCCTGCGACTCCGTGCTCGCCGCGGCCCGCAAAGCCGGCATCAACGCGGTGGGCGAGGACGGATGCGACGAGCAAACGCGCGCCGCCCTTATCGGCTTCGCCAAGGACAAGGGCACATCCGGCATCGATGCCGCGGCGCGTAAGTCGGCGGCGGAGGAGATCAAGACGCTGGACGCACAGGCCTCTAAGTAGTCAGAGCAGTTTATGCAATTCCGGACGGAAAACCGTCTTTCCTGGAATTGCTTTAAAGCGCCCTGAGCCAGACTTTGTTGTCGTGGAACGCGGCGCCGCCATAGGGTGCCGGCGCGTCGGCGCCGGTCAGCACGTTGATGCCCTCGCCGCGCTCATGCGCGCTGTTCGGCCAGATGCCTTCGGCCACCACCACGCCGCGCTTCACGCCGTCGAAGAGTTTTGCATGCAGCACGAGGTCGCCGCGCCGGTTTCCGACCTCGACGCGGCCGCCATCCTCGATGCCGAGCGCGGCCGCATCCTCGGGATGGAGCAGCAGTTCCGGCCGGCCTTCCTTGGCCTTCGACACCGGCGTCTCGGCAAAGGTCGAGTTCAAAAAGTTGCGCGCCGGCGATGTCGTCAGCCGGAACGGATGCTCCTCGTCCGCCACCTCGATCAGGTCGACATGGTCGGGGAACTCCGGCAGCCGCTCGACCGGCCCGAACAGGCCCATGATCTTCGGCGGCCGGTTGGGTGCCGACTGTCCGGTCCAGTTAGCCCGGAAGTGGAATTTCTTGTCGGCATGGCCGAAGCCGTTGATGAAATGCGCGTCGTCGAAATCGGGCTGCAGGTCGACCCACTTCTGTTCCTTGAGGCTGTCGAAGCTGCCGATCCCGCGCTTGCCGAGGATGATGTCGATATGCTGCCGCTCGGTCAGGCCGAAGCCCGGCCGATCGCCGACACCCAACCGTTTGCCGAGCTCCTCATTGACATAGTGGTTGGTGCGCGGGCCTTCCGGCGGCTCGATCAGCTTGGGGCCGAGCGTGATGTGCTGGTTGCCGCCGCCCTTGTAGATGTCGTCATGCTCCAAAAACATCGTCGCCGGCAGCACGACGTCGGCGAGCTTGGCCGTATCGGTCATGAACTGCTCGTGCACGCAGGCGAACAGGTCCTCGCGCAGGAAACCCTGCTTCACCAGCCGCTGCTCCGGCGCGACATTGGCGGGGTTGGTGTTCTGGATCAGCATCGCCGTCACCGGCGGGCCGCCATAGAGCGCGTCCGCCGCTCCGGTCAACACCGGGCCGATGCGCGAATGGTCAAGATAGCGGATGTTCGGGTCGCGCATCGCGGTTCCCTCGAGCACGTCCTGGTTCAGCTTGAAGATGCCGGAATTGGAGTGGAAGGCGCCGCCGCCCTCATATTGCCAGGCGCCGGTGACGGCGGCGATCGAGGCCACGGCGTGCATGTTGACCGAACCGTTGCGCTGGCGGGCAAAGCCATAGCCGAGGCGGAAATAGGTCTTCTTCGTCGTGCCGACGAGATGCGCGAAGGCCTCGATCTCGGCGACGCTCAAGCCCGTGATGGCGGCAGCCCATTGCGGTGTTTTGCTCCGAAGATGCTCCTCCAGCCCGCGCGGATCGTCGGTGTATTTTTCGAGATAGGCGCGGTCGGCGAGACAATCGCGGAACAGCACATGCATGACCGCGCAGGCGAGCGCGCCGTCGGTGCCGGGCTTCAGCACCAGGCCAAGATCGGCCTGCTTCATCGTGGCGTTGTCATAGATGTCGATGACGACGATCTTCGCGCCGCGCTCTTTGCGCGCCCTGGTCGCATGGGTCATGACATTGACCTGCGTGACCACGGCGTTGGTGCCCCAGATCACCACGCAGTCGGCCTTCGCCATCTCGCGCGGATCAGGCCCGCGCAGTGCCCCCGCGCCCATCATCCAGCCGGTCCAGGCCAGATTGGTGCAAATCGAGCCGAAGAAGCCCGAGTATTTCTTGGCATGCCGCAGCCGCTCGATGCCGTCGCGCTGCACCAGCCCCATCGTGCCGGCATAGTAATAGGGCCAGACGGTTTCCGAGCCGTACTTTTCCTCGGCGGCAATGAATTTCTCCGCAACGAGGTCGAGCGCCGCTTCCCAGCTGGATTCCTTCCAGGCGCCCTCGCCCTTGGCGCCTGCGCGCACCAGCGGCTTCAGCAGGCGGTCGGGGTGATGGACACGGTCCGCATAGCGCGCGACCTTGGCGCAGACGACGCCGGCCGTGTAGCTGTTCGTCTTGGCGCCATGGACGCGGCCGATGCGGTTTTGGTCGAGCAGCTCGACCTCGAGCGCGCAGGTGGACGGGCAGTCATGCGGACAGGCCGAATGGCCAATCCTGAGCTTGGCGTGCTGGTTCATGCGAGGTGTGTAGCGGGTTTTGGGGGAGAGGTGTAGGGCCAGATGCGGCGCAAGCGCCTGTCTCCCCCTTGAGGGGGAGATGGCCGCGAAGCGGCCAGAGGGGGTCGTCTCACGTAGAGCGCCAACTTCCTCTTCGATGACGGCAAGGAGTTGGCGCTTCACGCGCGGCGACCCCTTTGTCGCCTTTGGCGACATCTCCCCCTCGAGGGGGGAGATCACGCTCTCGCTCCGCAATCCCTTCCTCATATTCCGCCGAGATCGTCAGTGTTCCTTTTTTGGCCGCCGGCGCAGGACTGTCTCAAGTGAAAGTCGGCCCGGCCCGCCAACCGCAAGCATGAGGAGACCTGCAAGGTAGAGCAGGATAATCTCGTAGCCGACGGTGCCAAATTTGATGCCGTCGGCAGTCACCTCAGTGAATTTCACCGAGAAGAAGCCGTATCGGGCGTGCACGGTGTACAGTGCCGTCAGCAACACGATTGCCATAGGCACGCTGACCAATGGAATGAAAGCGCCCGCCAACACGGCGGCTCCGCCGACAAGCTCGACCAGCGTCGTCAGCCAAGCCAGGATCTGTGGCAGCGGAACCCCCAACGTGTCCAGAACGACCCCGAACTTTTCGGGGCCCCTGCCGAGCTTGGCGAAACCATGCGCCACGAAACCAAAACCCACCATCAACCGGATCGGCAGCGGCGCCCATTCGGCCAGAGCCGGCGGGGCGGAAAACAGAGCGACTTTCGATAGGAATCCGGAACGTTGCATGCCTGGAGACTTTCCATGGTGAGAGGTCTGACCGAGGAGGCGGCACAATTGGCAAGGCCTACCGAGGCCAGGAGACAGCCTCGTATTCGTTTTCCGCTCGGCGAGCGTTACTGTCTCACGACAACGTGACTGAAGAAGGGAACGCTACTCCGCGATCCCTTCCTCATATTCCGCCGACATGGTCAGCCACTTGTCCTCGTTCAGCGCAAGCGTGTGGGCAAGCTGCGAGCGTTCCTTGGCCAGACGCGTCGCGGTCGAAGGGTCCCTCTCGTAGATCGCCGGGTTGGCGAGCTCGTCCTCGATCAGGTCGATGCGCTTGCGGATGCGGTCCATCAGCGCCTCGGTGGCGCGGATCTCCTTGGCTAAAGGCTCGAGCGCCGAGCGTCGGGCGGCCGCCTCGCGGCGGCGGTCGGCCTTGGATGCCTTGTCCGCTTCCTTCTGCTCGCGGCGATTGGACGAGACGCCGGTGACCAGCGTTTTATAGTCCTCGAGGTCGCCGTCATAGGGGTTGACCGCGCCGTCCTTCACCAGCCACAGCCGGTCGGCCGTCGCTTCGAGCAGATGCCGGTCGTGCGAGATCAGGATCACGGCGCCCGGAAAATCGTTGAGCGCATGGATCAGCGATTCACGGCTGTCGATGTCGAGGTGGTTGGTCGGCTCGTCGAGAATGAAGAGGTTCGGCCCTTCGAAGGCCGAAAGACCCATCAAAAGACGCGCCTTCTCGCCGCCGGACAGGTCCTTGGCGGCGGTGTTCATCTTCTCGGTCGACAGGCCGAACTGGGCGACGCGGGCGCGCACCTTGGCTTCCGGCGCGTCCGGCATCAGCCGGCGCACATGCTCGTAGGCACTTTCCTCGGGGCGCAGATCGTCGAGCTGGTGCTGGGCGAAGATCGCCACCTTCAGGCCCGGCGCGATCGTCATGGTGCCGGTCTCGCCCTTCAGGCGGCCGGCGAGCAGCTTGGCGAAGGTCGACTTGCCGTTGCCGTTGGCGCCGAGCAGCGCGATGCGGTCGTCGGCATCGATGCGCAGCGTCATCTTCTTCAAAACCGGGTTGCCCTCGGTGTAGCCGACATTGACGGCGTTCAGCGCCACGATCGGTGAGGCCACCGTCTTGACCGGCTCAGGAAAGGAGAAAGGCCGCACGGTGTCGTTCATGACCGCCGCGATCGGCTTCAGCTTCTCCAACGCCTTCAGGCGCGACTGCGCCTGCCTGGCCTTGGAAGCCTTCGCGCGAAAACGCTCGACGAAGGATTCCATATGCTTGCGCTGCGCTTCCTGCTTGACGCGGCTCTTTTCCTGCAATTCGCGCTGCTCGGTGAGCTGGCGCTCGAACTGGTCGTAGCCGCCGCGCCAGAAGGTCAGCTTCTTCTGGTCGAGATGGACGATCGAGTTGACGGCGCGGTTGAGCAGGTCGCGGTCGTGCGAGATCAACAGCACCGTGTGCGGGTACTTGGAGACATAATTCTCCAGCCACAGCGTGCCTTCGAGGTCGAGATAGTTGGTCGGCTCGTCGAGCAGCAGAAGGTCGGGCTCGGAGAACAGCACGGCCGCAAGCGCCACGCGCATACGCCAGCCGCCGGAAAAGGACGAGGCGGGCCGCTTCTGCGCGGCATCGTCGAAGCCGAGGCCGGCAAGGATGGTGGCGGCGCGGGATTCGGCCGAATGCGCGTCGATGTCGGCGAGCCGTGTATGGATCTCGGCAATGCGATGCGGATCGGTGGCGGTCTTCTCCTCCTCCAGCAGCGCCGCACGCTCGACATCGGCCTTGAGCACGATGTCGATCAGCGGCTCCTCGGTGCCCGGCGCTTCCTGCGCCACCTGGCCGATGCGGGTATTCTTGGGCAGGCTGATCGAGCCGGTCTCGGACGGGAAATCGCCGGTAATCGCCTTGAACAGCGTCGTCTTGCCGGTGCCGTTACGGCCGACGAGGCCGGCCTTGGTGCCGGCCGGCAAGGTCAGCGAGGCATGGTCGAGAAGCAGGCGCCCCGCCATGCGCAGCGAGAGGTCGTTGATGATAAGCATGGCCGGGCTTTTGCACGGGACGTCTCCGCTTCGCAAGAGCCAGGCCCTGGATGAGGCTCGCCGCGCGCGCTCTCCGGCCGCCCGGCGAAGGCCGATAAAGTCCGGCAGGACTGGAACCAGTTGCCTGCTGGAGCGTTTGGGGCCCCGTGATCCGTTATTTCGCCCTCGCCTTCATCTTCTTTCAGGTCGCCACGACCGCAGCGCTGGCGACGCAGGTGGTTCTGTTCGAGGATGCGGGAGCACCCGGCGCGTCCTTACTGCAGCAGGTGGACACACAGCGCTGACGGCCTCTTTGTCCAGGCCCTGGCTCCCGTCGCCTCTCCGCCTCCGGTTACCCTTTGCTTGCCACGTCACCGGTTTGACGTTGATGGCCGCTATCTTCTCAACCTATGCTGGCGCCAGCGGCGGGCTTGCAGACATCACGAGGTGCCTTATGAAGCGATTGCTCTACGCCACCGGCCTCGCCCTGTTTTTCATCACGCCAGCGGTGCATGCGGAAGCGACGGACTGCGCGGCGGCGAAGACGCAGGCCGACCTCGCCACATGCACAGCCAAGGACGCGGCTACGGCCGACGCGGCGCTGAATGCCGTCTATAAGGCGCTGTCGGCACGCCTCCCGGCCGCCGACCAGCAACGTCTTCGCGACGCGCAGCGCGCCTGGATCCCGTTCCGCGACAAGGAATGCGCCTTCCGCACCCAGCCTTATGCCGATGGCTCGGTGTATTCGAGCCTGGTCGAAACTTGCAAGACGGATTTGACCAAGGCGCGGCTGGCGCAGTTGCAGCATCAACTGCAATGTCCGGAAGGCGACCTCTCCTGCGTGCCGCAAGCCGCCGGCGGCGCCGCGCCTGCCCAGGCAAGCCAGAACGACACGCGGCCATGTCTGCAATCGGCCGGCAAGGCGAAGTCGGACCAATATGTCTCGCAATGCATTCAGGTATCGCCGGCGACCAATCCGCCCTGCAATGGTGAGAATGCGTGCAGCACGATGATCGACGAGATCAAAAGGGGCTGCGCCATGATCGGCAACGACAATCCACCGGGCTTCTGTTCCGCCTACAAGGGTTGAGCGGCATGGCGGTCCGGACGTTCGGCCCGCCAAGCTGCGGGCAATGATCATTCCCTCACGGAAGATCAAGCCGACTGGGTCAAGACAGCCGCAAGTTCCGCTTTGGCTTATATTAGGGAGGCTGGTATCGACACCACCGAAAAAAAACTGAAACCTTTTGGGCCCAGGCGTGATGTTTGTCGAAAATTCATTTCGGTTTTTGCTTCGATCCTGCGAATCTATCAATGTGCCGTGAGTCGCGCGTTGGCGCTAAAAACAAACAAAATATAAAATAATAACTTGATTGTGTCAGGAGTTCACGATGGACGTGTCGGCCAACGATCTGCGCATGCTGAGATATGTGGCGGAGGTCACGCGCAGGCTTGCGAAGATGCTTTCACGCACGCGCTATCAGATGCTTGTCTATTTTCTGGAGATGACCGCTGTCGAGGCGGACAGCCTCGCGGCAGAGCAAGATCGCCGCGCGGAGGCGCGCAAACCGCCTCGCAACTGACGGCGGCCATTGCATTCATCCGCCGATGATGCCGTCCAGGATGGCGAGGCATCTCAGCCGTCGCGCCTCGACGATCAGCCGACCGTCATGCTCGACGATGGCGCGCTCGAAATTGTCGAGCGCGTCGAGCGCAGCGCGCAGATCGACGGCCGGCATGCTTGCCGAGAACAAGGCGCGGCGCGCCTTGACCCCCTCGCCGGCATCGACGGAAGACTGATTGGCCACTCTGCGACGCAGTGCGTCGAGCATGGCCAAGCAGTCGGCCGACGGCGTGGCGTCGTCCGTTGCTGGCAACATGGCCGCCGGCCTCAGGCCCTGGTTTTGCGCTTGCCCTTGCCGGAATCCGCGGCCGGCTTGCGGCCCAGGCCGGAAGACTTGGCGAGCGCCGAACGGGTTGCCGAATAGCTGGGCGCCACCATCGGATAGTCTGCTGGCAGGCCCCATTTGGCGCGATACTCGTCCGGCGTCAGCCCATGGTCTGTCGACAGGTGCCGCTTCAGCGACTTGAACTTCTTTCCGTCCTCCAGGCAGACGATGTGATCGGGGAACACCGAGCGCTTCGGATTGACGGCCGGCGTCAGCGGCACGCTCTCCTTGACGGCGGCGGCGCCGGCGAGCTTGCGCACCGATGCGCTGACGCTGGCGATCAGATCAGGCAGGCCGGAAGCCGGAAGCGGATTGTTGCCTACATAGGCCGAAACAATGTCGGCGGTCAGCTCGATTGCAGTCTTGTCGTCGATATTGGACAATTTTTTCACCCTTTGCTGGCTCTCAAAATGACCAGCTGTTTTTAAGACTTTGGTCTAGGTATCGTATTGGACCTGTCCCCCAACGGACCGTCCAGAGTCAATAAACGCACGAGACTCAATACCGGAGGTATGTTTTCACTGCGGGTCGCAACCGCGCAAGTTAGGAATTCTAATACCTATAACAAACACTTTACAGCACCGAAGGCCGCACGAGGCTGCAAACGCACAACAGCACTTCGATTTTTGCCAATAACTCCTGCAAAAATCGAAGTTCAGGACCGAAAGCCGGTGCTGGCGAGCAGCATCGGCGCTCGGATGACCGATTGTGACCGATCATGCCCGATTCGATGACGTTACGGCGAGTCGCTTATTTCGCGGCGGCGCCGCGCGGCAGTTTCATCGATCCGCCGTCGGCCAGTATCTCAAGCACACGCTTCCAGCGCGCGCAGCGGCCGAAATCCCTCTGCTCGATGGCCTTCTCGGCCTTCATGGCGGCATAGAGTGGCGCCTCGGCGCCGAATTCCCTCACCAGCCAGTGCGCCTCCCGTCTGGCGCGGCGTTCGTCGTCGTCAAGTATGATACCTGGCATGATGTTCAGGCCTCCGAACGTTCAATGCCGACAGCGATGCAGCTGCCGATGACGAGGACGGCGCCGGCGACGGCCGTCATCGACAGGCTTTCGCCCGACAGCGCCAGCAAAAGCGTGGAAGCGATCGGCGTGAGATACGCAACGATCGCGAGCCGCCCACCCTGGTCGAGGCTCAGCGCGCGCGACCAGAAATAATAGCCGAGCCCCATCGGCCCTGCGCCGAGATAAAGGCCGAGCAGCAAGTGCATGCCGCCCAGGCCGGCGACGCCGTCATACAGGCACCAGGCGAAGGTCAGCGCGACGCCGATCAGCGCCGATGGCAGCAGAAGCCGATCCGGCGACACGGCAAGCCGGCCGACGGCGAGCGAATAGAAGGCCATGCAAAGTGCCGAACCGAAGGCGGCGCAGTAGCCGACGAGGCTGCCTTCGAACCAGGCCTGCGCGCGTCCGCCGGAGATGACCAGCGCCACGCCGGCGAAGCCGAGCACGGCAGTGAGCCCAAGCAGCAGCGGGCGCTCCGGGCGGCCAAGCACAATGATCGCGGCGGCGACCATCAGCGGCCAGGTATAGGCAACGAGATTGGCCTCGATGACCGGCATCGAAGCAAAGGCGATGTATTGCAGCACCATGGTGCCGACCAGGCCGATGAAGCCGACGGTGTAAGCGGCCGACCTCGCCTTCTCCCCTTGTGGGAGAAGGTGTCGCCGAAGGCGACGGATGAGGGGTGCTGGAAGGAATGAGGGGGTAGCGATCCGTCGCAGTGCGCCCCTTTGGATGAAAGTGTTCGCCAAGCTGGAGCACCCCTCATCCGTCTCGGCGCTACGCGCCGATCCACCTTCTCCCACAAGGGGAGAAGGGGAGGTCCGTGCCAGCCTGATCAGCGCAAAGACCAGGGCCGCGCCGCAGAACTGCAGGAACTGCACATGCGATACCGGGTGACTGGCAAGCAGCGTCTTGCCGACCAGGGCATTGGTCGCCCAGAGCGCCACCGCGCCGAAGGCGAAGGCCAGTCCCTCCGAGGAAGCAGCACCGGACCGGTTCTTCTGCCTGGCGGCCGTGGCCGGGCCGAGGCCCAGCGACGCCGAAGGCGGCCGGCGCCCGGCCAGGTCATCATCCACTACCACGATTCCCTGGCTCCGCCCGAGACGGGCTCGACAGCCGGCTTCGGCACGGGATGCTCTTCGGCATGACGGCGATAGGCGGGCAGCTGGTTCGTCCAGACGTCGTCGGCGAGTTCGCTCACCCAGGTGCGATCCTGGTCGTTGTCGGCGGCGAGGTAGAACATGCGGTTGTCGTCGACATAAGGCTTGGTCACCGAGCGTTGATTGAGCACCAGGGTGACGCGCGAGCCGAGTTGGATGGGCGCGGTGCGATGGAGCACGCCGAGGAACTGGCCGAGCGTGGCATAATTCATCTTGTGGTCGATGCGCATGACCTTGTTGCGCGGCAGGTCGCGGCCGGATTCGAGAAGGGCGCGGCCGGTCTCGGAATCGTCGCAATAGATTTCAAGATGGCCGCCGATCAGAGGGTCGCTGATCGAGAGCGGAATGAGCTCCGTCACCGGAACGCCGTCGCAGTGCCATTCGACGGCGCCGTCCTTGGGGTTCATGAAGGTGACGGTCGAGCCGACGATCGACAGCGGATAGGGTTCGAGCTTGGTGCCCATCATGTCGGACAGCCGTTCCAGGCGCAGCTTGTCGTTGAGCAGCTCCTTGATCTCCGGAATGTAGCGGTCGGCGCCGGTGATGAAGGTGAGGTCGAGATGCTTGTGCACGGCATGGCTGGCCTTGAGCTTGAGCGCCGCCTCCTCGATCGCGGCGAGCAGCGCGGGATCGTAGCCGTGAAGATACTGGGCGACGCCGAAGCTCGACACTTTCCACGCCGTATCATGGCCGATGATGGCTTCACGGCTCATCGCATAGCGCAATTCGGGGATTGTATGGGCGTTCATTCTACTTCTCCAAGGTGGGGGCAACACTTGGTAAACAGTCGATTAAGCCGCCCGCCCCTGTAAATTTAGGAATGCTGGTGCTACTTTAAGCCCAGCTAAAGGTCGAAACCCCGTGCGTCTGCTCAGTCAGGTCAACCTAAACTCGCTGAAAATCGTCGAGAGCGCTGCCAGGCATAAGAACTTCACGCGCGCCGGCGAGGAGCAGTTCATCACCGCCTCCGCCGTCAGCCAGCGGGTGAAGAGCCTGGAGGACCAGCTGCGATTCAAGATCTTCCAGCGCGGCGGCAATGCGGTGTCGCTGACGCCGGAGGGCGAGACCTATGTGGCGCGCGTGCGCGAGGCGCTGGAGCGGATCGTGGCGGCCAGCATGGAGGCGACCGGGCAATCCCAAGCGCATGTCTTGAAGATCTGCGTGCTGCCGACCTTTGCGGCGCGCTGGCTGTTTCCGCGCCTCTCCACTTTCCAGCGGCAGTATCCGGACATCGAGATGCGGGTCTCGACTTCTTACGCCACGCATGAATTCTCGGCCTCCGAATACGACCTCGAAATCCGCTACGGCGACGGCAACTTCCCGGGCCTCAATTCCGAGCTGCTGTTCAAGGAGGATTTGACGCCGGTGTGCAGCCGCAAGCTGTTCCACGAGGTGCTGGGCGACAAGCCGCTGTCCAGAGTGACGCCCGAAGACCTTAGGCACTTCACTTTGCTCCACTCCGACACCTGCACCCAGAACTGGCAATCGTGGCTGGGCTTTGCCGGCGCGAGCTTCGTGCTCGGCGAGACCAAGAGCATCTATTTCGATTCCTGCATGATGTCCTACGAGGCGGCCAATGCCGGCATGGGTTTTGCCGTCGCCAACCGCGCCTATATGGCGAGCGACATCCGCGCCGAGCGGCTGGTGGCGCCCTTCGCGGTGCATCATCCCAACACCGCCGGCTGGTATTTCGTCAGCCCGATCAACGCGCTCGGCGCGCGCAAGGTGGAGCTGTTCAAGCAGTGGATCATGGCCGAGGCAGCACTGACGCAGCGCCAGCTGGACATTGAGATCGCCAGCATACCGGTGAAACGAGTGGCGATGGCGTGAGGGGTCATCGGTAAAGCGGGCTGACCGCGTCCACATCTATTTTCCGGGCTCCGAAATGCCAGTTAGCAGAATTGAAAAGATAGTTGGCGGCTCTGTTGTCTTGTCAGCCGAGAGAGCCAGCCGCGGAGCCCATAGAGGAAAATATGTTTGCTTGGCCGACGGTTCTAACAAGCTGGCAATTCCGTTCGCTACGTTGGACGATGCAGCAGCTTTCCTGCGCACCAACCCCGGCTCGGGCATACGTATGAACCCCGGCTGGTCGAAAATCGTTGAGCAAATCTATGTTGACGGCATACCGATCTGATCGGCAAGTCTGCACACCAATAACCTGCAAAGCCGGCTAGCGCGATCGCACCATGACGCGGCGCAGAGACTCAGCTATCTTTGACTGTGCGGCGGGCCTGATTTCCCGCTTGGCCGGCGCTTTCCAGCTTCCTCCCAAGCAGCGCCGGCCTTCTTCTGTGGCGGCGGCGATTTGCAGCCGACACCGCCCGTACAGAATTCCCAGTTGAGATCGCGTGGCCGATCCGCCGCGATCATTGCTTCGGCGGAGTGCCCAGCTGGTCGCCGCCGGTGGTCGATTTCGGCACCGGGTTCTTGTCGACCTGCGGGTTCTGGTCGACGGCGGGCGCCTTGGTGGGCGGTATGCTGTTGTCGCAGGCGGCGAGCGCGAGCCCTGCCGCAAGGGCCAGCAGCACAGGAAGCTTCTTCATGACGACCTCCTCTCGTTCGCCCCTTTTCATGAGGCAAACGAGGCGGTGGCGGTTTGGTTGCGTGCGCCGGCGGGAACCAATCACCCAAGTCCCGGTTGAATTCACAATGATTTCGAACCGCGCAAGGAGGTGGCTATGATCCGCCTGCTGCTTATCGGCCTGTTCGTCTATGCGACGTACCGCGTCACGATGAGGATCATCAAGGAAGTGCCAGGCGACGTCGCGCCGCTGGACATGCCGGGCGATGAACGGCATGCGCTACGGCGCCAGTCGGCCGCGATGGGGGTCGAGCCGAAAAGGTAGGATCTCCCCGCTTGAGGGGGAGATCAATTGCGTTGCGAACAAAGCGGAAACGATGCTTGATGGGCGATGAACATCGCCGCCCGTGATTCGTCCTTCGAAGCGCCCGCCTATCTTGCCCGACTGAATGACGAGCAGCGGCTGGCGGTGGTGCATGGCGACGGCAAGGTGGCCGCACCGCTGCTGGTGATCGCCGGCGCAGGCTCAGGCAAGACCAACACGCTGGCGCATCGCGTCGCCCATCTCATCGTCAAGGGCGCCGACCCGCGCCGCATCCTGTTGATGACCTTCTCGCGCCGCGCGGCGTCGGAAATGGCCAAGCGCGTCGAGCGCATCGCCGGCGAGGTGCTGGGGCGCGACGCCGCGATCATCGCCGACGCGCTCGCCTGGGCCGGCACTTTCCACGGCATCGGCGCCAGGCTTTTGCGCGACTATGCCGAGCAGATCGGCCTCGATCCCGCCTTCACCATCCACGACCGCGAGGATTCCGCCGACCTGATGAACCTCACGCGCCACGAGCTCGGCTTTTCCAAGACCGAGAGCCGCTTCCCGACCAAGGGCACGTGTCTCCAAATCTACTCCCGCGCGGTCAATGCCCAGGCGCCGCTCGGCGAGGTGCTGGGCTCGGCCTTTCCGTGGTGCTCAGGTTGGGCAGAACAGCTGAAAGAGCTGTTCGCCCGTTATGTCGAGGCCAAGCAGGCGCAGAACGTCCTCGATTACGACGACCTCCTGCTCTACTGGGCGCAGATGGCGGCCGAGCCGGAGATCGCGGCGCATCTCGGCAGCCGATTCGACCATGTGCTGGTCGACGAATACCAGGACACCAACCGGCTGCAGGCCTCGATCCTGCTGGCATTGAAGCCGGACGGCGCGGGCTTGACCGTGGTCGGCGACGACGCCCAGTCGATCTATTCCTTCCGCGCCGCGGAAGTGCGCAACATCCTCGACTTTCCAAAGCAATTCGCGCAAGGCGCCGAGATCGTCATGCTGGAACGCAACTACCGCTCGACCGAGACGATCCTTGCCGCCGCCAACACGGTGATCGGCGAGGCGAGCGAGCGCTTCACCAAGAACCTCTGGACCGAGCGAAGATCGTCGCACAGGCCGCAACTGGTGAGCGTGCGCGACGAGGCCGAGCAGGCCAATTATGTCTGCCAGGCAATCCTCGCCGAGCGCGAGGTGGGCACGGCGCTGAAGGCGCAAGCGGTGCTCTTCCGCGCCTCGCATCACAGCGGTCCGCTGGAGATCGAGCTGACACGCCGCAACATTCCCTTCGTGAAATTCGGCGGGCTGAAATTCCTCGACGCCGCGCATGTCAAGGACATGCTGGCGATGCTGCGTTTTGCCGAGAATCCGCGCGACCGCGTCGCCGGTTTTCGCGTGCTGCAACTTATGCCGGGCATCGGCCCTTCGGCCGCCTCGCAGATCGTCGAGGCAATGGCGACCTCGTTGGACGAGACGCTGGGCCTTGCCCGCTTCCGGCCGCCGCAGCGCGCGGCTGAAGATTGGCCGGTCTTCCTCGACATCTACAGCGGGCTGCGCGCCGGCCCGAAATGGCCCGCCGACCTCGAGCGCGTCAGGCTCTGGTACGAGCCGCATATGGAGCGCATCCATGAGGACGCGATCACGCGCCGGGCCGACCTTCTGCAGCTCGAGCAGATCGCGTCGGGCTATCCGTCGCGCGAGCGTTTCCTGACCGAGCTGACGCTCGATCCGCCCGACGCCACCAGCGACCAGGCCGGCCCGCCGCATCGCGACGAGGATTATCTCATCCTATCGACCATCCATTCGGCCAAGGGCCAGGAGTGGAAGAACGTCTTCGTGCTCAACACCGTCGACGGCTGCATCCCGGCCGATCTCGGCGTCGGCACCAAGGAGGACATCGAGGAGGAGCGCAGGCTGCTCTATGTGGCAATGACGCGGGCGAAGGACAGCCTGCATCTGGTGGTGCCGCAGCGCTTTTATCCGCACAACCAGCCGGCGCGCGGCGACCGCCACGTCTACGCCTCGCGCACCCGCTTCATCCCGGCTTCGATGCTTTCAGCCTTCGAGCAGAGCTCGTGGGCAAGCGCTGCGATCAAGGACGACCCGCGCCAACGGCCGGGCGTCAAGATCGACCTCGGCGCGCGCATGCGCGGCATGTGGAAATAGCGCGCGCCGAAACATCGCTGGACGGTCTTCCACACCAACTCGCCAAGCCGCCGCGACCCGGCGCCCCGCGGCTCGCCATGGAACTTTTCACCCGATAGTGGATTTCCGTTAGTAAAATCTAATGCAAGGAGGCAGTTATGAAGAATCTCATTCTCGCCGCCATGCTGGGCATGGCTACTTTGGCGCCAATGACGGTTCCGACACAGGCAACAAGCCTGACCATCACCACCGATGACGGCATGGGCCGATATAATGACGATTACTACTGGCGCCGCCATCACATGCGCGACGATAGTTGGCGCTACCGTGGCCGATACGAGATGCGCGACTGGCGCGGTTATCGCCACCATCGCGACTGCATGGTCAGGGTGCACAAGCGCTGGCATCACCATCATTGGGTCGTGAAGAGAGTCTCGAGCTGCGGCCTCCACAGAGGCTGGTACCGCTGAGGCTAGACCCGGTCATCGAAACGTGACGCGTACCATGAGAACAGGTGGAAAATGCGCTTCATCCCATCGGCGATGAGCTGGCGTCAACGACTCGGTGAGCTGGCCGGTCAGCTTTTCGTCAACATCGTCACGGCACTGATCGCAGGGGTCGCGATCCTCCTGCTGGCATCGTCGGCGCACTACCAGGTTCCGCAACCCCCTGCGGGAGTGACAATCACAGCTGGCTCCGGCCCGTAACAGCCGCCTGTCGTGCCTGCCCGCACCTGCAGCCCTCCGGCGGCGGAGCGAAAGAATGCCCAACCCATGGAACCTCCCCCCGCAAGGCGCGTTGTCCGGCGCCTACCCCAAGACGGAGAGTGGCGGCCCCGCCATCCTCCGCTCCAATCCGAGAGGTCCAGATGCACGACAGGATGTTCTTCACCCCGGTCGTGGTCAGTGTCGGCGCCGGCCACAAGCGCATGATCGCCTCGCTGTCCGACATGCATGAGTTCCTGACCGAGTTCCCGCCGTCGCGCCGGCGGCTGAGCTACGGCGCCGCGGTGAGGGCCTGCGAAGCCGCGCGGGCCGGAGAAATCTCCGCCGAATCGGCGCGCGACGCGTTGATCACCTTTGCGGTGACCGCCGGCATCCTGTGGCCGGCGGACCAGCCGATTGTCTCGGTGAAATCAGCCGCGCGCGGCCATAGCGGCTTCGCCGGCTGAAATCAGCCAGCCGGCGCGGCCAACAGAGGCCCCTCACACAACCCGCCTGGGACGACTCTCGGGCGGGTTTTTTGTTTGACCTGACCTTTCGACTGCATGCCGCTGCCTCGGCCGCAAACTTTTCCGGCACTGCGTGAAGCATCGCATGGAACAGGCCGCTGCGTGAAACATCGCACAGAACGACCCGTTGCGTGAAACATCGCACAGAACATTCGCGCGCCCCATGCAGGTTTGCGCACATGCTGCGGGGGGCGAATGTTTCTCGATCGCGACCAGTTCAAGCCGGCGGCGGAGATGAGGCTCGCCCGGGACAAAACGTCGATCCGCGTCACGATCGTGGACCAGAAGGCGTGCGAGTCCAGCGAGGCCGTCTATGCCTGGATCACCGCCGACGGCAAGCCGGTCAGGATCGGCGCCTGCGGCTCATCGGCGGGCAAGCGCCTGCTCTCCTATCCAGGCTACATCAACCGGAGCCTGGCCGGACGCGGCGGCACAACGCCGAAATGGGAAGCGTTGAAGTGGCTGGGCCTGCTGACCGCGCATGGCATGCTGACGGCAGTCGTCCATCAGCCTGAGCCGACATTGACGGCAGCCGGGCTGATCAGGCCGTATATCGACGTCGAGCGCCAGCTGATCCGCCGATACAGGCCGCTGCTCAACCGCAACCACCGGTGATGCCGGCCAGGTCTCTGCCGCGCGGAGCCGATCAATGGAACGTGCTGGCGACGTCGTCCGACGGTACGCCGCGCGGGCTTTCGAAACTCACCTGGTCGCGTCCGTTCGACTTCGCCTTGTAGAGATGCCTGTCGGCGACCTTGAACATGTCGTGATAGGTGGTGGGCCCGCTGAAGGCGATGCCGCCGATGCTGACCGAGAGCGGGCATCGCTGGCCGCCGGGCGCGAACTCGGCCTCGCGGATGCGCAGCCTGATAGTCTCCGCGACCAGGAAGGAGCGCGTCGCGTCGGCGCCCGGAAGAAAGACCGCGAATTCCTCGCCGCCGATGCGTCCGACGATGTCGGCGCCGTGGAGCTGGCCCTGGATCGTCCTGGCGATCAGCTTCAGCGCCTGGTCGCCGCAATCGTGGCCGAGACGGTCGTTGATCGACTTGAAATGATCGGCATCGACGATCAGCAGCGCGCCGGCATCGGCAACGTCATGGCAGCGCGCCTGCTCGAGATAGGCCTCGACCAGCATCGAGAAGGCGCCGCGGTTGAAGACCGCCGTCAGGCTGTCGGTCGCGGCGACAATGCTGAGTTCCTTCTGGGCGATCGCCAGCTGGCGCATCTTCCACATCAGGAAGAACAGGAAGGAGCCGCCAAGCACAAGCGGCAGGAACAGGTCGGTGAGCTTGGCCCAAAGCAGGGCATCGGGCGACAGCGAGGGAAAGTTGAAGGAATCGACAAAGAAGGCAGCCGCAATGAAGAAAGCCGTGCCGGCGACGGTGACCAGCGCGACCCTGCCCCAACTGGTGGCAGACAAATCGATGCGCATGTCATTGCTCCCACTGCAACTCACTCATTGTGCAGCGCGAGCACAAACGAAGTCCTAATACATTAGCTTCGATGCAAGCTTGGTTAACCGGCCGTCGTGCCGATTTCGCGAAGGCTGGCGCCAGAAGGCCCGCCAACGATGGCCTCAGGCGTAAGCGCGGCCTTCCTCGGCGCGCTGGAACAGCATCAGGTCGAGCGGCACGGAAGGCCGGCCGAGCACGGTGAGGATCATGTGCGCCTGGCCCCGATGGTGGGTCTGATGGTTGAAGAAATGGCTGAGCGCCGGCGCCAGCCGCTGCGAGACGGTGCGCATGTCGGAAAGCGTCATGTAGGAGAAGCGGCCGGCGAGCGCCTTCTCGCTCATGCCGCCGACCCAGTCCATGATCCGCTTGTCCTCCGCCTCGCGCGCGCTGTGCAAAGGTGGCAACGCCTTGTAAAGAATGGCGTCAAGGGACGATGGTGCGTGTCCCTCGCCAGTGAAACGCTTCATCCAGATACGGTCGGCGGTCAGGATATGGTTGAGCGTTCCCATCATAGAGCCGAAGAAGGCGCCGGTATCGCGGTTGAATTCCTCGTCGCTGAGATCGGCAGCGGCATCGTAGATGCGCGCATTGGCCCATTGATTGTAGGCCGCAAACATCATGAAATGCTGTTTCATTCTTCCATCCGGTTCGCAACGAATCCCGGCTCTTCGTAACCCGCAGGAACGGCAATGACCATTCTGTTCTATGATCTCGTCGGCCACGACACCCAACGCCCGTTCAGTCCGCATTGCTGGAAGACCAAGATGGCGCTGGCCCACAAGGGGCTCGACGCCACCAAGGTGCCGACGCGCTTCCTGGAAGTGCCCAAGGTGGAAGGCGGCGTGTCGAAGACGGTGCCGGTGATCCGAGACGGCGACCGCGTGGTGGCCGATTCCTTCGCCATCGCGCTTTATCTCGACGAGGCCTATCCCGAACGGCCGACGCTGTTTTCCGGCGATGGCGGCAAGGCGATGGCGCGCTTCATCGAACGCTGGTCGCAGCTCACCATCCACCCTTACGTCGCCACGGTGGCGCTCACCGATCTCAACGCCATGCAGGATGAGACGAACGCCGCCTATTTCCGCGAAAACCGCGAGCAGCGCTACGGCAAGCGGCTGGAAGACGTGGTGGCCGGTCGCGACGCGGGGCTCGCCGGCTTCCGCGCCTCGCTGGAGCCGCTGCGCTCGATGCTCACCTACCAGCCCTTCATCGGCGGAGCCTCGCCGCTGTTTGCCGATTACATCGTGTTCGGCGCGCTGCAATGGGCGCGCATCTCCTCGCCTTACCGGCTGCTCGAGGACAGCGACAGCGTATCCCAATGGTTCGAGCGCTGCCTCGACCTGCATGGCGGGATCGGCCGGCAGGTTGCGGCGGCGGCGTGACGGAAGTCTTGGTTTTGATGCATCTCGTTCTCCCAAAACCGCTACGCACTTTTTGGGCGACATGCATAGGAGGCCGCGAGCGGCAGGATCGTCATGCTGCGCTATGAGATGCGGGCCGCGATCTGGGTCTATCCGGGCAAGGGCGGCTGGCATTTCGTGACGCTGCCGGCCGAGTTCGCGGCGCGGATCAAGGCGGCGATGGCGGGGCTGGCGCGGCCCTGGGGCTCGCTCGGCGTGACGGCCGTCATCGGCAAGACAAGATGGAGCACGTCGCTCTTCCCCGACAAGGCGTCCGGCAGCCTGCTTCTGCCGATCAAAGCCTCGGTGCGGCAGCGTGAAGGGCTGAAGGCCGGCGACACGCCGGCATTGATCATAGAGGTCGAGCTCTAGCCTCTACCTTGGCGCGCCCTTGTTTGGCGTATCCTTGTCGACCAGCCTGACGCAGATCGGATCGCCCTGCTCCATGCGGGTGCACTGCCATTCCGGGCCGAAACCGAAATTCTCGTTCCGCTTCAGCCCGCGAAAAAGCAACAGCAGAAGGACGACGATACCAACAAGGACGACCACGAAGAGAATGCCGGTGATGTCTCCTGGTCTGAGGTGAGGCCAGTTCATTGTCTGCCTCCGGGTCCCAGGCGGGATCGCTTTTGGCTTGCGTGCGCAAGCGCTCCATTGTCGCGCAAGGGGCAGGCTTTGGCCAGAGCAGGCGAGGCAAGCCGTCCCCTTGGCAAGCCGCCGGGCGGCTTGTATAGAGCCCGCCACTCCAATTTCCATTCCCAGAACAAGGACGACCCAATGGCGACCGAACGCACCTTCTCCATGATCAAGCCGGATGCGACCAAGCGCAATCTGACCGGCGCCATCACCAAGATGCTGGAAGACGCCGGCCTGCGCGTCATCGCGTCGCGCCGCGTGTGGATGAGCCGCCGCGAGGCCGAAGGCTTCTACGCCGTCCACAAGGAACGCCCGTTCTTCGGCGAGCTCGTCGAGTTCATGTCGTCGGGCCCGACAATCGTGCAGGTGCTGGAGGGCGAGAACGCCATTGCCAAGAACCGCGACGTGATGGGCGCCACCAACCCGGCCAACGCGGCCGATGGCACCATCCGCAAGGTGCATGCGCTGTCGATCGGCGAGAATTCGGTGCACGGCTCGGACGCGCCGGAAACCGCCGCGCAGGAGATCCGCTACTGGTTCTCCGATACCGAGATCGTCGGCTGAGCCGGAAGTTTTCCGCTCACGCAATGAAGGCGGCCCTCGGCCGCCTTTTTTGTCGCAATGGGCTGGGCAGGCTGGCCGGGCGCCCTAGGTCCGTTCGATCGGCGACAAATGACCAGGCCGTCGCCGGCTGCGAGCGACCATCGCGCTTCCGTCTAACAACAGGGAGGGAAGCATGATCGAACCCCATGTTTCCAAGAGCGGCGTTGCATATCCGGACGATCTCGTCCTGTTGAAGCGCATCTATGACGAGGTCTGCGAGGAGCGGGGTATTATCCCCGGCAGCCCGGAGGCATCGGAGCTGGCCATCGAGGCCATGAGGCTGTTTTCCGCCGGCATTTTCGACGAAGGCACGATCGGCCGTCGTCTTCGCCATTGCTGACCGCGCGGCCGGCCGAGTTCAATCCCCGTCGCCGTAGCGGATCACTTCAACCTTCTCCTTGGTGATCAGGCAACTCATGGTCAGCGCCTTGATCTGAGGGATCAGCGCATCGATCTTCTCCGGCGCATCGACGATCTCGACGACGATGGGCAGGTCCTGCGACAGCCGCAGGATCTTGGCGGTATGGAGCACGCTCGAACGGCCGAAGCCGAGCGGTCCCCTGAGCACTGTCGCGCCAGCCATGCCGGTCTCGCGTGCCTTGATGACGATTGCCTCATGCAGCGGCATGCCGTCGGCCGCCCTGTCGTCCTCGCCGAAGAAGATCCTGAGCAGCACGCATTGCGCGGGAAGTTCCATGTTTTCCTCCCTCCTCACCTGTTGACCGGCAAGCGGTTGAACCTCGCTGCCATGACATAGCCAAGCCAGGCGGACGCCAACGACAGCCCGACCACACTGATGAGATAGGTCGCGGCCAGCCGGAAGTCGCCCTCGAAAAGCAGGATGAAGGTGTCGAGGCTCATGGCCGAGAAGGTGGTGAGGCCGCCGCAGAAGCCGCCAGTGACGAACTGGCGGGCGGGCGGGGCGGCCCCGCTGGGGCCCGGCGGGCGGGGGCGCGGGGCGGG